>JBCBVA010000075.1:0-18551 GCA_039817825.1 Cyanobacteria bacterium J06642_12 | reverse complement strand
CTCAGTCTTGACAACCCCTACCAGGGCAGTTGGGAACATTGGCTCACCCACAATGTACAAGCTGAGCATACTTCCATTAAGCAGGCGATTGATGAGGCGATCGCCACCTTAGAACAGAACGGAACTCTAACCACCATTTTGGAGAAGTGGGAACTATGACATTTGCGGGCACACCAAAGCTAGAGTCGGGTCTGGCCCATTACGAGCCCGATTACTACGCTATCCTGGGTGTTCCTCTCAATGCCGATCAACGGCTGATTCGCAAAGGGTATCTGAACACGGCAAAACAACTGCACCCGGATCGGTACATCGGACAGTCGGACAAGCGAGAAACCGCAAACTGGCTATTTTCAAAACTCATTAGCCCCGCCAGCGAGGTTCTTAACCGTGAAAAAGATCGGGTTGAGTATCGGGAAGTGCTGCGACTGCGGGCCAAGCGCCTGTTGTCTCTTCCTCCTAGCGAAGTGTGGCCCCAATCCACGTACGTTGACACGCTATTAAACGCCGCCGATCTGGAAACCCAGTACAGCGACACGATTCTCAACTTGGCCGCACACCAATACAAAGATTTAGACAAGTCTCTTGCCTGCACTGAAGAGCTGAGCAAGCTTAATTTGGCTTATTTACTCTTGAGCAACGGTTTCAAAGTGGCAGCTCCTTCGGTTTCTGCTCCACGGCCTACTCCGACGACGGCTCCAACGGCTGCATCTTCCAGCAGTGCGGATTCTCGCTTGACGCGCTCCCCCAAAACAACCCAACTGTCGGTTAATCCCCATCGCACCAACTACGCATCCAAGCCCGCGCAACCCGCCCCATCTGCGCCTACCTCATCTGCACCTATCTCATCCGCACAAGCATCGACCGCTCCACCCCGCAGTGCTGCTCCACCCGCTCCCGAACCCGAGCCTGTTATACAAGCAAGCAAAAAGCGCTACGAACAAGCCAAAAATATGATGGCGCGAAAGCAGTACAAGAAAGCCATTCAGTTCCTGAACATTGCGATCGCTGATGAACCCGATAACGCGGATTACTACTACGAGCGGGGGTTGGCCCACCAAAAAAACAATAATTCTCCAAGGGCTCGTCAAGACTTCCAACGGGCGCTCAAGCTCGACCCCAAGCATGACAAGGCTGCAGCCAAGCTGAACGATACGGGGAAAAAGACCGTTTCTGCAGGGGCATCCAATCGGTCATCGACCCAGCAGGCGAGCAGTTCGAGATCGCAGCCGCAGCCGGAACCGGCCAAGAAGGGGATGTTCGGTCGTTTATTCAGCCGCTAATTCGGTGTCTCACTGTATGCAAGGCGTTGCTTTAGTTGAGGCTGCTTCAGTGTGGAGCTGTCGGAACCAAGAATTCCCGTACCAGTTTGAGATACTCTTGCGACGCCTCCAACATGGGCAAGTGGGCTACCCCTGGCACTTCTACGTGATGGATGTTGTCGTTGAGGGCCGCCGCTTTTTGACCCAATTCAGACGGAATAATGATGTCTTTTTCGCCAGACACGATCAGAGTTGGACAGCGGATGCCGCTGTAGGCTTCGGGCTGTGCGATGCTGGCATGCTTACTAACGCTGGTGTAGAGAGTTCCCAGTCCAGCAGTAATGTCCGCCAACATGTAGTCTTCTAAAAATTCTTGGCGGATGGGTTGTTCGGGCATCTTGTGCACGAACCGGGCAATGGTGAGGCGATCCATGCCCGGAATGCGAGTTATCCAGTCGGGGCGGATTTGCACGACAATGCCGCCAATGCGCTGGAAGAGGCCAAAGGTGAGTGGGTTGTAATCGAAGACACCACCGCAGGCAAATACTGCCTGCTGAATGCGCTCCGGAGCTTGACTGATTAGGAGGGCAGCGATCGAAGATCCCATCGAGTGGGCTTGCACCGACACTTGTGACACATTCAACGTGTCTAACAACTGCAGCAGTTCGCTGGCATAGCGCTCCAGAGCATAGGCGTCATCGCGCGGGTCGTTATAGGGCAATGGTGCCGACTGAGCGCGAGCAGAAGATCGCCCAAAGCCCCGCATGTCGTATAGCAAGCAGTCGTAGGTATCTGACAGGGCACGTGCAGTCGCCCTCCAATAGCGGGCCGAACTCCCCCACCCGTGGACGAACACCATAACCGGTCGGTTGCCGCTGGGGGTATTTGCTCCACCCTCTACAATCCATTCGTAATAATGTGGGACTCCAGCAATGTCGATGTAGGCCATGCATACCGTTACGAGACCACTTACATCCTAAAAGCTGTATTTCGGAGATGGCAGAACCAAAGAGGAGTTTTAACGGGTTAGGGCAAGTATTTTTGAACCACTGTCCAACCGCTGGCTAGAACCAGTAGGAGGGAAATGGCTAACGCTCCGTTGATGCTGAGATGAATAATGCGGGATTTGGGGCGATCGGAATGAATTCTGCTACCGGTAATGGCAGAAGCGAGCGCCAACCCCACTACCGTCAGTCCAGCAGGTAAGTGCCAAGAATGTCCCAAGCTGCCAAAGTGACCCAGCGTGCCCACAATGCCGATCGCCAATAGCAGCAGAATCAACCCCAGCATGGCGATGCCAGCCCAGAAATGCCAGTGGCGAAACCAGACTCGCTTAGAGGCGTCCCGATCGATACGCTGCCGTCTCACCAATAGTCCCAATACTATTTGAACGATATAGAGGACCATCGTCCCCCCCATCGACCACGCTGCCGCGCGCCAGAGCCAGATAAAAGAAGGGAGATGCATCGTTGAACAATCGTGTCGTTAACGGCTAGGGAAGAAACCTTTGGTGAATAGGAATCTCGCCAGAGAAGACCAATAGCTGGGAAGCAGTACGTCGGATGAAAGAGAGTCATTGTGACGAGCAAAATGACTCATACTGTGACGTTCAATTAGACGGGATTTGAGCGTTGAGATCGTCGAAATCCCCTACATTGCCAAGCGATCCGCAGCCAACAGCCAGCATACAAGTTGCAGACGAAAGCGCCAGACATCGGGGCAGTTGGGAGAGAACTATTCAGCCCAACTCCAGCATCGAACGGTTAAGGTATTGTCAGGTCTAATTCCTCAGTAATCCTGGCGACAGCGCGAGTTGTTCGTGCCAGAATGTAGAAACTTACTCAAAGTCGGAATGATTTCGATATGGAGCCTGCTGTAGCTAAACCCGGTGATATCCTCACTCCCCCCGAACAGGATCGCGTCCTAATTTTTGACACCACCTTGCGGGACGGCGAACAGTCCCCTGGTGCCACACTAAATGGGGAAGAGAAACTAACCATCGCCCGCCAGCTCGCTCGTCTAGGCGTTGACATCATTGAAGCCGGTTTTCCCTTCGCCAGCCCCGGCGATTTTGAGGCCGTACAGGCGATCGCCAAGGACGTCGGTACCGAGGATGGCCCGACCATTTGCGGTTTAGCCCGCGCCACCCGCCACGATATTGAGACGGCTGCTAAAGCGTTGGCTCCAGCGGTCCACGGACGCATTCACACTTTCATCGCCACGTCCGATATCCACATGCAGTACAAGCTGCGCAAGACGCGGGCTGAGGTACTGGCCACGGTGGAAGAGATGGTGTCTCATGCGGTCTCCCTCATTCCGGATGTGGAATTCTCTCCTGAAGATGCCGGTCGCTCCGATCCTGAGTTTCTGTATCAGGTTCTGGAGACTGCCATTCGGGCAGGGGCCAAAACCATCAATATTCCCGATACTGTCGGCTACACGATGCCGGAGGAATTTGGGCGCATTATTCGCGGCATTCGTGAGAATGTTCCCAACGCCGATCGTGCGATTATTTCCGTTCACGGTCACGACGATCTCGGTGTCGCCGTTGCCAACTTCCTAGAGGCCATCAAGAATGGTGCTCGCCAGGTGGAATGCACCATTAACGGGATTGGAGAACGGGCCGGTAATGCTTCGCTTGAAGAAATCGTTATGGCGCTACACGTGCGCCGTCCTTACTACAATCCCTACTTTGGTCTGCCGGTCGAGTCCGACAAGCCCCTGACAGGCATCCGCACGCAAGAGATTTACCGCACCTCCCGTATGGTGTCGAACCTGACCGGGATGTTAGTGCAGCCGAACAAGGCGATCGTGGGGGCCAATGCGTTTTCCCACGAATCTGGGATTCACCAGGATGGGGTGCTGAAGCATCGCCAGACTTACGAAATCATGGATGCCCAGACTATTGGTTTGCAGAACAATAGCATCGTGTTGGGCAAGCTGTCCGGTCGCAATGCCTTCCGCACTCGGTTGGAAGAGCTGGGATTCGATTTGTCCGAGCAGGAGCTGAACAAAGCCTTCATTCGTTTTAAAGAGCTGGCAGATAAGAAGAAAGAAATCAGTGACCTGGATTTAGAAGCGATCGTCAACGACGAAATTCGCCAGGTTCCCGAGCTGTTTAAGCTAGAGCGAGTGCAGGTGAGCTGTGGCGATCGCGAAATTCCCACTGCCACCGTTACGGTTCTTACCCCCGACGGTGAAGAGCTGACCGATGCGGCAGTTGGTACTGGCCCGGTGGATGCGGTTTATAAGGCAACGAATCGAATCGTGCAGGTGCCCAATCGACTGATTGAATATTCCGTTCAATCTGTGACTGCTGGAATTGATGCGATCGGAGAGGTAACCATTCGCTTGCATCATGAAAGCTTGGGACGCACATTCTCCGGCCATGCTGCCAACACAGACATCATTGTGGCGTCTGCAAACGCCTATATGAATGCTCTCAATCGCCTCTACTTCGCACTCAACTCCACTCCTGCGACTGAGTCCCAGCGCAAGGCGGCAACCCAAAAAGTTTAGGCAAACCGCTTGGTAGACCTCTGGTGTGGCGGCAGTTGTCCTCGGGCGCTGCCGCCCTTTTTACAGCTAGTTTTTCCGCTCTTGCCGTCTCACGTTACCGCTATCCCCTTCAAGAGTTACTCAGTTTCCATGACCGCATCCTCTGTAGACGCCAGCTCTGTTGTTGCCGGATTTCGAGCGCTAGCCGATCCGCTGCGCTTGCAGATTCTGGAAACGCTGCGAGAAAGCGAGCTGTGTGTGTGCGATCTCTGCGATCGCCTTAACGTCAATCAATCCAAGCTGTCGTTCCACCTCAAGACGTTACGCGAAGCGGGATTAGTGCGCGCCAGACAAGAGGGCCGCTGGATGTATTACAGTCTCGATCTGACACAGCTCGTAGCGCTAGAGCAGTACTTGTCAGACTACCGACGGTTCGCCACCCTTCAATCCGCTCCTCGGTGTTGTTGATACAGATTGATGACGGCATAGAGAATCCTACTGAAACATATTGACTGTTGTTGATGCGTTGATCGATCTCGGCTTGGCTTTGTGACCTGGACGACATACCTAAGTAGGCTCATGTACGGGACTTCTAAGAATTAAAAAAATGATTGACATATCAATTTTTCTTGATATATCTCTAAAAGGCGATCTTTAAGCGAGATCGCTGATTGTTGCGCATTGCAGGCTTGGATGACTGTACGGGTTGGGATTAATGGGTTTGGCCGCATCGGTCGGCTGGCCCTAAGGGCGGCTTGGGATTGGCCGCAATTTGAGATCGTCCACATCAACGAGATCGAGGGAGGGAGCACAGCCGCTGCCCACCTACTGGAATTCGACTCGGTACACGGACGTTGGGATCGCCACATTCATCCCTACGGCGATCGCCACATCGAAATTGGCGTTCGCTCGGTCACGTTCTCTAGTCATGCCACACCTGGTGATGTCCCTTGGGATGATTTCGGGGTCGATATCGCGATCGAGTCCTCCGGGCAATTTCGCCGTCCTCAAGTGCTGGCCCCGTACTTCGATCGCGGAGTTCGCAAGGTTGTTGTGGCAGCACCGGTTAAAGACGACGCTCTCAATATCGTGATGGGCATCAACGATAGCCTGTACGAGCCTGACCACCACCACCTGCTAACTGCAGCCAGTTGCACCACCAACTGTCTTGCCCCCGTTGTCAAAGTGATTCACGAAAGCTTGGGCATTCAGCATGGGGTCATCACCACCATCCACGATGTCACCAATACTCAAACCGTCGTGGATGCTCCCCATCGCGATTTGCGTCGAGCCCGCGCCCACAGTTTGTCCCTGATTCCGACGACTACGGGATCGGCTACGGCGATCGGCATCATCTATCCGGAGCTGGCAGGCAAGCTGAACGGTCTGGCAGTGCGGGTTCCTCTCTTGAATGCGTCGCTGACGGATTGCGTGTTTGAGGTCAAGCGACCGACGACTGCAGAGGAGGTCAATCAGCTTTTAAACGATGCTTCTACCAGCTATCTACAAGGAATTTTGGCCTACGAAGACCGTCCGTTGGTGTCGATCGACTACGTTAACAACCCCCACTCGGCGATCGTGGATGCGCTCTCCACCACCGTTGTTGACGACACACAGGTGAAAATCTTGGCTTGGTACGACAACGAATGGGGCTATGCCAATCGCTTGGTAGAGCTGGTTCGGAAAGTTGCACTGAGTTTGCAGTAAATGCTCGTGTTGCCTGCAGCACATCGATCCCTTCGGTTCCATCTCACACTGAGGCTGTATTCCCACAGCGATCGCCCTACACACCATGGCCGAGACCTCTCAACAATCCAGCCTGCGCAGCTATGCGTTAGTGACTGCTGCCTACTGGGGATTTACCATCACTGACGGTGCCCTACGCATGTTGGTGCTGCTGTATTTCCACACCCTCGGTTACACCACCATTGAAATTGCGCTCTTATTTCTGTTTTACGAATTCTTTGGAGTGCTTACGAACCTGCTGGGGGGGTGGTTAGGCGCGAGATTCGGTGTCAAGCTCACCCTCTATTCCGGTATCTCGCTGCAAATCATCTCGCTATTGATGCTGATGCCCATCGACAGTAATTGGCCCCAATGGTTGGGCGTGAGCTATGTCATGGCGGCGCAAGCACTATCGGGGATTGCCAAAGACCTGACCAAGATGAGTGCGAAAAGTGCAGTGCGGCTGGTGATTCCCCAAAATGCGCAATCCGCCTTATTCAAGTGGGTCGCTATCTTGACAGGCTCGAAGAATGCCCTCAAGGGGGTGGGGTTCTTTTTGGGGGGACTGCTGCTTGCCACAGTTGGGTTTGTGGCAGGGCTAGCCATCATGGCTGCTGGGCTGGCTCTCGTACTCTGCACCAGCGTTTGGCTTCCGTCAGGGCTGGGACGTGTCAAAGCAAAGGTGAAATTCAAGCAATTGCTGTCAAAGAGTCCGGCCATTAACCGTCTCTCTGCTGCTCGATTCTTTTTATTTGGAGCTAGGGATGTTTGGTTTGTTGTTGCCCTCCCTGTCTTTTTGTCTGCAACGCTGGGGTGGAGCTTCGAGCAAGTGGGAGGATTTCTGGCCCTGTGGGTGATTGGCTATGGAGTCGTTCAGGCGATCGCTCCTGCGTTCCTCACGCGCTTCAGCCAGCAAGAATCCCCCGAGCCTAGGACGATTCAGATATGGAGTGCTGCACTCATTGCTTGTCCAGCAGCGATCGCCATTGCCCTGCACTTGCAGGTATCTCCTGCCATCGCGATTGTCTCTGGCTTGGTTCTATTCGGGATCGTATTTGCCGTTAATTCCGCCGTGCATTCGTATTTAGTGTTGGCCTACACCGTAGATAGCGATGTTTCGCTCAATGTGGGCTTCTACTACATGGCCAATGCCGGAGGACGATTGGTGGGCACCGTTTTATCGGGGGTTGGCTTTCAGGTTTTGGGGTTGGTCGGGTGCTTGTGGATGTCTGCTGGATTGGTGGCGATTGCCACTGTCATGTCCTTCGCGCTGCCGCCGATACGAGTGCCCAAGAGGCAAATTTTGGTGCATTAGCCCGTGGCATCGATCGATCCCACAGGCTTAAAACTCAGCGGCGAGCCTCAAACGACAAACTTCATTCACTGCGGGTACAGACTGTACAGGCATTTCTGCAGCCACTCTCAATCTTAACGAGGCTTAACGGCTCGAACTCTGACTCAAACATTCAATCCAAGCGTCCTATTGTAGACAAAACCTCAATACAAAAAAGTACGCGATTTGCAATAGGTACAAATCTTGATTAAATGCAGGCGGCAATAGACAATATCACCATCGGTATGGATGATTTTGTCCACTAGGCAAAGGCATCCGCCATTCGTCTTCACTCCGAAGCACTTCATGCACACCGCATCAAGATCCCAAATTCAATCTATAGATTGGATGGCTGTTGAGATATGATGTGCTAGACAGCAACACCGATTCATAAGACGTAAGGATAAGGTCAGTGATTAAGGTAGCCATTAACGGATTTGGTCGCATCGGTCGTAACTTTTTACGATGCTGGTTAACGAGAGAAAACTCCGGCTTCGAAGTTGCCGCTATTAACGATACGGGTGATGCGAACACCAGCGCGCACCTGCTCAAATATGACTCTATTCTCGGAACCTTTGAAGGGATCAACATTGAAGCCAAAGATGGCAAGTTGATTGCAGGTGACAAAGCAATTCCCGTTGTTTCCGACCGTAATCCCAACAACCTTCCTTGGAAGGACATGGGCATTGACCTGATTATTGAATCCACTGGTGTCTTCCGCACCTACGAAAGTGCGTCTCGCCACATCGAGGCGGGTGCCAAGAAGGTCATGATTACGGCTCCTGGTAAAGGCCCGAACGTCGGCACTTACGTATACGGTGTAAACCACGAAGATTACGATCCCGTTGGCGACATCGTTGTCAGCAATGCCAGCTGCACCACCAACTGCTTGGCCCCCATCATGAAGGTCATCCTCGAAAAGTTCGGGGTTGTGCGCGGCATCATGACTACCACCCACAGCTATACCGGTGACCAGCGTCTGCTGGACAACACCCACCGCGACCTACGTCGCGCCCGCGCTGCAGCCATGAGCATCGTTCCCACCACCACTGGTGCTGCGACTGCTGTAGCTTTGGTCCTGCCTGCGCTGAAGGGCAAGCTGGGCGGTTTGGCCGTTCGCGTTCCAACTCCCAACGTCTCTTTGGTTGATCTCGTGGTTCAAACCGAAAAGAAAGTGATTGCTGAAGAGGTCAACGGTGTTTTAAAGGAAGCCTCCGAGAATGGCTTGAAGAACGTTTTGGGCTACTCCGACCTGCCCTTGGTTTCCATCGACTATCGCCGCACCTTCTGCTCCTCTGTGGTTGACGCGCAACTCACCACCGTTCTGGATGGTGACCTCGTCAAGCTGATGGCGTGGTACGACAACGAGTGGGGCTATTCCCAGCGTGTTGTTGACTTGGCTGAGCACATGGCTGCCAAGTGGCAATAACCCCTTGATATTTCTCCGCTGACTGAGTAACCATTCCGTTTACCGAGGTAACGTCAGATGGTACTCTAGTCAGCGGCTGACGGTGAGCAAAAGTGCTTAGGGATCGCACTTCAGGGTGATGTTTGCGCGATCGCCAACCTACACGTATCAACTGCTAATCAACCAACGCTAACCATTTCGTTCCACTTAGAAACAGACATCGCTGCCAGGAGCTTATTGCGAGCATGGTCACAACAACTGCATCAAATATTGGCTACATCTCCCAGGTGATTGGCCCCGTTATTGACGCTGAATTTCCCAACGGAAAACTGCCCGAGATTTACAACGCTCTGAAGGTAGAAGGCAAAAACGAGAACGGCTTCGACATCAGAATCACCTTCGAAGTGCAGCAACTGTTGGGAGACAACCGCGTACGCGCGGTGGCTATGTCCTCTACCGACGGCCTGGTTCGTGGCATGGAAGTGACCGACACAGGCGCTCCTATCTCCGTTCCCGTTGGCCCCCCCACCCTGGGTCGTATTTTCAACATCTTGGGTGAGCCCGTAGACGAAGCGGGTCCGGTGGGTAGCCAAGAGACCATGCCCATCCACCGCGAAGCTCCTAAGTTCACCGAGCTGTCCACCAAACCCGAAATTTTCGAAACCGGTATTAAGGTAGTTGACCTGCTGGCTCCTTATAAGAAGGGCGGCAAGACCGGCTTGTTCGGTGGTGCTGGTGTGGGCAAGACCGTATTGATCATGGAGTTGATCAATAACATTGCTCAGCAGCACTCCGGTCTGTCTGTATTCTCAGGTGTAGGTGAGCGTACCCGTGAAGGGAACGACCTCTACAACGAAATGAAAGAGTCTGGCGTACTGGACAAAGTAGCGCTGGTTTACGGTCAGATGAACGAGCCCCCCGGTGCTCGTATGCGTGTGGGTCTGACTGCTCTGACCATGGCTGAGTACTTCCGCGATGTCAGTAAGCAGGACGTACTGTTGTTCATCGACAACATCTTCCGCTTTGTACAGGCTGGTTCTGAAGTATCTGCACTGCTGGGTCGTATGCCTTCTGCGGTAGGTTACCAGCCCACCCTGGGTACCGACGTTGGTGACCTGCAAGAGCGCATTACCTCCACCAAGGATGGCTCCATCACCTCCGTACAGGCTGTATACGTACCTGCGGATGACTTGACTGACCCCGCTCCTGCAACTACGTTTGCTCACTTGGACGCGACCACCGTACTGTCTCGTGCGTTGGCTTCCAAGGGTATCTACCCTGCTGTTGACCCTCTGGACTCTGCCTCCACCATGTTGCAGGAATCCATTGTGGGTGAAGAGCACTATGCTTGCGCTCGCAACGTTCAGGAAACCCTGCAGCGCTACAAGGAACTGCAGGACATCATCGCCATTCTGGGACTGGATGAGTTGTCTGAAGAGGACAAGATTACGGTTGCTCGTGCTCGTAAGATTGAGCGTTTCTTGTCTCAGCCGTTCTTTGTTGCTGAAGTCTTCACCGGTTCTCCTGGTAAGTACGTAACCTTGGAAGACACTATCAAGGGCTTCAACCGCATTCTGTCCGGCGAGTTGGACGACATGCCCGAGCAGGCGTTCTACCTGGTTGGTGACATTGCTGAAGCGATTGAGAAAGCTGAAAAGATGAAAGCTGAAGCTTAGTCGCTGAGGGGTTTATCCCTTAATTGCTTGAATTAGAGAACCGGGCCAGGATATTCCTGAGCCCGTTTTTTCGTCAATTGATCACAATCCCAATGTCGATTGAATGGCCTCAGGCTTCCCTCGAAATCCAGCCATCACAGCCGTTCCATCTTTGACAAACAGCGGACGTTTCAGCAACATTGCATCGACAGCAAATGCTTCAATCCAGTCGGCATCGCTCATGGCATCTCGCTGCTCGGTAGGAATTGCTCGATATGCTTGACCGGAAGTGTTTCGCATAGGCTTAGCAGTCAGAGTTTGTACCCATCCTGCGATCGCCTCCTTACTGGGCGCAGCCTCTTTCGTATTAATGAATTCGTAATCGGCTCCTTGCACTTCCAGCCACTTCAATGCCTTTTTGCAGGTGCCGCAGTTGGGAATTCCGTATACTTCCAGAGTCATACAGGCTTAGTCTCCATTTGAGTTGGTGATGTTGGGGGGGAGTCTTTGAAATGTCAGAGACGCTGCCAGCGTCACCAGGGTAGCTTACTGCCATCCCAATTAAAGAATTCTCCGCTGTTGTCTGGGCCAACTCGGTCGATGACATCTAGCAACTGTGTCACCGTTCGGTCTACCGAAAATAATTTCTCGGAGGGGACGTTGGCCTGAAACGGTTTGGATAGATCGGTATCGGTTGTTCCAGGATGGAGAGCGAGCGCGATCGTCTTCGGACTCTTGCGTTTGTACTCGATCGCAATGGTTTTAATCAGCATATTCAACGCTGCTTTAGAGGCCCGATAGCCGTACCACCCCCCCAAGCGGTTATCGCCAATGCTGCCAATTTTGGCGGAAATACTGGCCAGTACGGCAGGACCACTCTTGCGAAATAAAGGAAGGAAATGTTTTGCCAGCAATCCAGTCGGCAGAGTGTTCACTTCAAAGTAACGATTGAATGTTTCTGGCTTAATTTGGCTCACGCTTTTCTCGGGCCTTAATGCCCCTTCTTGCAAAATACCGACGCAGTTCACGATTAGGTTGATGCCACCCGACGCTTGCTTAATCTGCTTGGCGCAACTCGCGACATCTTCATCCTGCAGGGGGTCAACTTGTAGGCAGACGAGCCGCTCGGGCTCGCGTTCCGCCAGTTCCAGCAAACCTGATGCGCGATCGGCATCTCGATACGTGGCATAAATGGTCTGAAACTGCTTGTATTCCAGTAGGTGGTTTGCAAATCCCAACCCAATGCCGCGACCGGCCCCCATCACCAGTGCTGCCGTACAGCGATCGTCGCCCAAAACTGCCATAGCTGCCTGCCAATGCAAAAGATTTATCGTACCGCAGACCGGCTATCGACGAAGGACTCGACCTTAAGGCCAAATCGCTCACTTCAAATCATTGACAATCGTAAAGCTACGATTCACTGTCTCTAGCAATTGCCCCTGCAGATCGTTACCGGAATAGACATCCACAGCGAGCGTGTTACTACCAGTGGGCAGTCCGCTGCCTGCAAAGAAATCGCCCTCACGATCGCCAAACAGAGCGTAAGGCTCGGTGTTTTCTGCCCGCACCACCTCACCTTCATTGAAATTGAGCTGCATGCTCTCTGCGGCATCGAGCAGGGGACTATCCTCAGGAACCAGCGCAGCAATCGTGACATTGCGCCCTTCCAGCTCGCTGGCCAATATTTCCACGCCATCCTGAAGTGTTCGTATCAGCCGATCTCGATCGGCATCGTACAACCCGATGTCAACAGGCGAATCCTCCACAAGGGTGAACTGGCGAGTGACAGTGGCTAGCTGCTCTCCACGCAAGCCATCTTTGGAATACAGTTCGAACGAGATACTGTTTCTCCCCGTTTGAATCCCCTTGCCGGAAAACAGGTTATCGCGAAAATCCCCGAATAGAGAGTAGGTGGCGGCATTTTCAGTCCGGGTGACTCGACCATCGTTGAGGTCAATGAACGCACTCTCTACTTGTTTAAATAACGTGCTGGTAGCGGGAATGCGGGCGGCGATGGTCAAGTTGCGACGGGCTAGATCGGTAACAGATATCTCGGCACCATCCTCAATGACTGCAATCAGACGATCGCGATCGGCATCGTAGAGACCAATCTCCAATTCTGCAGATGGCGAGACATCGGGAGTCCGTTTCTGGCTACCAAAATCAAGCCCCGTAACAATCTCTTTGGGAGACACCTCCACGGAATACGGTTGAGGCTGCTGTTTGCCCACAATATCAACCGCTAAACCGTCACTTGCGTAAGGCTCGTTAAACGCGATTTGTAGACCATCCGTTCCGTCGACATTCTCCACACCAATCGTGGCACTGTCGGCAGAACCTGCCATCTTTTTGTACTGATAGCGAATGCTGCCATCGGCATTGAGAATTACCTGGAACGTCAAAGCCCCTTCTTCGTTCTGGCGCGGCACATCTTGGTATTGAACGATAAACTGCCGTTCGGTGCGATCGTAGTAGTAGAACACTGACCCGTCTGCCTCTGGGTCGAGATCGTCCCAAAAGGGCGCGATGAAGTCGTTGGGGCCGAGAGCGGTACCGACTTCGCGGTTTTCAAAGACTGTTGCAGCATTCGAAAAGGTCAGGTAGCCGTTCGAGGAAATGCGAATGGTGTCTTTGGATTGGCCGAAGAACGAAAATTCAAACGGCAGCGACACCTCTATGTCATCGTCATCAAGCAGGTCAACTGCCGTTCCCAGCTCGGAAATTTCGATCCAATCAAACGTCGGCCCCCCGGACTGGTTGCTGGTTGTTGCCGTGTATTCTACAGCGGTCGGTTGGGTCTGTTTCCACCCGTCTGGAACTACAGTGGCCACGGTCAGTTCGCCCGCAGGCGCATCCTTCAGGACGTAGCGACCCTTTGCGTCGGTCACAGCCGACTGCTCGCTGGGCTCCAGCCTTCCGTTTTGGTTGCGATCGATAAACACCGTCCGCCCTTTCAGACCGGGCTCGCCAGCATCTCGCTTGCCATTACCGTTGCGATCGTTCCAATGCACCCCCGAAATCTCTCCTGTGGGTAGCTGGTCGTTGCCAAAATCCAGACGGTTGGCCCGTTCGCCAGGAGCCAGATCGATCTGGTACGTTCCCGGCAACACCTCGCTACCCAGAACAATTTCTAGCTCGTAATCACCACTGCTGAAGCCTTCATTTTCGTCCCCTCCCATAAACGGGTCGTAGAAGATATTGGAGTAGCTGCTGACCGCGACAAAATAGGAGTCGGTGGTGCGGGCGGTGAAATCAATGTATGAATCTCGGCTGGCTTGCTCTCCTGGGGCTGTACCGTCGTCGTTGATGGCGAGTTCTTGCCCGCTGGAATCGAACAATCGTAAGGCCGAATCGAGGGACGCACCCGTGCTGGTATCGACATCAATTGTGACGCGATCGCCAGCGTTGAGCTGAATTTCAACCATATCGACATCAGCCTCATCGCTGACATCTGGGTTGTTGCCGATAGTGCTGCTAATGGTGACCCGCCCAGGGGTGGCCGAACTGAGGTTGCTATCGGTGGCATCGTCGATCGCATCGTCCGACTCTTCAATGTCAAGGGTTCCCGATGTTCCCGTGACGGGGGATGTCTGTTTCCATCCCAACCTCCGCACCTCTGCAACCACGTACTCACCCGGTACGAGGTTCTTGAAGCGGTATCGACCGTTGGCACTGGTGAGCCTTGAGGGTTCATCCTTATTCAGTTGGCCGTTGCGATTGAGATCTAAATAAATTTGCCAACCTTTCAGGGTGCGCTCGTTGGCCTGCCGGATGCCATCTCGATTGCGATCTCGCCATTTCACGCCGCTGATTTGACCTGGATCGACTAGAGCATTTCCGAAATCAATCCCTCGAACGGTTTCTCGCTTATCCACAGCGATCGAGTAGCGGCCTTGGGTGGGGGTTGTTTCTTCCCAGCCCGGCCGGACGACTCCGGCAACCGAGTAGGTCCCCGGTGCGACGAACAAAGTATAGTTGCCGTTCTTGTCAGTGATGGTGGATAACTCTCCGTCATCCAGCGAGCCGTTGTTGTTGGCGTCAATGTAAATGATGTCGTTGGCAAGCCCGGCTTCGTTGGCATCTCGCACACCATCGCCATCGCGATCGTCCCACTTACTGCCACGAATCTCGGCAGCATCCAAACCGAGAAGGGCTTTATAGGCATTGAGGCGTCCACCAGATACGGTCTTGTCGGCAAGCTCTGGGATGGGGTCGACGCTGTTCAGAAGGATTTGCTTGATCTCGGCTGGGCTCAAATCTGGGAACTCAGCCAGCAGCAAACTGACCACACCCGTCACGTGCGGAGCCGCCATGGACGTCCCGCTGAGCAAACCGTAGCTATTGCCTGGCAACGTGCTGAGAATATCCACCCCCGGTGCAGCCAGGTCAACTGACTGCGCCCCAAAATTAGAAAACCCTGCCAGCTCATCGCGATCGTTGGTGGCCGCCACCGAAATCACACTGTCGAGGTTGTAACTGGATGGGTAGGCCGGGTCACGATCGGTGTCGCTAGCCGTATTCCCCGCCGAGGCGATGGTCAATTGTCCCTGCTTGCCTGCCGTTGCGATCGCATCCCGCAACGCTGGTGCAAACCCACCCTCCTCCCAACTGTGGTTCGATAGGTCGACGCCGATGGCGCTGGCGTACTCGATCGCCTTAATGGCATTGAACGTCGTGCCCACACCGTTTTCATCCAAAAACTTAATGCTGGCAATGCGCGCATTCCAGTTCACCCCCGTTACGCCAGCAGCATTATTGCCCCGCGCGGCGATCGTTCCCGTCACATGGGTCCCATGTCCTTCACTATCGTCATCAAACGGATCGCCATCGTTGTTGGCAAAGTCGTAGCCGTAAACATCATCAACGTAGCCATTGCCGTCGTCGTCCTTTCCGTTATCGGCAATCTCGCCAGGGTTGATCCAGAGGTTGTCTTTGAGATCCGGATGGTTATAGTCCACCCCAGAGTCAATCACTCCAATCAGAATCTTTTGGGTGCCGGTCCGAATGTTCCAAGCTGCCGGAGCATCGATATCTGCATCGGGAGTTCCCCCCGTCTGTCCGGTGTTATTCAGCCCCCATTGCTCGCCAAACTGTTTGTCCGACGGTACGGAGTCACCAGCATAAATGGGCAGATTTGGCCCCATATATTCAATGATTGAAGCATTTCCGTAGGTGCTAACGGCGTCCTCCACGCTGATGGCGCTGAGTTCCCAAAGCTGTATTTGTTGGGAAGATGCAGTATCGACTGTTGTTGCTTCCAGAGCTGTTTTGAGGCGATCGATCTGCGTGCTAGAGGCGTCTGGGCGGAATTTGATGATTAGCTGGTCTTCTGGTGACTGACTGTTGGGTAGGGGCTGCTTGGACGAGTCCGAGCGCAACCCTGCAGACCCCGAAATCTCTGTCTCCACAGTCTCCTGGTTAGACACCGTTGAACCGGAGGCCGCCCGTTTGGAGGTAGATAAAAGCCTGCTTGGTTGAGGGAGCTCTGGCGATGCTTGGGTACTGCGTTGGCTGCGATCGATCGACACATCGCTTACTCGTGCATCCATTTGAGTACTGATTGAAACGTAGTTTTTTTCATCCACTGACAGGGACTACCAGTTTTCGAAAAGGCATCCTCAGCAGCTGTAATGTTCCTTTCAAAGGTCAACCTGCTTCGCTAGCAAGAAGGCTGATGCAAGGTGAACGTGAAAAAAAATGTCGCTTGAAGTGATGTACTAGGGCATTCAATAACCCCGTAAATTCACTTTACTATTGCTTGATAAATATACGTTAGATTGGTGGACCACAAAAACTTTTTACGGAAGTTTAGCTATTTGCCTTAAAAGAAGTCTTATTTGTACTTGATGATAAGAAGTGTCGTATAAAATAATCGAATAGACTACGATCTGCAACAATCAATAGCGAGTTACAGCCATCCAGGTATGTACTGTATTGTTCTGTAATGCCTTCAGCTTGGTCAGTGAGAAGTGGAGGGGTTGCGCTCGCTCTCAAGCTGACTGCAGAATATTCGGTGATTGACGGTATTCCTCAACGGAAATCTAACTGCCCCCAGCCTGGGATTTACAGCAATTCCCAGGGGTGAGAGCCTGACTGGACTGCATTGCCGGTCTCTTGGTTCATGACGCCAAATGCTAATCTGCGAAAGTCTGCCCGGCTTTGTTTGGGAACAACATCCAGCAGTAATTCAACAAATTCTTGGGTGGATGTTGCGGATGCCTCAGCACTAGAAATGGTGAGAGCTGCCATGGGGCCAATATGGTTGGCAAGGGTAGAGAGCAGTTGGTCTTTGCAAGACTCCGAGAGCGCAACTGTTGCTCGCGAGCCAAAAGCCCCTTGATTAGGGGGAGGAACCGTTTGGTTTGAGCCAGATTGGGGGGGCCGCGATCGAGGTTTTCCTTGAGAACTGGGTTGCGGTGATTGTGATGCTTGGCCAATCTGTTGCAGGGTCGGGCTCGCTGCGTCTGCTGAGTCTGAAGTAGGGGATTGGATGAGCGCTGGGGAGAAAATGTCTCCCAAGCTAGGCTCGACAGGTGTGGAATTAGGAGATGGCGGAGTTGAGACGTCTTGGCTGGAAGTGCTGGGTTGCGACGGTTCTTCGGGGGGAGGTTGTGGCACAACGGTGGTTGACCTGGCGGACACATGGTTGACAGATGGTGATGGTGTTACCAGAGGCGCGCCCACCTCAAAAACAGTCATGTTTGCTGCTGAGTGAGACAGCCGCTTCATTGTCGCGGCAAACACCCTGCCGGACGGCTCTAGACCGACTAGCTCGGAGCTGCTGATGTGTATACGCTTCAGCGTTAATCGACTCGTGGCTACATCGTAAACAGTTCTAGCCAGAACTATATGACCTGGAGACGCGCTATACGCCAGCTGTGCAGCAAGTGATGTCAGGGCGTTTTTTGATTCCCCGACTGTAGATCGATCGCACTGTATGTCTCCGATATAGATGCCGATGCGAGAGGCATGCGTGGTGCCTGTCTGCATTATCTGGATCTGGGAGGCACAGATAACAGCTTGCTCTGCACTACTAAAGTAGGCGAGCGCGCCGTCTATTGGTTGGGATATCGGCTGGCCGCCATACTGCTGACAGGTGGCGAGTACCTGTTGCAAGACGGAGAGATTTGGCTGAGGATTATCGCCCGTGAGCGCGGAGTTCGCACCCATACGACCCTGTGCGCCAGGACTGTCCGCAAAGAAGAGGGCTGGCAATGTTGCCAGGGTTTGAATCTGGGTGGTTAAAGCGGTTGAAGTCATACAAATGAGGGCAACCCCAGCGGGTTTACGGTACGCGCAAGCGGATAGTCATTGCTGTAACGTTGATGACTGGTTGATGGATTTGGCGGGAGAAGAGCAGTGCTGTGTCAACATCAGTTCGATGGAGCTATTTGAGTAGGATATTGGCCTGGCGACACAACGAAACCAGTAGGGTTGAAGTCTTGTGCCCCCTTTTCCCAATGTTGGACAAAAGCCGGGAATGAGGGCGATCGACTTTAGGTACCGGTACTGATAGATAAGCAAGAGCACTGCGATTTTGCAGGAAGCAGATAGCTCAGCGATTTGAGAGAACTCTAATGAATGCAGATAGGAGGGTGATGCTTTGAGGATGGATACTCTAAGCTTCTGTCGAGTGTTGCACCGCCTCATTCTCGCGGGGGATATCAATCAGT
>JBCBVA010000074.1:0-19105 GCA_039817825.1 Cyanobacteria bacterium J06642_12 | reverse complement strand
TTCTCCGCAATGCACGGTTCTCTGGTCACTTCTTCTCTGATTCGCGAGACCTCTGAAGAAGAGTCCCAGAACGCTGGTTACAAGTTCGGTCAGGAAGAAGAGACCTACAACATCGTTGCAGCGCACGGCTACTTCGGTCGTCTGATCTTCCAATACGCGTCTTTCAACAACAGCCGCTCTCTGCACTTCTTCTTGGCAGCGTGGCCTGTAATGGGCATCTGGCTGACCGCGTTGGGCATCAGCACGATGGCGTTCAACCTGAACGGTTTCAACTTCAACCAGTCCATCGTAGATGCGTCTGGTCGTGGTGTAGCGACTTGGGCTGACATCATCAATCGTGCCAACCTGGGTATGGAAGTCATGCACGAGCGTAATGCTCACAACTTCCCCTTGGACTTGGCTGCTGGTGATGCTGCTCCCGTGGCTCTCACTGCTCCTTCCATCAACGCTTAATTGCGGTGTGATGGCCAAGAATCTAGTCTCTGAGTCTTGAGATGATGATGGCCGCTCCCTACCGGGGGCGGCTTTTTCGTATGAATTTTGTCATGGAAAGAAAGGTCGGGAGAGTTCAAGCCCACTTCATGCAAGCTGGTGTCTCACAGTAAGTCGAGAGCCAGTTTTGCTGCTCCGACGCATCCTGCTCGGTTTCCCAATTCAGCCGCAACGATCTTTAATCCCTCCCGCGATGTAGGGAGAACTCGCTGTTCAATTTCAGCGATCGCCGCCGGTAAAAATAAATCTGCACATTTAGATACCCCCCCTCCAATCGCAATCACATCGGGAGTCAATACGTAAATTAAGCTACTGAGGCCAATACCTAAATCTTGGCCAATGGCCTGCCAGTGGGCGATCGCCTGCGCATCGCCCTCACGCGCCCGTCGATCCAGCTCGTGCCCCCCCATTCCCGTGCGCCGCCGAATCGCCGTTGCCGAGACATGCTGTTCCAGCGAGCCGCGATTACCGCTATTGCAGTCCGGGCCATTGGGGTGCACGGCAATGAGTCCTAGTTCGCCACCGGCCCCTTTCGGCCCTGTGAACAACTGACCGTCCATGACAACTGCACCACCGACACCCGTTCCCAGTGTCAGCAGAATAAAAAGCTGGCATCCTTGTCCCGCTCCCAACCAAGCTTCCCCCAGCCCCGCGCAATTGGCGTCGTTGGCCAGCTTCACCGGTTTGTTCACCAATGCTTCCAAACAGTCTGCTACTGGCACATCCTTCCACCCGTGCAAATTAATGGCCACTAATGCTTTACGACCCAGGAGATCGGTGGGTCCAGGGACGCCAACACCTACAGCTTGTGTCACCCCATCCGGATCGAGAGCCTTGACCAAATCAGCCATTTGGGGAATGACACAATCGGGAGTGGCTGGTTGGGCGGTCTCGATACTTGACCACCCCAGACAATCGCCCGTTACCGTGAACCGGCCCGCCTTGATATGGGTTCCCCCCAAGTCAATCGCAATTACCTCAGCCCGATGTGCCACTGCCCGGTTCTCCCTGCAACATGTAATTTTGAGTGCTTTGTCAGCGTAGGCATAATTGATGATGCATCTCTTTCAGGCTGGCTGTAAGGGACTTGGTGGCTGATGATATTCCTCGAAGCAAGCCTGACCCATCACTACATGCATCTATATATAAGGTGTAAATTCCTCAACTGCTATGCAACTGCATCACACGTCCATTAAGACTGCTGATATCTTTGCGGCGATCGCCTTCTACGAGCGGTTAGGGTTTGCAGTGAATGAGCGGTTTACCACCGGATCGACCCTAGCCTGCTGGATGAATGGAGTGCCCCCTGGCCTCTCGCCCGATACTCGCATCGAGCTGATACAGGTGCCACGCCCCCAGCCTGCGGCTGACCCATTTGCCGACGAACACTACGTGGGTTATTACCATCTGTCCTTTTTCGTCAATTCTCTGGATGAGACGCTGGCGCAGTTGGGCAACGTCAAAATGTTACTGCTTCCGACGTTGCAGAGCATCGGCGAGCGCCACTACCGAGTATCTTTTGTTGCCGATCCCGATGGAATGCCAATTGAACTCCTCGAAGCAGTATCGAACGGCACAGATATAAGCGTATAGCTGTTGATTTGTGGGGGCGCACATAAATCTATGAAGACCATCAAATTCTGATGAGGATTCGAGTCCGGTATTGTTTTGAAACTTTACAAAAACCCGGTAATTTACGGCCAATTTCCTGGTAGGTAATCGCCGGAATCGTTGAATTACAAGCGGTTGGGGGCTTAATTATTGTTAAGCCAGTCAGGGGGTCAAAAACCCTGACCTATAATGCTCCTTAAGTCCTGGGAGTCTGACTTGAAGCTTTTTCATGCTTCGGTTTGAAGGCTGTCTGGATGCACTTTCGTTCCTTGTCGCAAGAGAGGAGTTCTTGATGACGACATCGCCGAAGGAGCGAGAGGTGAAGGTGACGGTTGACGAAAACCCGGTCCCTACTTCTTTCGAGAAGTGGGCAAAACCAGGTCACTTCGATCGCGCTCTAGCGCGCGGACCCAAGACAACAACTTGGATCTGGGACCTCCACGCTCTTGCTCACGACTTTGACAGTCATACGAGCGACCTAGAAGACGTCTCTCGTAAAATTTTTGCTGCTCACTTCGGTCAACTGGCCGTAATTTTTGTTTGGCTGAGCGGCATGTTCTATCACGGAGCCAAGTTCTCGAACTACACGGCATGGCTCCAAGACCCCACTGCAATCAAACCTAGCGCTCAGGTTGTTTGGCCCATCTTTGGTCAAGAGATCCTGAACGGTGACGTTGGTGGTGGTTTCCAGGGGATTCAAATTACCTCTGGTCTGTTCCACCTCTGGCGTGCAGCTGGTTTTACCAGCGAGTACCAGTTGTGGGCAACTGCGCTAGCATCTCTGGCTATGGCCGGTCTGATGCTGCACGGAGGTTGGTTCCATTACCACAAGAAAGCTCCGAAGCTGGAGTGGTTCCAAAACGCCGAATCCATGCTGAACCACCACTTGTCTGGTTTGCTTGGCTTGGGCTCTTTGGCTTGGGCAGGACACCAGATTCACGTTGCTGTACCCATCAACAAGCTGATGGATGCTGGCGTACCTCTGGATCAAATTCCTCTGCCTCATGAATTTCTGTTTGACAAAAACCTAATGGCGGAACTGTTCCCCAGCTTTGCGAAGGGACTGACTCCGTTCTTTACCCTGCAATGGGGCGCGTACTCCGACTTCTTGACCTTCAACGGTGGTCTGAATCCTCAGACCGGCGCACTGTGGCTGACCGACCAGGCTCACCACCACCTCGCGCTGGCCGTGATGTTCATCGTTGCCGGTCACATGTACCGCACCAACTGGGGTATCGGTCATAGCATCAAAGAAATTCTGGAAGCTCATAAAGATCCGTTCTTTATTGGCGGTCAGGGCCACAAAGGACTGTACGAAGTTCTGACCAACTCTTGGCACGCTCAATTGGCCATCAACTTGGCTATGGGTGGTTCCATCAGCATCATCGTTGCTCAGCACATGTATGCGATGAACCCCTATCCCTACATGGGCATTGATTACGCCACCGAGATCTCTTTGTTCACCCACCACATGTGGATCGGCGGTTTCATGATCGTCGGTGCAGCAGCTCATGCGGCTATTTTTATGGTTCGCGACTACGATCCTGCTGTGAATCAAAACAACGTGCTCGATCGCGTTCTGCGCATTCGTGATGCGATTGTTTCCCACCTCAACTGGGTGAGCCTGTTCTTGGGATTCCACGCCTTTGGCATGTACGTCCATAACGACACCATGCAAGCGTTGGGACGTCCTCAGGACATGTTCTCCGACACTGCAATTCAATTGCGCCCTATCTTTGCTCAGTTCATCCAAAACATCCATACTGCAACGGCTGCCACTGTTGGTGACACCCTTGTAAACACTGCACCTCTTGCAGGCGCTGGTGTGAGCCCCGTCTTCGGCGGCGACATGGTTGCGATCGCTGGCAAAGTGTCCATGATGCCTATGACGTTGGGTACGGCGGACTTTATGGTTCACCACATCCACGCCATGACCATCCACATCACCATCTTGATTCTGTTCAAGGGTGTGCTATTTGCTCGCAGTTCTCGCCTCATCCCCGACAAGGGCAAGCTGGGATTCCGTTTCCCATGCGACGGCCCCGGTCGTGGCGGCACCTGCCAGGTCAGCGGTTGGGACCACGTGTTCCTCGGTCTGTTCTGGATGTACAACTGCATCTCTATCGTCATCTTCCACTTCAGTTGGAAAATGCAATCTGACATCTGGGGCACTGTGAACCCCGATGGCAGCGTTTCTCACATCACAGGCGGGAACTTCGCCTCCAGCGCGATTAACATCAACGGCTGGTTGCGCGACTTCCTGTGGGCTCAAGCAGTTCAGGTGATCAACTCCTACGGCAGCGCTCTGTCTGCATACGGTCTGTTGTTCCTGGGCGCGCACTTTATCTGGGCCTTCAGTCTCATGTTCTTGTTTAGCGGCCGCGGCTACTGGCAAGAGCTGATTGAGTCGATCGTGTGGGCACACAACAAGCTAAAAGTGGCTCCGGCCATTCAGCCCCGCGCACTGAGCATCACTCAGGGTCGTGCGGTTGGTGTTGCTCACTATCTCTTAGGAGGAATTGTCACAACGTGGGCATTCTTCCTGGCTAGATACGGCGCAATCGGGTAGTAGCAAGGAGGATTGATGGCAACTAAATTCCCACAATTTAGCCAGGACCTCGCCCAAGATCCGACTACTAGACGGATTTGGTACGGGATTGCGACCGCCCACGACTTTGAAAGCCACGATGGCATGACTGAGGAAGGGCTCTACCAGAAGCTCTTCGCCACTCACTTCGGTCATCTGGCAATCATCTTCCTATGGGCGTCGGGCAACTTGTTCCACATTGCCTGGCAAGGAAACTTCGAACAATGGATCGCCAACCCCAGCGGTGTGACTCCGATCGCGCACGCTATTTGGGATCCCCACTTCGGCCAAGCAGCAGTCGAAGCCTTTACTCAAGACGGCGGCTCCGGCCCCGTTAACGCTGCTTACTCCGGTCTGTACTACTGGTTCTACACCATTGGTATGACCACCAATACTGAGCTGTACACCGGCTCTGTATTCCTGCTCGTACTCGCTACGATGTCTCTGGTTGCCGGCTGGTTGCACTTGCAGCCCCGCTTCCGTCCCAGCTTGTCTTGGTTCAAAAATGCCGAGTCTCGCCTCAACCACCACTTGGCTGGTCTGTTTGGCGTCAGCTCCTTGGCTTGGACCGGTCACCTGGTGCACGTAGCGATTCCCGAATCTCGTGGCATCCACGTGGGTTGGGATAACTTCATGAGTGTTAAGCCTCACCCCGCTGGTTTGAAGCCATTCTTCACTCTGGACTGGGGCGTCTACGCTCAGAATCCCGATACTGCGAGCCATGCATTCGGCACCGGTGATGGTGCAGGTTCTGCCATTCTGACCTTCTTGGGTGGTTTCCATCCCCAGACTGAGTCTCTGTGGTTGACCGACATTGCTCACCACCACCTGGCGATCGCAGTGATCTTCATCATTGCGGGTCACATGTATCGCACCAACTTCGGTATCGGCCACAGCATCAAAGAGATTCTGGCGACTCACAATCCCCCTCAAGGGAAACTGGGCGCTGGTCACTCCGGTCTGTACGATACCATCAACAACTCCCTACACTTCCAGTTGGGCTTGGCTCTGGCTTCCTTGGGGGTTGTGACCTCTCTGGTTGCGCAGCACATGTACGCGCTGCCTTCCTATGTGTACATGCACTCTGATTACACTACTCAGGCTGCTCTGTACACGCATCACCAGTACATTGCTGGCTTCCTGATGGTGGGTGCGTTTGCTCACGGTGCAATCTTTTTTGTCCGTGACTACGACCCCGAAGCTAACAAGAACAACGTTCTGGCACGCATGCTGGAGCACAAAGAAGCTGTCATCTCTCACCTGAGCTGGGCTTCCTTGTTCTTGGGCTTCCACACCTTAGGTCTCTACGTCCACAACGACGTCATGATGGCATTCGGCACCCCCGAAAAGCAGATTCTGATCGAGCCTGTGTTCGCACAGTTCATTCAGGCTGCCTCCGGTAAAGCCATCTACGGCATGGATGTACTGCTGGCCAACTCTGACAGCATTGCGTCGACTGGTGCAGCTTACCTGCCCGGTTGGTTGGATGCGATCAACGCTCCTGGCGGCGATCTATTCCTGCCCATTGGCCCTGGTGACTTCTTAGTTCACCACGCAATTGCTCTGGGGCTGCACACTACCGCTCTGATTCTGATCAAGGGCGCTCTGGATGCTCGCGGTTCCAAGCTGATGCCCGATAAAAAGGACTTCGGCTACAGCTTCCCTTGTGATGGCCCTGGTCGTGGCGGTACCTGCGATATCTCCGCATGGGACTCCTTCTACCTGGCTATGTTCTGGATGCTCAACACGTTGGGTTGGGTGACCTTCTACTGGCACTGGAAGCATCTGGGTATCTGGAGCGGTAACGTTGCTCAGTTCAACGAAAGCTCCACCCACTTGATGGGCTGGTTCCGTGACTATCTCTGGCTGAACTCCGCTCAGCTGATCAACGGCTACAACCCCTACGGCATGAATAACTTGGCTGTATGGGGATGGATGTTCCTGTTCGCTCACCTCGTTTGGGCAACCGGTTTCATGTTCTTGATCTCCTGGCGTGGTTACTGGCAAGAGCTGATCGAGACCCTCGTATGGGCTCACGAGCGCACTCCTCTGGCGAACCTGGTTCGTTGGAAGGACAAGCCCGTTGCTCTGTCCATCGTTCAGGCTCGTTTGGTTGGTTTGGCTCACTTCACGGTGGGTTACATCCTGACCTATGCAGCATTCTTGATTGCGTCGACCTCATCCCAATTCGGATAAGCTGTCTGACTCAAACTAGGACTTGAGAGGAGCCTCCTGCGACGCAGGGGGCTTTCTCAGGTTTTTAGGGACTTTTTGCCTGGCTGATATAGCGTTCTGCAATCTGCTCTGGAAAACTCTCTAACCATTTTTTCTAACAAATCGAGGCTTTGAGCTGTCTCTGTACTCCAGGCCTTACAGCCGATTGCTATACGACAATTCAGGATTTCGTGAGAGCAAGGTAACGGGAGACTTTATACTGAGAGGCGATCGCAGGTGTTGCTCAAATGCTGATAAGCGGTCGTTTTTACATACACTGATGTCCCTGTGGCTGCTCTCGATTCCAATTTGGGAAGCACTGAGATGGCTTTACTGATACAGCGACGGTTTAACTAGCACTCATTCAAACTCTCTCTGCATGACGCAATCACCCGTCCCCCTTCAATCGGAACGAAACCTCGATTTTTCCAGGTTGCAAGAACTGTTAGAAGTAGGACAGTTTGAAGAAGCAGACTTAGTCTCGGTGCGGTTGCTATGTAAGTTAGCTGGTCCTGCCGCAGAGAAGCGTAAGTGGCTGTATTTTTCCGAAGTGCCCTCTTTGCCAGTGACCGATATGCGTACGATCGATGCGCTGTGGCGATCGTATTCCGACGGCAAATTCGGATATTCGGTGCAGCGCAAGTTGTGGAAGAACTTGAATAAAAACTGGGATCGGCTATGGGTGGAGATTGGCTGGAAAGAGGGTAACCACTGGACGCGATACCCGAATGAATTTACGTGGGATTTGAACGCTCCCAAAGGTCATTTGCCCCTGACGAATCAATTACGTGGGGTGCGGGTGATGAGCGAACTCATGAACCACTCTGCTTGGGAGTCGGAGTAGCTGAAGACTGCTGTCCTGACGGCTACATTACTTCTAGACAAGCTTTGGTGACGCTCAGCCATCCAGTTGCTAGGTTGTCGAGAGCGTATCCACCTTCAAGACCGAACAAACAACGCTGCGTGACCTGCAGGCACATGCGCGCCATATCTCCGAAAGCGGCGTGGGATAGTTTCATTTCGGCGAGAGGGTCACCATCTCCGCAGTCGAATCCAGCGCTGACCAGCAGTAAATCGGGTTGAAAGCTGTGCAGAAATGGCATGACTGAATTCTGCAAGGCTTGTTCGTATTCCAGCCAGCCCGAACCTGCTGGTAATGGAACATTACAGATGTTCTTGTGTTTACCCGTTTCTTCTAGCTTGCCCGTGCCCGGATAGAGCGGGGCTTGATGGGTGGAAACGTAAGCCAAATTGGAATGGTCCCAAAATAATTTCTGGGTTCCGTTCCCGTGGTGGACATCCCAATCGAATACGGCAACCCGTTTGATACCCTCTTGCTCTAGAGCCCACAGTGCTGCGATCGCCGCATTTGCAAACACGCAAAACCCCATCCCTTCTTCCGGCTCGGCATGATGCCCTGGCGGTCGACATAAGACAAAGACAGGCTTACCGGTCAACATGACGTCCCGAACGCCATCAATCCACGCCCCGACGGCTAGCTTGGCTGCTTCATAGCTTTTGGACGATACGGGAGTATCCGGATCGAGCATCCCTCCGCCCGAGAGGCAAAGTTGCTCCACCCCTTGGATATAGCTCATGGGATGGACGCGAGCAATATCGTTAATGTCGGCAAGACTGGGATGCCGCCAATCGAGGCGATCGCTGAAGTTGGCGGAGGTCAGGGCCTCGCGTATGGCCGTTAGTCGAGCGGGACGTTCGTAATGGTCGGCCCCCGTTAGATGCTCTAGAAACGTATCGCTGTAGTAAACGGGTAGCATGGATGACTAGTCTTCTTAGCTAACGCAGCTTTTTGCCATGCTACATCGTGTGTTTGACTGTTCAGAATTAAATTATTAAGTACATGCAATCACCGGCTCGTCCCGCCTATTCACTTGCCCTATTTGAATAGACCGTGCTGTGCCTGGAGAACCTACGGAGCAATCCTGAGCGACGGTGAGTTTTTGAGGTACTGCACGATATCGCTGATTGTTTTCGCTCGCGGTTGGCTGACATCGATGGTGAGTGCCTGCTCCCGACCCTCGCGGGGCTCTTCTAAGTCGGCAAATTGACTGTCTAGAAGATCGACGGTGGCAAAAGGATGCTGGCGCTGCCGCAGGCGAGCGCGAATCAAGTCCGGAGTTCCTTGTAGATAGACGAGCTGAGCTTGCGGGCACTCTCCGAGCAAGTGCTGCCGGTAACTGTATTTCAAGGCGGAGCATGCCAGAACCATAGATTGACTGTTGGAGGCATAACGGTTCAAGAGCTGTCGCAATGTATCGAGCCAAGGGGAGCGATCGCTATCTGTCAGCGGCTTGTTACGAGCCATCTTGGCAATATTTGCGGGGGGATGGAAGTCATCGGCATCGTGGAAATCCCAGCCTGAATGGCTCGCGACTTCCAGACCTAGAGTCGTCTTTCCGCTGCCTGCGACACCCATCAAAACTACGATTGGCATGTGGATTGAAAGTCTGTGGTGTAGTGGCAAGTGGGGACGCGATCTACTGGAGTCTATGACTCCTTTCTCCCACATGGGTAGAAGAGTGAGGGATGAGGGCGATCGAACTCAGGTTACTCAAGGCTACTGAAGGGAGAGTTGAAAGTGCACGAACTGTTTGTCTGGAACGTAATCTAGCGAGCGATATAGGGACTGAGCTGCTGCGTTCGTTGTCTCTGTTGCCAGTACTAGCGATGCAACTCCATGCGAATGTCCCAACGTACGAGCCGCTTCCATCAGTACGCGTGCCACCCCTTGACGTCGATAGTCTGGGTAGACAAATAAATCGTTCAAAATCCAAATCGGCTGCATTCTAACGGACGAAAAGGATGGATATACCTGCGTGAACCCTGCTAGGGAGTTCTCTGAGTTGCGAGCCACCAGGATGCGGGAGCTGGCTTGAGTCAGGCGATCGCGAATAAACGCCATAGCACCTTCGAGATCGGGTGGCTGACGATAAAACTGGCGGTACGCGTCAAAGGCCTTGCTCACATCTGCTAAGTCAGCGACAGTGGCTGCGGCAATCGTGTATTCAGATGGCATGCTGGCTCTCCAGATACAGACGTGGGTTAAGGAGGCATGACTGGTCAGCAGGGTAGTGCTGACTCCGAGCGTGGCAGTACGAGCAGTGGGACTAGATCGTTGTGGAGCGGTTTATGCTTCCCAATCCGTCAGACCTTCTGAATTGTTGGCAGTAGGTTCGCAGTATGGGGGATACTTCAGCGATCGTAAACGCATGGGGTGGCGGTGTGAGACTGTAAACCCTATCGTTTTGCAGATAAATGTTACGACAGATTGTGGGTCTGACGGTGGGCAATTCACTTTCGCAATTTGTTGCGGTTGACTCCTCGTCATGAATTCTTGTTCTAGCAGGAGTTCTGGCAGCCTCAGGAATTCTTGCAATAAGTAGTGGGGAACCTTTGAGCCGTTGCGGCATCTACCACAATAGGTAACGACTAGCTTGCCAAGCAGGGCATGGGAGTGATGAATGGCTCGTTGGTATGGGGCCTTGCGGCGCGCAATTGTAGTGGGGTTGGGGACGCTCTTGGCCATAGCCACTTATGCGATCGCCATTGAACCGAACTGGCTGGCGGTACGCACGCTAGACCTAGCTCTTCCTCACCTGGAACCCGAGTTTCAAGGATATCGGGTTGCCCAAATCAGCGATATCCATCTGGCGGATGGAGGGGCAGATGGGATGTCTGTTAAACGGCTGCACCGCTTTGTCACAGCCATAAACCGCCTTTCCCCCGACCTGATTGCCATCACGGGGGATTTTTTCACCGTGACCCCTTCTGACTATGCCGACGATCTCGCTCGCGAGCTCGGGCGATTGCAAGCAAACGATCGCGTTGTGGCCGTCTTGGGAAATCACGATCATTGGGTCGAACCACAGAACGTTCGGGATGCGCTGGCTGCTGCTGGGGTGATAGAGCTGCGCAATGATATCTACACGTTGGAGCGCTACGGGCAATTGCTCACCATTGCTGGGGTGGATGATGCCTGGCAGCATGCAGATGATTTGCCGCACGTCTTGGGGCTCTTGCCGGCCACTGGTGCGAATATCTTGCTGGTTCACGAACCCGACTTTGCCGATACTAGCGCTCCAACCAACCGGTTCGATCTGCAGCTCTCCGGTCACTCCCATGGCGGACAAATTCGCTTACCGTTTGTTCCCCCCCTGAAGCTGCCGTACCTCGCTGTGAAGTACCCACAAGGGTTGTATCGAGTGGGCAATATGCTGGAATACACCAATGTTGGTATTGGTACCATTGGTTTGCCGGCACGGCTCTTTTGTCGTCCAGAGGTGACTGTATTTACACTGAAAACTGACCTCGATGTCAACGCTATCTAGCCATTTCTAATGTCTAGAACTCTCTGGCTTGGGCGGTATTTATTCCTATTGATGTCGTATGTTTTTAAGAACATTTGGTCTACACTTCGTAAAATCGGATTGAGAAATTATTTGCCTATTTTTCCAGGAAGTTTTTCATAGCAAGGCTTCTGGCTGTTTGAAACGGCCTTTGACTAAACTATTAATTTTTAATTACGGATTGCCACGGCTAGATTTGGCGGATATAAGCATAAAAAAGTCTAGTCATGAATGGAGACTGGTGTGATGAATAAGGGTCAATTAGTCGATATTGTTTCCAAGGAGCACAACTTGACGAAAAAAGAGACCGACGCGATTTTGAGTGCCACATTGGACATCATCAAAGACACGGTGGCGGGGGGCGATCGCGTAACCTTAGTCGGATTTGGATCCTTTGAGTTGCGTCAGCGACAGGAGCGAATGGGTCGCAACCCAAAAACCGGAGAGAAACTGGTTATCCCTGCGACGCAAGTTCCGGCATTTTCTGCAGGCAAGAGCTTCAAGTCCAAGGTGGCGGAACGAGTTCACTAGATCGGTCAATTACTCGGTTCCCACCAAGTTCAAGGCTACAAACCTATTTGGCCTGCAGGCAGTCGCATGATTTGCTCGCGGGCTTTTGGTCTGTAAAGTGTTTACTCGCTCGTAGAACTACATCTAACGTATGTCACAAAAGGCAGCAGCGGAAGGCACGCCTTCCGCTGCTGCAGGTGGTACTGATGGCCCTAACAAGGCCGCGATATTAGCTTTAACAGATTAACGGATGCCGCTCTCGGAACTGGTGCTTCTAAATCCTTCCAAGCGTTCGGTAATCTTTGAACGACGTACCTCATTAAGATGCTCGAGTTCAGCCTCGATCATGGACATCATTTCTGCAGACATCTCAGCAACCTCCGGGTCGTCAGACATCATGCCAACCATGGCGGTTTCAGCCATGGACATCAGTTGTTCGATCATGGTATCGATGACCGCGATATCGAAATCGGCAGGATTAATACCGCTTTCGGATGATGCACCGGCAGACTCCAGCATATTAAGGCGATCGATAATCCCCTCAGCCTCAACGGTCTGGATGCTGGTCAAGCCTGCGATGGCTGCGGCAGTAACCGCCAGCGCTCCGAGCCCTGTGTGACGAACAAACTTTGCAATATTCATGTTCACTCCTCTGGATATTAGAAGCCACTTTAGTGGCTATGGAGACCATGTTAATACATATAGTAGAGAAAACTGTCGATGCCTAGAAATAATCTCAATCATATTTTGTAGTTACGATTGAAATATTAAAAAAAATAAAAATCGAAATAGTCTATGTTCGATGCGAGCGCAACTTACGATGCTCCTCAGTTAGCTAAGGGCAGTCGCTTCTTGATGCCAGCAGGCTTTTCTTTCATGACATACCCAATGTTGCGAACCGTATGAATGATAGGCTCAGCAGAAGCTCGTTTCAATTTGCGTCGCAAGCAGCTGATATATACTTCAATTAGGTTTGACTCTCCCATAAAGTCGTAGCCCCAGACATTTCTAATAATCCGATCTCGAGTCATAACTTGCTGTTTGTGCGATATTAAATACTTCAGTAAATTGAACTCTTTGGCCGTCAGTTTTACTTCGAAATCATCGCAATATACTTGCCGTGTCTTGCAGTTAAGTACAACATTGCCACATCTATAAGCGACATCATGTGGGTGAGGGCGATTTCTGATGTGTACCCGAGCTCTTGCCAGTACTTCTGCCAAGCGATAAGGTTTCGCCACGCAGCTGAGTGCTCCTGCGTTGAGCCCCGCGATCCGCTGACGAACGCAATCTCGATCGGTTAGCAGTATGATCGGTAAATCGGGCTTAATTGCCGAGATCTCGTGACAAAGATCTACTCCCCAACTTTGTTCAGTTTCCCAATCTACAATGGCTAGGCTGGGGTGGATTGAAAACAATATTTTCACATCAACTAAACCACTAGTAATGTACATCACCTGATAGCCTAAAAGCTGAAGCTGTTTAGCTAGCGATGGTTGTTTTCCCATCACAATAACTAAATGTTCTTTATTCGAGCTGTCTCGATCTCGAGATCGAGACAGAGAACGATGCTCGATCGTCGTGTATTGATTAGAGATAATAGGTCTTCCAGTGTTGATGTTTGACTGCTGCATGGGAATCTGATTGTGACAAGATAGTGCCGTAGGATGACAACGTTGGTTCTCACGCGAGAGGTTCTAATCAGTGATAAATATGTGAATTCCTCTGAAGAAATCTTCGTTGGTACTGATAACTTTCGATTTCCCCAATTGTGTTTGTACTGAAGTCTTCATGGAGGAAGCGACTCGTTGAGAGCCGCAAGCCTCGTAAATACCGATCACTTTGCAATCAATAGTTTCGATTGACCATGATTTTGGTCATGGTTGTGGGTTACAGCAATTGAATGAATCGCTTGTCACGATGGATTTGTCCATCTTTTTCAAGTTTCGATAATGTACGGTATAAAACTTCTGGAGCCAGCCCCAATTCGTTGGCGATATCTTTCAGTGGGCGATCGATATGAACCCCTTTTGTGCTGGGTTCGCTCACGAGGGCGAGATACCGCAAAATTCGGCTACGAGCCGAGCGAGTTCCTCTAAGCTCGAGGTTGTTTTTCAATCCAAAAACCAGTTCACTCAGCTGCTTGGCAAACAACATCAGCAATAACGGATTATTCCGCACAATTGCCAAGAGTCTTTCTTTTGGATATACGGTGACTGTCGTTTTAACTTCTGCAACTCCCGTGCAGCTATAGCGTTCGATAAACACAGCTTCAGTGGCGACGCTTTCACCCTCTCTAGCGACTTGCAGCGTTACATCCGAGCCGTCCGTTGTGTAGCGAACAGCTTTTACTCGACCGGATTCCACAATATAAAAGGCTGCGGCGCGTTCCCCTTGCCGAAACAAAATCTCATTGGGTTCGAACGTTCGCGTAAATGTGGCTTCGCGTAACGTTGCTGGTAAAGAATCTTGGGAGAAGTAGCTGGATAGGTTCATAGCTGTAGCAGTGTCCTTGGATCGTGGCAAACGATCTCCCTGATGTATTGTCCTCAGTACACTGTATTCACCTGAACCCTCTCTATATGATTTCGGTCATTCCAATAAACATACATTGAGGGATACTTCAGGCATCCCTCAATGTATTCTCAGCGATGGTAGATTGGCTCGAGCGATACGACTCCGTTTAACTTGTCTGCCTATCTGATATTTCTACAGTTTGGCAATTGCCCTCAATGCCCAGACGAGTGAGATAAGCGCTCAGCAGGGGCTTCTTCTAATGGGGCTGGGATTAACTGAGCCGAGATCAAAGCTACGCTAAACCACCACAGCATTTGAACTTGCGGGCGGTACCAAACCGTATCGACAAGGCCATGCACCATCATGCCCGCACAGGCAGACAATCCAGCTGCAATCCACAAAGCCTGCGATTGTCTCGGAATGAGTAACTGCACCCAGCGGCGTAAGCCATGGAGTGTCATCACAATCAGAAACCACAGATAAACACATGCCCCAGTCGCTCCTGTTTCCACCGTTAATTCGAGGGGGACGGAGTAGGCGCCGAGGGCACTGTAATTGGGATTTTGATAGAGAGGGTAGACCCGATTAAATGCGTCGTTGCCAGGGCCGATTCCCAATACAGGAAAGTCACGAATCATATCTAGAACGGCCATCCACACATTGATGCGGAAGTTATTGCTGCTATCCTCGCGGCCTGCGAATATGCTCATCACCCTAAGTTGGACGGGCTCCACAAATAAGACTGCACTCACAATGGTTAGGACGCCAATCCCTAGAACGGTTGGCAATGCCCACTTCTGTAACTTCATGGGTAAAACGATCTGATTCCACTGCACCAGCAACAGTCCCAGTACCACCAGCGCTCCCAGCAGTCCCAGCCATCCCCCTCGACTAAGGGTATTGACCAAGCACAGTGCGTTCAAACCGGTTGCCAGTACGGCAAATACTTTACTGCCCCAGCCTGACCACGCCCAAGCAGCGATCGCCCCAATCGGAATCATGGGAATCAGATACCCAGCTAGTAAATTCGGGTTGCGTAAGTAGCTGTAGACTCTTGTGGCGTCCGCCAGTGGTGAATTGGGATCGGTCCAAGTGGCGAGTTCTTCTGCCCCGTAAAAGACCTGGCGCATGCCGTAAATCGAGACCCACACCCCTGTTAGTAAGAGAGCTGCCACCAGCCAATTTCGGTAGCGCGGATTGAGCATGATGCGATGCAGCAGCAAAAAACCTAGTAGGTATAACGTCAGCTTGATCCATCCCTCAATCGCCAGGGTACCAACCGGCGACAGCGCTGTTGCTAGAGTGGCGATTCCCCAATAGATGCCCAAGGGTAGGTGAATGGGGGAAGGGACGGGGGGACACAAGAGCCACTGAACGACGGTCAAGGCACCCATCGCCAGCAATAGCAGTCCTAAGGGGCCGGTCGCTGCTTGTGACGATAAGGCGATGTAGAGAGCCGCCAGTCCGACGCTCATCGGAAGCAGGCTCCTCCCGAGCCAACTTACTTCTCCCCAGTGCTGCAAGTGTCCCGATAGTTGACCAATTCTGCTGCCTTGCCACCACTGCAACGCTGGATAACGCCAGAGTATCAAGGGATTTAAGAATGACATTCGTTCACCATAACCCACCCCCAAAAGCCTATCCCGCTTGGGATCGAAACTCCACCGGTTTCCCGCAGGAGCGCTGGCTCGATCGGTGGCTCTTATGATTTGGGGTTGGCGTCATGTTGGAGGCGGTATGGATCGTTAACCTGCCCTGTTGCAAATTTGATGGATTCCGCAAGGGACGATGCCGAGCAGGTGACGAAAATGGTTGCGGCTACCCCGACCATAGCAGCTGCCATGGTGAAGAGGAGGGAGTAGCCGAGGGTTTCGGATAGCGATGCGAAGAGAAAACCTGCACTGGCGATGCCGACATCGAACCCCGTCAAACACAGCCCGAATAGGCGAGCCCGTTCGTTGGGCTCAGAGCGATCGGCTAGTAGGGCTGAAATTGTTGGAATCAAGACTCCAAACCCGGCTCCATGTAACCCGCCCGCTAGTAAGATTGCTCTACCGCTTTGGGCGTTGGCTAAGACGAGTAGGGCTGTCGTCATACACACCAGGGCCGCTGTCACAAACAGGCCGCGCCCCCAGCGATCGCTCGCTCTTCCCACAACGACGCGCATCACAAACGCCACAGCAGAAGAGGCTAAATAGAACAGGCCGGGATTAATCCCAAAGTCTCCACTGCGGACAAATAGTGGCATGAATGTAGTCAGAACGCCGAATGCCAATCCCACAAACAGCATGGTGACGGATGGCGCGATTAAGCGAGGCTGGGCAAGCAAGCTCCAGAAGCGATTATCAGATGCGCTCGTTAGGGATGCTACAGCCGATCGCTCTGGAACCCGACTGGCTAAGCCCCAACCGATGCATCCAAGGCTGGCGGAAAGAAGAAATAAGGCACTGTACCCTCCCCATTCCAAGGCATATCCACCAATTGCCGGTCCTACCATCAGTCCGATTGGGTTCACCAAACTCATGTATCCAATTACGGTGCCGCGAAACTCTGCAGGCGCAACGTCAGTGACTAGGGCTACATAAGCAGTCGCAAAAGCCGCAATACTAATCCCATGTCCGGCCCGAATCAGAACAATTGCCGGAATCGAACTCACCAACAAGTAACCAATGGGAGCCAAAGTAGCTGCCACTAGGCCAATTTGCAGCACTAGCTTTCTTCCACGGCGATCGGCCAGCGGTCCCAGCCACGATCTTGACGCGACTAACCCAATCGCGAAGGTCCCCATTGCGATCCCCACCTGCCAATCACTGCCCCCCACGTCAGATATGTAGAGGGGAAGCGTTGGTAACAGGGTGGTCATACTGGCCCAGAACAGAAGTCCGGCCACAAAGAGCTGACCGAGCGCCCGCTGGTGTTCGGTAGATAGCTGAAGTTTCTGAGTGGACCCCTTAACGGTCACGATGCGCCCTGCTTTTGAAGAGTTTGCAGTTCCCGCATGAGTTGATTGGTTTGTTGGGTGGGGACTAAGGCATTGGCGCAGAGAATTCCAGATGCGGCCACCGCCGGTACGCCAATTCCCGGCATCGTACTGTCACCAACGCGATACAAATTCTCGATACTGGTTTTGCATCCCGGGAACATCCCTCGATCGGGATGGATTGCAGGGCCGTAAGTACCTTGATATCGGCGCAGAAAGCGACCGTGAGTTAATGGAGTGCCAATTAACTCTAGAGTGACGCGATCGCGAATGTCTGGAATGACTCGCTCTAGAGCGCGATAGAGAACTTGAGCTTTGGCCCGTTTTTGGTCGGCATAGTTGCCACCGTACTCCCATCCAGCATAGGGTTCCAGCGTGTAGGCATGAACGGCATGGTGGCCGGCAGGAGCCATACGGCTATCCCACACGGTGGGGATGGAAATCATGCAGGTATTGCCCGGTTCTGCAATATCGCGTTCTCGATCGTGAACTACCACATGATGACCGGTCAGATCCTCCAGTCCATCTGCCCGTATGCCCAAATGTAAGTGCATAAAACTGGGGACTGCTTCCGTGGTTTCTGCTAAGGTTCGTTCCCGTTCGGGCAAGTGCTGGGGATCGATCAGATGTTGGGCTGTGTCCCACATCGTGGCATTGGAAATCACGATATCAGCCAAGACTGTCTCGCCACCCTTGAGTTCGACCCCTACAGCCCGTCGATTCTCGACCAAAATTCGGTTGACGTGTGATCGCAGTCGCAATGACCCCCCGTACTTTTCCAGTCCTCTTACCAAGGCAGCCACGATCGCTCCGCTCCCCCCTACCGGGTAATCAATCACCGATCGATCTCGCTCTCCGTACATAAAGGCCATTTCTGGAGTGACAGTCCCCTCGGCTTTTAATCCCGACAACAGAAAGCATTCCAGATCGATCAGCCGGCGCACCCAGCGATCGGACACTGTCCGATTCACGACATCTCCAACCGAGCCTTGTACGGCGGTCAGTTGAGGTAGCAGTTGTGCCATCGCCGGTAAGTACCGGCTGAATAGCGTTGGAAATACTCGCCAATCCCCACGCAAATGGAGCGTCGGGACTTGACTCAACGCGTTATACAACTGCAGCATTTCTCGTGCAAACTGCTGCAGTTCTTGCGCCCCATTCGGTGTAATAGTTTCAATGGCTGCCCTATATCGCTCCAAGTTGCCGTAAACCGGGAACGCTCCTTCCGGGAAGTGATAGTGGCCTAGGGGGTCGTAGGCGATCGCCTCAACTGACTCCCCCAATACATCCAGCACCTGACGTAAAGGGTTGAGACTGTTGCGATCGCCCAACCCACAGAAAAAAGATGGCCCTGAATCAAAACTGTAACCATCTCGTTCAAAGGCATGCGCTGCTCCGCCAGCGATCGAATGACTTTCGCAAATGGTGACCTTCCAGCCGTAACGGGCAAGCAATGCTCCTGCTACTAGACCGCCGATCCCGCTACCCACTATCACTGCGTTTTGCTGTGCCACTGGCATCTCCCAATCAAAGGCTCTGGTCGAGCCAGTGCCCTGTTACAGATCGTAACATTACTGCCGATGCAGGATTTCTGTGTTGCCGATCTGCGTTCCTCTTGCTCAGATTTCTGCAATAACTAGTTTCGGATCCGCCAAGACTGCTTGTGTTATGTGATGGAGAGATATCCATTGGCGTGTGAGGTGAAGGAGAGAGCATTAGCGTGAGAGGACGTTGAGGGGGGTCGAAAAACTTTTCCCAAGAAGTAGTTGACATGTAGTTGTGTAGTCGTTATGTTGGTTAAGCGCTCGAGGGAGCGGGGGTCCAAAA
>JBCBVA010000073.1:0-19117 GCA_039817825.1 Cyanobacteria bacterium J06642_12 | reverse complement strand
GAAGACAATTACTGGCTCTCTCTAGACCAGAACATTGCAGCTTAAGTTAACTGTCTACTTTTTTCAGCCAAGATCAAGTCTTTGATGCCAGAGATAGTACCTCCGTAGTCAGCCTGTCCTAACTAAGCAATAGAGAAAAGAGGCCGCAGAGGGCGATGCCGTCGAAGACTCCGGCGCCGCCGATGCTCATGACGCCGGGGGAGTTGAGTTCTGGGAGATGGAGGAGGTCGGCTCCGATGAGGGTGCCGAGGACGCCTCCGGCGAAGGCTACGGGGGCGGCGTGGGGGACTAGGAGACTGGCGGTGACGGCGGCGGTGATAGGCGGGAGGAGAGGATTAATTTGGATGCCGATGCCGGGGACGATTTGGGAGGCGTAGTAGCTGACAGTCGTGACAAGGGCGGTGACGGCGATGATGGGCAGGAAGGGGGCTTGGGTGAATTGGTAGAGGGCTAGCAAGACAGGGATGAGTCCGCCGCCGATGTTGAGGGCGATGATGCTGGTTTGGCGGATGTGATGGATGGGGAAGCCCCAGTATTGTTGGCCCCAGAAGTTGTGGAAGCGCTTTATGGCGGGGTCTTCCACGATGGTTTCGGTGCGGTAGAGGGGGATGTTGAGGGTGCCGCCAATGAAGATGAGACTCAGTAATAAGAGGGCGATGCTGGGGGTGAACCCCAATTTGGCGGCGGAGACGGTGACGACGTCGAAGGTGAGCGCCAGGATTAGAAATGGCAGGGATAGCAGGAGTATGAGAAAGAGGAGGGCGGAGACCGGTAAGTAAATCATGGGTACCGATTTCTCAAGGGCTGTCCTCATTTTAAGAATGTTGAAATGAGGATTTGGTGAGGGTAGTACCGTCTGAAAACCGAATCAACAGGCTTGGTGTCCCCCTCTAAAACACGTCTCAACGGACTATCGAACCCTGTTTCTCTATATCTTTAAAACAACAGTTTTCTGATTTATAAAATACTCTTGTCGAGTAGTCGAAATCCCCAGAATACAACAATACTGATGAGAAGATAGAGTAGGATGATCGCTAACTTGGCTGGCAGCAACTCAAATAAGTCAGATACGTAGAAAACAAAGATTGCTGCGAACGATATACCGCCCCACAGTAATAGATTGATTGCCGAGACAAACATCAGCATAAATTGGCGATAAGACACTGCTTGAGCTAGGACGTATAAGCCGTAAAAGCAATTGATTACCAGAGCCACAACGCTCAGAATGAGAGAGGGAATCAGCAGAACAATATAGACCGCACTCGACATATCTTTATTCAGGTATGTTTAGCCTTGTGACTCGGTTGCTAGACTGCACAGTCAAAGTTTTTGCCCATAATCTTTATCGCTGGTGCGACTGTTATCCATTCGCAGCGTACTGACTACCTTAGCTGGACTTATTCTTGACCTTCGCGTCCATGAGGCGCAGCCACTCGCACAGCATTTTCATAATATCGAGGGCAAAGTAGGGAGTTTCCTGAACGAGAAACAAAAAGTCTTTTTTGGACAATGGAACGAGCTGGCTATCTCCCAGGGCGATTGCTGTAGCGCTGCGCGGCTTTTCATCAATCAGTGCCATAATACCCAGCATTTCTCCTGGCGTGGCTACGTAAATGGATTGCCGATTAACCTGTATATCCACCTGACCTTTCACTAAGATGTAGCTGATTTCACCCGCATCCCCTTGCTGAAAAATTGTGTCTCCATCAGAGAACGACTGAATATTGGCAGATGATTGCAACAGAGTGACGAGATCCATGAACGTAACCTGCAGGAGAGTCAGATCGCCCCCTCAGGCTACCCTACGGTTATCCAACTGCATCTCACCTGACTGCACCTTAAATCGGTATTCCGATCGCCTTTTTGCTACCCCCTACGCGTCGCAGACCGACACCCTATCTGGCATTTTGGCGGGGACGTTCGCCAATGTTGGCCCGAAAGCGGCGCACGCGGGCGGACAAAATTAGATCGAAAATTGTGCCGGGAGGCGATGGAGGTAACGTGCGAGTGCTGGCGCGAGCGATCCATTCGGAGTCGCCCCACACGAACCGGTAGTACATATCGGGATAGATATCGTGTTCGTCCACCAGCCGATTTAATTCATCTTGCTCGATGATAATTTGGGCGTCTGTTCCTTCAACGCAATCGCCAAACGTGCGCAGCAGCGAACAGGTGATGGGGTAATTTTTGGTGGCGGCTCCGCGAGTACTAACCAACAGTTCTTCGTTGTTTCGATCTTCGTAACACGCCATCTCTATCCTCCCTACATGGGCGATCGCCCAGCTCTTTGACCTAGCCGTAATTCCAACTTATACAGTGACGACACTAGCCGTCACCCGCTATACGATCGCCGCTAGGTAACTCCGCGACCGGCACATCGGCATCGTGCCGTTTACGAGAGTTGCCCTTGAATAAACCGGTCAGCCGTTCCTGCAGCGACTGTGAATGTCCGTTCTGTTGCCCATCCGGGTCAACATCGCCGCCGCCGCCCGTCAAACGTTGAGCGATTCCTTTCACAACGATGTACAAAATGGGAGCGAAAAACAGACTGAGTACGGTTGCCACCACCATGCCGCCAAACACGGCAGTGCCCAGCGACCAATTGCTGACCGCCCCTGCTCCTGATGCTGTCAGCAAGGGCAAGAATCCCACGAGGGTGGAGATCGCTGTCATCAAGATGGGCCGGAATCTCAGTTCGCCCGCCCGCAACGCAGCATCGGTAATGCTGGACCCTTTGGCTAGCTCCTGGTTGGCGAAGTCCACAATCAAAATTGTGTTTTTACTGGCTAGCGCAATCAGCATGACGAGTCCCACCTGGCAGTAAATGTCGTTACTGATGTTGGTGCCCAAGAATGTGGAGCGCAGCCAAATAGCTCCGATCGCCCCCAAAATCGCCAGCGGCACCGTCAGCAAAATAATAATCGGATCGACGTAGCTCTCGTACTGAGCCGCCAGCACCATAAACACCACCACAATGCCTAGCAAGAAGACATACACCACCAATCCGCCGGCTTGAACCTCTTCTAATGCCGTGGAGGTCCATTCAAAGGTGACCCCCGGAATGGTGGCTTGTGCAAAGCTCTCCTGCATGGCTTGAATTGCTTGACCGGAACTTTTACCGGGGGCAGGGTTGCCCTGTAATTTGATGGAGCGGAACAGGTTGTAGTGATTGATGGACTGGGGGCCTGTGATGCTGTCAACCTTCACCAAGTTATCGAGAGAAATGAGCTGACCGGACTGGGCACGGACGTACAGTTGACCGATGTCGCTAGGATTCGAACGAAATGCGGCATCCGCCTGCAAATAAACGCGATATTGTCGCTGCCCGAAAGTGAACTGGTTGACGAAGGCTGAGCCTAGATAGGTTTGGAGGGTGGTGAAAATATCGTCAACCTGAATGCCTAGCGATTTGGCTTTCTCGCGATCGACCTCTACCAAAAACTGAGGGGTGCTGGCGGAATACTGAGTGAATACCCCCCCTAAGTCTGGATCTTGGGACGCTTCACCAATCACCCCGTAAGCGACATTCAAAAATTCTTGGGTGGGCAGCGTACCAGTGCGATCCTGCATCATAAATTCAAAGCCACCCGTACTGCTCAAGCCCTGAACTGGGGGAGCATTGACTGCAAACACGAGGGCATCTGAAATCGTAGCGAGCCGAGCGTTAATGCGATCAAGCAGGGCAAATACGGATTGGTCGCCGCCTCTACGTTTGTCCCAAGGGCGCAAGGTGGCGAAGCAAGTTAACTGATTTGAGCCACGCCCGTCAAAACCAAATCCAGTAATTGCCGAAAATTCCTGCACTTCCGGAAACTCTTGGATGACGTCGTAAATTTCGGACACCACATTACGGGTATAGTCAACCGACACTCCTTCCGGTGCCCGCCCCACCACCAGGAAATACCCTTGATCCTCTTCTGGGATAAAACCAGTGGGCACGATGGAATACATAAACACCATCAGAGCTAGTCCACCAGCAAAGCAGGCCATCACTAATGGCTTAACCGTTGCCAGATAGTCGATCGCCTTTCGATAGCGAGCAATCAGCCAACCAAACCCGCGATTAAATTTGTCAAACGCCCGCCCCAGCCATCCGCTGTAGTTTTCGGTCTCTTGCTTGAGCAACAGAGCCGACATCGTGGGCGAGAAGGTGAGGGCGTTAAAGGTTGAAAATGCAATGGCAAAAACGATGGTGAGCGCAAATTGCCGGTAAACAATTCCGGTCGATCCCGGCAGAAAGCATACGGGAATAAATACGGCTGCTAGGACGAGGGATGTAGCAATAATTGCTCCCGTCAACTCCTTCATAGCGTCAATCGCTGCTTCACGGGGCCGCATCCCCTGCGACATCTTCACTGACACGGCTTCAACCACAACGATGCCGTCATCCACCACTAAACCAGTCGCCAAAATGAAGGCAAACATGGTCAGAGTATTCGCCGAAAAGCCAACGATGAAGAGCATGGCGCAGGCTCCCAACAACGCCACCGGAATGGCGATCGCCGGGATCACGGTACTGCGCCAATCCTGCAAAAAGACGAAGATGACCAAGACAACAAGGATAATCGCCTGAATCAAGTTGGAAATCACCTGTCGGAGTGAGACCTCTACAAACGCTGTGGTGTCGTACACCACCTTGCCTTCTACACCGACTGGAAATGCGGTGCTGAGTTCGTCAATCCTGGCTTTAACGGCATTGGCTACTTCTAGGGCGTTACTGCCTGGCAATTGATAGACGCCAAAGAATACAGCAGGCGAACCATTCACATCCACCGCGATTTGATAGTCCTCTGCCCCCAGCTCCGCCCGGCCCACATCGCGCAGCTTGACGGAGCTACCATCTGGGTTGGCAAGCAGGACTAAGTTTTCAAATTCCTCAACGGTTGCCAGTCGTCCTCTGGCTCGCAGACTAATTTGGAATTCTTGACCTGGTGGCGACGGAGGCAACCCAATTTGTCCGGCGCTCACCTGGATATTCTGTTCCTGCAGTGCGGCCACTACATCTTGAGCCGTGAGATTGCGCCCTGCTAGCTTGCCGGGATCGAGCCACAGCCGCATCGCATATTTTCGTTCCCCCAAAATCTGGGCTCGACCCACTCCAGGCACCCGACGGATCTCGTCTAAGACAAACAGATCGAGATAGTTGCTGACAAAAACGTCATCCAACTCATCGATAGTGGGGTAGAACCCGTAAGCCAGCAGGATATTGCTGGAGGCAGCCTGTACAGTCACACCCACTTGATTGACTTCGGAGGGCAGGTTGGATTGTGCTGTCGATACTTTGTTTTGGACGTCAACCGTGGCCAGATCTTTGTTGCGTGAGGGATCGAACGTGACAATAATTTCGCTGGAGCCGTCGTTATTGCTTTGAGAGGAGATATATCGCATCCCCTCAACCCCATTAATTTCTCGTTCGAGGGGGGTAGTAACAGTAGTTTCTACCGTGCTGGCATCAGCGCCGATGAAAGTGGATGTAACGGTGACTTGGGGCGGAGCAATTTCGGGTAGCTGCTGGACTGGCAGGAAGTTCAACCCAACAGCGCCCAACAGCACAATCAGAGCCGAGCATACGGTGGTGAGCACCGGACGGCGGATGAAGGCGTTGACGAATAAAATCATGCAGGCCTACCGTTACTGAGAACACTATAGATGTCGCTAAAAATCTAAGCTGTAGCGTCAGATGACCTTTGCTGGTTAACGTTCCTATCCCAGGTACGAACGTGCTTTATTAATGTATCGGTATCTGATGTATATCTGCCCGATCGCCGACTCTAGCGATTGGCCTCAAACATACTGAAGAGGCTGGCTTCGGGATTATCAATGCAGTCATTGACAATGCGATCGGATGCAATTGCTAACTCTGGCCCATTGACTCTCAGAACACAGTTAGGCTAGTAGTTATCTCCCTCTCGCTGACCAAAACTGGCGAGTTTCTTCAGATTCAGTCCTCTTACCATTGCCGACACAGGTTTGCGGGCAGGCCAAGCACTTCCATACATTCCTCAATAGAAAAGTCAGCGGGTACATCGGCTTCGATGAATCTTTCCCCAGTAGGATCGGGGCAGTTGAGAGGAATGAGGCCAAACATGGTTAGACAGCGATCGTCATCTTGGTACGGTTCACCAGTTATTGCTTCGTAGGCTTGAGCGTAGTCCTGTTCGCGTCGATTAGCCGATTCCTGAATCGGATTACGTGAGATGTCATCTTTCAGATCGTCGATGCGATCGCCAACCACATCTTGGTACAGCTCACCGAGGTACCCTCTCGCAGAGGCACTGAGAGTCTGGACTGGGGCAACGGGAATCTTTGGCCCCAAGACCAGGAAAAGTAGTAATAGCAGCAGCAGAATCCACAGCAGACGCCGCCCTCGTTCAAACACGTTAGACATGGGATCGTTACAGGCAGTGGATTACGGCTGGAGTAAGGCCAGAAATATTGGCAGGAATAGCAGAACCGTCAAGAACGCAATGGCTAGCCCCAACATAGAGACCCAAGCCATAATTCCGTGGGTCCTTCGCATCAGCTTGACGGCAGCCATCAAATGCTCGATATCGTGACCCTCGGTTGTGACAATCAGCCCCAATTTTCTGGCACCCCAAAGTTTCGAACAACCGTCGATTAGCAGCAGCAACCCTGGGAAAAACGACTGAGCTAGCCCTGGCAGCACAGCCCAGATTCCGCCTTGCACGCGATCGATCGCCCCGCTCAAGCAAAATAAAATTCCGGGGATCGTTAAGGCTAGTCCGATCCCCAACAAGCAATAGCTTGTGCGCCGCATCCGATTGGTTAGGATACCGAGTGAGGCGTTTTGCGCGGTACTGAATTCGTACTTGTTTCTTGTTGTAGAGTTAGCGGCTGGATAGTTAGCAGCCATCTTGAGGTGCTTGAGGCTGGATGTTTGACCCCAATCGGGAAAATACTCGCCGTTGCGTCTGGCATACACCGACACTGTCTGGGCATCGTCCATCGACAGCTCGGCTAGGACGGACACTACTTTGTCGATGCTGGTTTCCATCTCAAGCATTTGAGTGGATTCCAAGATTACCTGTAACTTTGAAGATTCCCGTTGAACTCTTGCCTGAGCCTTTCCCTGCTCGAAGACATGACTCAACAGGCTCTCTAATGCCGGGACATTGCCTTGTAAGGCTAATTGGCGTGTTCCATCATCTTGCATTGCTGTTGTCTCATCCGAGGCGATCGCTTCTACGCAGCCTCTAGGTTGCCCGCGTCGTCACTACCGAGTAGACGCAACCAATATTGCAATCTTGAGACCCTCATTCAGCTTGCAGGCGAGAGTTTGCTCGCTCTCCGCAATATGGGGCAATCCGCTCTCAGTTTTAGAGTCTGGAGACAGCTCAAAGCTTTGATTGGCTAGGAAAAACTGTTAGAGAGCCCTCCAGAGCTGTTTGCCGAACGCGTTATAGCTGCGATGCTTTCAAGAGTCAGAGTCGCTCTTGTCCCGCTGATAAGAACTGACCAGCTTGGCCATAAATATGGTTGGGAATAGCACGCCAACGATCGCTTCCAAATTTGCTGCCACTTTTGCAATGCGAGTCACCGGCGTAATTTCTCCGTACCCCACTGTGGTGAGAGTCGTAAAGCTGAAGTACATCAGATCGAAATCTGATAGTGCACCATCCGGCCCCTGAAATGAGTCTGGTGATATGGCCATGAGCAGGCCATAAATGGCAAACCAGAGATATCCCAGCATCAAGAAGATACAAATGCCACCCATCACCGTGTCCAAGGTGACTTTGCTGCTGGCGAAGAGACTTTGACCGACTAAGACAACGGAGAATACAAAAAATACTGCCCAAGTCCCACTCAGGAGTGCCCCTGACAATCCTGACATGGGAAATGAGTTGTCTTTTAACAGCCCGTACACCAAATCTAAGCCAAGCGTTATTCCTGCCAGCAAGAGGTAGAGATTTTGCTTGCGATTGCTGGCAACCAGCGTTTTGAAGGTAATCGCGACAACGGCTGTTATTTGAATCGAGGTCAGCGGTCCGACAATGCTTGCGGGAAACACTCCAATAGAGATCAATATGCCGAGCAGTAGAAGCATAATCAGGGAATACGGCCCTGTCAGTAGCCGAAACTGCCAGGCTGAAGAGCGGCGTCGAAAGAACTGAAGCATCGCAGTGGTGAGAGCGTATCGGCTTGCCAGCAAGCAATCGCGAGAGACAACTGTTTGTCACTGTACGCGCAGCCATTCCCGTTGTCCGAGCTTTATCAGACAGTCCGAGCGTTCGAGCCAACCCCCAGAAGTAGCATGCTTCTTCACTCGCTCTCCAACTCGCTACTGAAGTCACCCATATCCGATGCGGTCACTGGCTCTGCCCCACCTCTGGCAAACACCCAGCGCAGCATGGGTGGAGCCACAAATGTTGTTCCAATCACCATCAATACAATCGCCACATCAATCGAGTCCGGTAACGCTCCTGTCGCTGCCCCCAATCCAGCAAATACCAGCCCTACCTCACCCCGAGGGATCATGCCAGTTCCGATCGCCAACCGGTCAATCTTGTCTTTGGTGATGGCAAAGTAACCGGCAGCCATCTTGCCCATGATGGCTACAATGATGAGGAAAGCGGCGATCGTCAGTCCTTCGCGACTATCGGGATTCGACAGGTTGAGCACCGATAAGTCTGTATTGGCTCCAATGGTGACGAAAAAAACAGTTGCGAATAACGCCACCAATGGTTCGCAAGCTTCCTCCAATGCCTTGGTCGCTTTGGTGTCTCCCAAGACGATGCCTGCTGCAAAGCATCCCAGAATTCCTTCCAAGCCAATGGCGCTGGCGATCGTCGACAGCACCGTCAAAAACAAGATGGCCCCGATCAACACGCTGGCTGGATTGTGCAAGTTGTCGAGGAACTCGATGTATAGCGGGCCAAACACTCGGTTCAACACAATTGCCGCCACTACAAACAGACCGGCACTGACAATGGTGCTGACAATGCTGGACACCTCCACCGTCCCGTGTTCTGCAATGCCGACAACCACCGCCAAAATGGCAATGCCTAAGATATCGTCCAGCACTGCTGCCCCCAGAATGGTTTGCCCCTCTCTAGAGCCCAGCACCCCCATGTCCTGCAAGATACGGGAGGTAATACCGATGCTGGTTGCCGTCAAGGCTGCCCCGGCAAACATGGCCGGAATCGCTGACACATGAAAGATGTATGTCAGTCCCAAAAATCCCATGACAAAGGGTAAAAAGACTCCTGCCACTGCTACTGCTGCCGCCTGCGGCCCTACCCGAATCAGTTCCTTCAGATCGGCCTCCAGCCCAATGGCAAATAGCAGAATACCGACTCCGATATCGGCGTAACGCTCGAAAATGATCTTCACCGGTCCGGCAAAAATCTCACGCACAGTATCGGTACTCGCCCCTGACATGAGCTGCACCACCTGGATCGAAGACTCGGCTACCAGACCGCCATCTTCCAGCACCAGCAAGTGCATCCCCGAAACACCAATCACCAAGCCCGCAATCAGTTCTCCCAGCACAGCAGGCAGACCGATGCGCACGGACATTTCTCCAAAAATTTGGGCAAATAGGTAGACCGCTACCGTACTGAGAGTTACGGCTAATCCCAATGCCTTGACGTAGCTCTCTCCCTTGCCTCCAGCGGTTGCCAGTACTGGAGATATGAAAGACCAATCGGTAAATGTAGCCAGGCTTGACCCTGTATCGAAAAGCGTGGCGAGAGAGATATCAGTTGTCAGTTGATGCAAGCAGAGATCGATCGATCCTGGAACATTCAGTACGGCAAAATCCAGCATTCAATGCCATCCTTCTAGGAACATTGACGTCATGTGCAAAAGTTCGTTAGACCGGCAAGCAAAATTGGCAGTTAGAGAGCTTTCAGTATGGCCCGATCGCTAAGGTATGTGCTCTGTCGGCTTATCTCTCGCGTCTTTTGAACAGTTAGATTGGGCGTTGAGTCAAGTTCATCGTACCGATCGCTAGTCATATCTGAGAGTTTAGGAGGTAAGTTTCGGTGTCGAACCTCAAAGTTATTCGCGATCGCATCAAAACTGTCCAAAACACCCGCAAGATTACCGAAGCGATGCGACTGGTTGCAGCCGCAAAAGTCCGACGAGCCCAAGAGCGCGTGCTAGCCAGCCGCCCGTTCGCCGATCGGATCGCGCAAATTCTCTACAGCTTGCAGACCCGACTAACATTTGCTCGGGAAGCGAATTTCCCCTGGCTTTACAACACCGAATGGACGGTTGAGACCGTGGGGCTGATTGTCATCACCAGCAACCGGGGCCTTTGCGGCAGTTACAACGCCAACATCCTCAAGAAAGCAGAAGAACGTGCCGCCCAACTATCGGCTGAGGGCGTAGTAGTGAAGTACTTCCTAGTGGGTCAGAAAGCCATTCAGTACTACAAACGCAGACCGATCGAGATCGAGGCACAGTTCGATAATTTTGAGCAAATTCCCACAGGCGATAATGCCGCTGCTCTGATCGATGCTGCCCAACGTGGATTCCAGTTGGACACAATTCAGCGTGCGGAGATGGTCTATACGCGATTTGTTTCCCTGATTAGCTCTAGACCGGTGGTGCAAACCGTTTTCCCCATTGATTTAACGCAACTCACCGCCCCTGACGACGATATTTTTCGCATCATCGTTAAACAAGGACAGTTCACGTTAGAACGCAGCCCTGCCGAGTCCGATGTGTCCCTGTCTCCACAAGACATGCTGTTCGAGCAAGACCCCGAAGACATCTTGGAAGCGCTGCTACCCATCTACGCCCAAGCCCAAGCCCTGCGAGCCTTGCAAGAATCTGCTGCCAGCGAACTGGCCAACCGCATGACTGCTATGAATAACGCTAGCGATAATGCTCAGGAGTTGATCTCGGCCCTCAGACTGACCTACAACAAAGCTCGCCAGTCCAGCATTACCCAAGAGCTGTTGGAGGTTGTGGCAGGGGCAGATGCCGCCTTGTAATGTTTGTATCTAGTGCTTACGTTCTAAGTTTCGATTTATTGCACAATCCCATTCAGGTCTGTTTTTTTGATTTCACTTCGCCAGCTTTGGCTAAGATGTTCGCTAATTAGACTGGTGCCAGCAAGCATTCTTGACCTTCGATACTGCTATTTTAATCCGCTGTAAGGCCTGGAATGGGAAGACAGCTAAAATCCTCGATTGGCAAGGAAAATGCTCGGTCAACTCTCCATAGTGGATTGCCGATCGCTAGACAACAACCCGCATCCCATCGAGACTGTTATGAATCGCTTTTCCGGACGCTCCTTCTCCTCTTTTCCTGGTGCCTTCATCGCCCTGCCAGCCATGCTTGCACTAACGGCCTGCGGTGGTATTGGGTCCCAAGCCAATCCGGGGGGCGTTCCCGTGGAGATTGCCCTGGTTGAAGAAGCTCCGGTGCGGGATAGCACGGTGTACCTTGCCACTATTTCGTCTGACGAGTTTGCAACGATTAGCCCCCGGGTCAGCGGCAACCTCAGTTCCATCTCGGTGCGATTGGGCGATCCCGTGTCCGCTGGTCAAGTGTTAATGCAGCTCGATGACAGTGTTGTGCGGGCAGAACTTGCCTCGGCTCAAGCTCAAGTCACCGCAGCGCAACAGGCGATCGCCCGTCAGGAGGCTGCACTGCATCGGGCCGAGTCAGAGCGGATGAGTGTGGAAGCCGATCTCGACCTGCGCCAAGCAGAGCTTGAGCGCCGGGAAATGCTGATGGTGGAAGGGGCGATCGCCGCTGAAGAGTTAGACACAGCCCGCCGGAATAGTGTGACGGCTCAGGCTACGCTTGCCTCTCAAGATGAGGCGATTGCAGAGGCAACAGCAGCCATTGCCGAGCAACAGGCAGCCCTCGAACAGGCTCGGGCGTCGGCCGCTGCAACCCAGGCACAGCTTGATTTCTACACCATCACAGCACCATTTTCCGGCACAGTGGGCAATATCCCTGTAAAAGTCGGCGATCTGGTCGAACCTGGAACCGCACTAACGACCCTGAACCAGAACGAGACAGTTGAAGTCGAAATCCGCATACCTTTGGAACGAGCTAGCGGTTTACGTCCCGGCTTAACCGTCGAACTACTGGGAGACGGGAACGAACAGATTGGCACCAGTGAAATTGCCTCCATTGAACGCACTGTAGATGAAGGTACTCAATCCATCTTGGCCAAGGCTGCCTATAGCAATGTTGAAAACGGCCTGCTCAACACACAGTTTGTGCGAGCTCGAGTGGTTTGGGATGAAAATCCCGGTTTACTGGTGCCTACGTCATCTATTTCGCGGATTGGTGGACAAACTTTTGTCTATGTTGCCGCACCTCCGGTCGATCCTGACACAAATGAAGTGGGAGACGGCTTAATTGCAGCTCAAACCCCAGTCCAGTTAGGAGACATTCAGGGGCAAAGCTATCACGTTGTATCCGGGCTGGAATCTGGCGATCGTATCGTTACCAGCGGCATTCTCAAACTGCAAAATAACGTGCCAATTGTAGAGCTTCCTCAGGAGGGAGTAGCCGAGAGCGCAGAGTCGTAACCTGAAATCTATACCCCTGACGCTGAGTTGCATCTGTACCCTCGCTAGTGTTCGAAATAGATGGGGTGAGGGGACGCATCCTCAGGTTGTATTGTTCTGTATAAGCTGTGCCATATATTTCTGTTTACGCTACAAAAAATATGGATTTGTGCATGGGTCTGATCGTGGTTTGGACCATCAATTCTGCGGAGTGGCTGAAGCGGAATTATTCCCCAAGTGCAACGAAGGTAATTAGAGTTCTGTATCGCTTATTCTCGGTTCTCACACTGGGAAAAAGTTTGAAAATGGGGGATCGCACTGAGGCTGTTTGCAGCTTACTTATATAGCAGTCTGCAATCCGTTATGGAGAGCTTCCAAACCATTTCCCCTGAGAATCAAGGCATTTAGGTATCTGCACACTCTAGAGCTTACATTCGAAAAACTGGCTTCAAGCTTCTATCATGCAAGGCAAATTACTGATAGGAAAAGACCCTCAAGAACTTAGATAATCCAATCTTCGGCATTACTATAGTCGCAAAAGTCCTGACAGTATATGTATTGGACTCTACCTATTGGCGACAGTTCTTCTGTATAGATACATATTTTCTAGAGGTGATTAAACGTGGGCAAGCACGCACACAATTTTGTCAAATGCCACAGTTGCGGCTATATTGGCAACACAGTGGCTATGCAGAAATGCATTATCTGCGGTCGTTCTTTAAGACGATCGCTGGGATTTAGTCGAGGCATCATTGCTGGAGGTGTGACGGCGCTCTCGCTCGGTGCACTGGCTTTGATCTTCCGAGCCCCAATTGTTTCAGACAGCGCGCAACTGCCCACCGATGACCTGCAACAACAGGCAAGTAGCGTACAAGAGACCATCGAGGATGGAGTCACTGACTCGATTGATGCTGTGTCGTCTGTACTGCCGGATGCCCCCTCCGATCCACTAGCGACTGATGATGAGGCCGTATCGGCAGATGCCGGTGACGCAGAGGCTGTGAATGAGAGTACGGCTAATATTCCGGACGAATTGGCTGCTACAACCGGCGATGATACCGCTGGCAATACGGGGATATCACCAGATGCAGATGGTGCAGCTATTGACGCAACCTCAGAGGGTACTGGAGGCTCCGCCGAACTAGCCCAAGACTTTTTGAGCGATGGCGATCGCCTCTTATTTTCCAATGCTACCGACGCTAGCAAAGAGGCTGGTATTGCGGCCTACGCGTCGGGAGATTACGATGCGGCGATCGCTCACTTTGAAGAGTCTCGCCAAGTACGCCGCAACGATCCGGAAACGCTGATCTACCTCAACAATGCTGAGGTCGGCGATGCAGACGCAGTGTACGTTGCTGCGGTTGCTCCTATCTCTAGCAGCCCAAATTCCGCACAGGAACTGTTGCGCGGTGTTGCCCAGTTGCAGCTCGAACTTAACGATTCGGGGACCACTTTGCCCATGAAAGTGGTCGTGGTTGACGATGCTAATAGCAGCGAGCAAGCCGAGTTGGTGGCAGAAGGGATTGTGGCAGACGATCGCATTCTGTTTGTGATGGGGCACGGCACCAGCACTACTACCTTGGCGGCAGCCGATATCTATCAAGAGGCCGGTTTGGTGATGATGGCCCCCACCTGCACCTCGACCGAGCTTAGCGAGCTAGACAAAGCCGACACGAACTATATCTACAGAACGATTCCCAGCGACGATACCTCTGGAGCGGCGTTGGCAACTCACGTGTCTGACACGATGGGACTGGACTCCGTCGTTGTATTTTCCAACTCCGATAGTTCCTACAGTCAATCGCTGACCGAGGCGTTTACCTCTGCGTTCAAGTCCACAGGCGGCGTCACCGAAACCATCGATCTGGCGGTTGGAGATCCCACCGACCGATTGCAGGAGATTGACGCAGACGCGATCGCCCTGTTCCCCGATGCCGATACCTACGCCCAAGCCATTGATGTTGCGAAAGCCAATGCAAGTGTCTTGCCCTTGATTGCAGGGGATGCCATGTATTCCATCACCAGCTTGAACGATGCCGGTGATGCGGTTGAAGGACTGGTGCTTCCCGTGCCCTGGCACCCCGACATGGATGTGGTTGGAGTGGATGAGTTTGCGACCGCAGCCGCAACGCTGTGGGGAGGGGACATTAACTGGCGCACCGCCCTCAGCTACGATGCCATGCAGGCCTTTTCACAAGCTCTGGCTTCCGGAGCCGATAGTCGCGACGACATTGCTGTGGCCTTGAGCGAGCCTGGATTTGCGGTCAATGGTGTTACCGGGCTGATTAGTTTCTTATCGACTGGCGATCGCGATAGCTCGCTGATGCTAGTGGAAGTGGTTGAAACCCCCGATGCGTCGTCGTCTCGGTCTGGCGTTGGCCTCGACTTCGCTCCGATTGACGAGAACTAATTACGACGATCTAGGCGTTCGGCTGCATTAGCCTGCACTGTCGAAACGGATCTTGCCAATGACATGCCCCTGCTCAACTACTGCGGGGGCTGTTGTCATGTCCATAGCAATCCGCTGTAAGGTCTGGAGCGTAGAGACCTGAGTCGATAGCTCTCAAATTGGGCAGTAGCAGGAGGCGTCAACTAGCCCGGTTGCATGTGGTCGGGATAGCCCTTGATGAGTTTTGCCTCTGGCACTGCATAGGTACGGGACTTACTAGTGTGCTTTTGCAGGCCGATTAACGATTCCGCCATCTTTACGGCAGCAGCCACCGAATCAATCACCGGGACTCCCAGGACCGCTTGCAACACTTCATCCAATCCACTCATGCCGGCACACCCCAGACATAAGGCTTCGGCACCATCTTCGGCGATCGCCATTGTCCCCGCTTCCACCAATGCTGCAATGGTCGCATCTCTGGCTGTCTCAGTTTCCGTTACCGCCAATCCTGTCGTGCGGATCGACACGCAGCGATACCCAAATCCCGTCCGGTGGATGGTGTCTTCAATCATCGATCGCACCCGATGTCCGGTGGTGACAACGCCCCAGCGGGCTGCCAGCATATTAGCCACGTACATACTGGCTTCGGCAATGCCGACCACTGGCTTGTGGGTGAGTTCGCGAGCGGCTTCCAGGCCGGGGTCCCCCCAGCACGCTATGACAAATCCATCGCAGTCATCCTCCGATAGGCGGATTTCTTCCAAGATGCCGGGAATGGCCAAGTACTCGTCGTAGTAGCTTTCAATCGATTCCGGCCCGCTGCGGGGTTGCACGGTCACGATGTCAGTATCGGGAAATCGTGCGTTCTGGGCCGCAGCATCGATCCCAGCGGTCATAGCCTCAAAGGTATTGCTGTTAATGACTTTGATGCGCATTAGTTCCACACGAGAATGGTAGACACAGCCAAGGAGTTCTCACGATCCGACGTCGACTGATGTTTAGATCGCGGCAGGCTGTGTCCTGCTCTGTCAGCTCATGCATCACGAGCGGAGAAACATCAGACCATCCATCATCAGATGACCGTATCAGATGACTGTTACTAGATTAAAAAGTGGGAGAGCACGGAGGTGGTTACGCTCAGGGCGAATGCCCCGAAAATCGCGCTGACGACTCCATTACGAAGCCGAATACCGTCGATGGCGTTGGCTACAAATGCGAACAGCACCACATTGAGTACCAGTGAAAACGCCCCTAACGTCACCACGTTGATGGGAAAGGTCAAGACTTTCAGGATGGGCAGCACAAAGGTATTCAGGAGTCCAAACACGGCGGCAGCGATCGCCGCTGTTTCAAACTTATCGATTTCGATCTCCAACGCCGGAATGCGAGAAATCAGATACAGACTCACGCTGGTAATTAACCAAGCTAGTAGAAGGTGACCCATAGTTCTATCCGCCACGACTTCACAAGCCTTGCAGGAATCCTGGCACAGATCAAGTAGAAATGTAGGCTGGGTATGGATTTAAGGGCTGATTTGTGGGGCTATGGCCATTTGTCCTTCGTCCTTTGTCCTTCGTCCTTTGTCATTAGCAGGACACACTCAGTCAGACCCAAGTACCAATGACCAATGACCAATGACCAGTGACCAGTGACCAGTGACCAGTGACCAATGACCCCCTCACTAAGACTGTTGCTCCATCTTCTGCTGACTGCGCTCCGCCGCCCGCTCTGTCTTGCCCCGCCACATAAACCGAATCGGCGTGCCATCAAAGTCGAGAGTGTTGCGGAAATGCTTCTCCAGGTAGCGCCGGTAATTGTCTTTGAACAACGATGGATTGTTGACGAACAGCGCGAATGTCGGGGGTTGGATACTAGCTTGCGTACCGTAGTAGATTTTGCCTGATTTGCCCTGGCGATTGGTGGGGGGGGAATGCCACATGACGGCTTCTTCTAAGACTTCGTTGACCACCGATGTGGAAATGCGACGCTGGTGGCTGTCTGCGGCGCGATCGACTAGCTCAAAAATTTTCTGCACCCGTTGGCCCGTTAGGGCACTGGTGAATACAATCGAGGCCCATTCCACAAAATAGAGGCGCTCTTGGACATAACGGGTGTAGTCATAAATGGTTTGGTTGTCTTTTTCAATCGCGTCCCACTTATTGACCACCACCACGCAGGCTCGCCCTTCGTCTGCGACGCGGCCCGCCAGTTTTTGATCCTGTTCCCCAATTCCCTCCACAGCATCAATCACCATTAAGACAACATCGGCTCGTTCGATGGCCTTGAATGCCCGATTAATACTGAAGAACTCGACACCGTAGTCAATTTTGCTCTTTTTACGAATGCCGGCCGTATCCACAAACCGATAGCGCTTATCGTTATAGGTCACCTGAGTGTCGATCGCATCGCGAGTCGTGCCAGCCACATTGCTGACAATCGTGCGCTCTTCTCCCACTAACTGATTGAGCAAGCTGGATTTACCTACATTGGGTTTCCCTACGATTGCGACATTTAAGGTTTCCACCGGATCTTCCTCCACCATCTCGGGTAGAGCGGGAACCAGCTCATCTAAAATCTCGGCGACCCCATTGCCGTGAATGGCCGAACAGGGGAGAGGCTCTCCCAGCCCCAGTTCCCAGAATGCGGCGGCTTGCGCGATGCCCATCTCCAGCGATTCGCACTTATTGACCGCAATAAAAATAGGAATGTTTTGCTGGCGCAGCCAGTTGGCAATCTCCAGATCGGTACCCGTTGGCCCCATCTGGCCGTCCACCACAAAAATGGCCGCATGCGCTTCACTCAGTGCTGTCATGGCCTGCTGGCGAATGTGGGGTAGAAACTCGCTATCGTCATCAAACACAATGCCACCCGTGTCGATGATGCGAAACGCCCGTCCGTTCCATTCCGATTCTCGATACAGGCGATCGCGCGTCACCCCTGCTTCGTCATGCACGATGGCTGTACGCTCCCCTGCCAGGCGATTCACGAAGGTAGATTTGCCCACATTGGGGCGACCCACAATAGCAACAAGGGGTAAGGACACGGTGATAACAAGGAGTTCTGCTTATCTATAGTATCCAGTTGAGCTGCAGAACTTGCTGATTGTCGTGATGGAGAAGCTAGAACCGCGATGAAAATTGGTAGTTAGCGATCGAAGAAGCTGACAAATGGACTCCCCGTGATTGGGGAGAGGTTCGTGCTGTCAGTCGTGTGAAGAATGCAAAGAGACAAAATGGATTAAAACCTGATTTCTCGATCTGCGATCGCAGGATTTCAATAGAGCCATATATATATTCGAATCTTCAGGTTCATGATTCAATGAGTTTTTTGCTCGAAACGATATGGATAAGTATTGATAAAAATCACTTGATTTAATGTGCTAAAGGTTATGTTGTTAGTCAAGAGTTAGTTGCGTTTTTCAAGAGGGAATTATGCGTGATTTCTTGTCTCATACAGTCCGATCCATGTGCCTGTTGCTTGCGTTCGCTCTTCTAACTGTTTCAGTTGCCTCCATTTCTGTGCAAGCTCAACCATCAATGACAGAGGCATCGACTCCGCCAAGCACACCTCCGTCAATTGAGGCAACGGCCGGAACAAATGCTAACTCCCTCCGCTCAACCTCTCCTTCTCAATCCGAGCCGGAATTTAAAAATCCTCCCCATGTTTACGACATGAAATCTATTCGGGAATTCGATCGTCAGGTCTACCAAACTCGAGAGCAACAACCTCAGAGAACTGGCGATCAAACTTCGAAATAATATTGGATTGACAGTTTAATGGATTGATAATTGTAATCCTGAAGTGCGCTCTGTTGGTGAGTCAACAGAGCGTCAATTGCCTAGAATGGCTGCATCTCCTCAATGGGTTTGGCTGGTGCGCCACAGGGTGGACAAGGCGTTTCATCGGGACTTGCAACGTAGAATTGAGTCATCATGTCGTGATCTTCGTGGACGAGATTGTGGCAATGCATCATGTAAACCCCTTGAATCAATTCACCTGCATCTGGATCTGGCAAGTCCCTCGGAACTCCAAATCGAGCCATCACGCGGACTGTTTCAAATTCATCCACGACAAATACGTCTTTCCAACCTGTTTCGTAGGGTAGTGGAGGCAAGCCATTGCGAGACAGGACTTGGAAATCGGCGAGATGGATATGGACGGGATGTACCCAGCCACCGCCAGCATTTTCTAGCTCCCAGATTTCATAATCTCCCGCCTGAATTTCCGCATC
>JBCBVA010000072.1:0-19164 GCA_039817825.1 Cyanobacteria bacterium J06642_12 | reverse complement strand
ACGTAATTTTTTGACATGCTTGTGCTGGATGCCAGATGTATGTCCCGTCTCAAAAAAACGCTGAAGCCCTTTGTGCCGAAAAGACTTAATCACACCTACATTCTAGCGCGATGCGCATCACGCAATGCAAATGCTGTCGAACGCGTTTGCCTCGGACACAGTCCCAAAGCTCGGAAAAAAGAAGAAAGCGGGTGAAGCGATTCGAACGCTCGACCGTCTCGTTGGCAACGAGAAGCTCTACCACTGAGCTACACCCGCAAAATCGCTATACAACGGTGATTACCCGTCTTTCAGCTTTACCATAATCGCTATAGGGGGGAACGATGTCAACCCTCATATTGGATTTTTTGTCCCCCTCCAACAGACAGCGATCGCCCTCAACCACAGCAACGAATCCAAGCCATCAAATAAGATGCCTTACCTCTCCCGAATATCTCCTTATAAATCCGGCTGAAAAAATTTCCATCGATTAGAGTGAAAGCGTGAACCACAACGCAACAGTGTGAAACAGAGGCTGAACAATGAGCACGGCACATGACATGCAGGAGCTGTTCACTCGGGCTCGTCGCATCGCATTTGGTACGGCAGCCAGCTTCGTAGAGATTCTGCAAGACACCAACAAGCGCAACCAGAACTTTAAGCAGTTCAGCGAAAACTTCAACCAGCTTGCGGACGAGATGGCCGTCAAGGGGGAAGAAACCGAGATGGAAGCCCGCCGCCAGATGGACTCTTGGTGGAGCAGCACCGCTGCTAACCGCACCAGCAACTCCGTACCCACCAAAATTGAAGTCGTCGACATCACAGATGAGTCGGACAGTGTCTCCGGCAATGGCTCTGCAGAAGTCACCGCTCTAACTGCAGAAATTGCCGCGCTGAAAGCAGAGCTGGAACAGTTACGGTCTTCACAGAACGGGACATCTGAGAACGACTCCCCGAACTAGCTCGATCGCGCAGTCTCGCCCCACCCCAATCTCATCCAATCAGCTTGGGATACGCGTTCGGCTAGCCAGGATTTCGTTAGACAGAGAGCAGGTAGCGCGCAGACAATAGATGGGGCAAGTGCGGTAGTTTGGTCACTCAGCTTTGGAGCTTTCTACTCAAGCTCGGGCGAACCATGCATACATATGCCTTTATTCTTCACACCTGGCTGGACCCGTGCGCATCGATATAGTCACCCTGTTTCCCGACTTTTTTACCTCCCCGTTCAACACCAGCCTGTTGGGAAAAGCGATCGCTGCCGGTATCGCCGATCTCCATTGCACGAACCCCAGAGATTTCACCACCGATAAACACCGCAAAGTGGATGACGAATGCTACGGCGGCGGAGCTGGCATGCTGCTCAAACCCGAGCCGCTGTTTGCCGCTGTCGAGTCACTGCCCAGCTTGCCTCAGCGCGAAATCGTGCTGATGACCCCTCAAGGGGAACCACTGACTCAGCCTTTGCTGGAGGAGTTTTCTCAGCTGGATCAACTCGTGTTGCTCTGCGGTCATTACGAAGGGATAGACGAGCGGGTGCGACAGAATTTGGTGACGCGGGAGGTATCGCTGGGGGATTTCGTGCTCACCTGCGGTGAGATTCCAGCCCTGACGGTGGTGAATGGGGTAGTGCGGTTGCTACCCGGCACTGTCGGTAAAACCGATTCCCTTAAATACGAAAGCTTTGAAGATGGGCTGTTGGACTATCCTCAATACACGCGTCCGGTGGAATTTCGAGACTGGAAAGTGCCTCCGATCCTCCGCTCTGGGAATCACGGCGCGATCGCCCAATGGCGCAGACAGCAACAGTTGAAGCGCACCCGCGATCGCAGACCCGATCTGCTCGAACGGGCAACCTTATCGGAGGAGGATCGCCGCTACCTAGAGACTTTGCCGCTACCTGGAGACTTTGTAGGATAGCGGTAGCATGAAAGTAATCGGCCTAAGTCGACATCAGGCACAATCGTAATCAGCCACAACCATACTGTTGGGATGCGAGTTCGGGAGGAAGACTGTGAGCAAGAGTATCAACCAAGTGGCATCTGTTAAGGGGTCGTCCGTTCTGGGTTTAGCTGTCGCCGCCATTGGAGTCATGGGATTGGCGATCGCGGCTCCCGCTCGGGCGCAGTCCAGCGATAACGTGAATGATGTTTTCGATCCCAACCGCAACCAGACCGAGGTGTTCGGAGACAACGGACTGAATATTAACGGCTTAATTGATGCCTCCCGCCGTTTGGAGCAAAGCCAAGACGAACCTTGGGGATTGCGAGAAGAGTCAGTTGATGATGAGGTGACTCGCTTCCGCACCGCACAAGATCGCCGATTTGGCCCCGAAATTTTCCAAGAGGAGCCCAGCGCAGCCCCTGGAGAAGAGACCTCAGCCGCTCCGGCGGCAGATGACTCTACGGCAGTGGAGGACGATGCTGTCTCCGCTCCTAGCACCAGTGAACCAAACACGACTGAGACTGAATCGCTAGATGGCGAGGCATCCGAGATTGCACCTTAACGCTCTTTCCAATACCAGCGATCGCCCTCCAGGTGGTTTACACAATCTAGCGTCTTGCCTACGAGAGGTTTTGGATGGACGGGAGCTGTCAGTTGATGAAGCGACGGCACTGCTGTCGGTGACGAGCCCGGACGATATCGAATGCATTCGTGACGCCAGCGATCGCCTGCGCCGTCAGTTGGTGGGTGAGACGGTTACCTATGTCGTCAACCGCAACATCAACTTCACCAACATCTGCGAACAACACTGCAGTTTCTGTGCGTTTCGGCGGGATGCTGGAGCGGAGGGAGCCTATTGGTTAGACGAAGCAAGCATTCTGGATAAGGCAAGCGACGCCGTTAAGCACGGTGCAACTGAAATCTGCATGCAGGGGGGACTCAACCCAGCCGCCACTATCGATGGCTCGGCGCTGCGGTATTACGTGGGGCTCGTAGAGACGATTAAATCCCACTTGCCAGACCTTCACTTGCACGCCTTCTCTCCCCAAGAAATCCAGTTCATCGCTCGCCAAGATGGTCTGGATTTCGCCACGGTCATTCTCCAGCTCAAGCAGACTGGGGTGGATTCCATGCCGGGAACCGCCGCCGAGGTGTTGGTGCCAGAGGTGAGGCAAGTCTTGTGTCCCGAGAAACTCACGGCTCAAGAGTGGATCGATGTTGTCAGTACTGCCCACCAGTTGGGGATGCCGGTTACGTGCACGATGCTGGGCGGTCACATCGAGAGCATGGCCGATCGCGCCCAGCATTTCGACAGTCTTAGGAGCCTTCAGAAGCGCTCGCTATCCGAGGGGGAGGTCGGTTTTACGGAGTTTATCCTGCTGCCCTACGTCGGAGAATTAGCTCCCAAAAAGCTACGCAACCAGGTGGGGCACGTTCAACCGATGCTGCACGACTCGTTACTGACAATGGCCGTCGCTCGGTTATTTATGGGGACATGGATTCCCAACCACCAACCTAGTTGGGTGAAATTGGGGCTGGATGGTGCAGCTACTGCCCTCAATTGGGGTTGCAACGATATTGGCGGAACCCTAATGGAAGAGCACATCACCAGCATGGCTGGGGCGCAAGGGGGAACGGGGCAGACGGTAGAGGAGTTAAGAGGAGCGATCGCCAGCGTTGGGCGACCTGCACAACAACGCACCACGCTGTACCGACCCGTGAGCCCATCTGTGACACTCAATTCGTAACGCAGACCCCTTATCAGCTTTCGCGTAGTGGCGCGGAATCCCCTTCAAATTCCAGCATGGGAGATAGCTCGACGTTTAGTCGACCCGCCCTCACCAGTTCAGCATAGGTTTCTTCTTCAATTTCCAGCAGTTCTGTTTGGAAGCGCTCGGCAGCCAGCGATCGCAACTGCGGATGCTCCTGCTGCAGCTTCGTCAGAATTTCCTCTTGGGCTTTCAACTGACCCTGCACCAACTTCCGTTGATAGCGATAAAACTCGGGGTCTACATCCTCCCGCTCCTCGGATGCCTCCAGATACTCCAACACCCGCTGGAAAGCCACCTGTCGGGCCGCAGCTTCCGTATATTTGGCCTGCAGCGGGCCATCTCCCAATAGATCGAGTGAAGTTAATAGAGGCTTGGTGGTTAACCCTTGAACCAGCAGCGTGAAGAGCACGACGCCAAACACGATCGCCACCATACTCTCCCGCTCCGGCAAACTATTGGGAACACTCAACACCAGCGCGATCGACACCGACCCTCTCAATCCTCCCCACCACAACACCGTTCGGGTCGACAGCGGAATATCAGAGTTTGCCACCCAGTTGCTGATGGAGCCCAGACCAAACGAACTGATGGCGCGAGCGACTGTGGCCGCAGCAATCGCAATAGCGATCGGCAATGCGTTATCGGCCAAGCTGCTAAAGCTGACTTGATCGCCAATCAGCAAAAATACAATCGAGTTGACGAAAAACGCCAGGAATTCCCAAAACTCCGTCACCACCAGTCGGGTGCGCGGACTCATGCCAATGCGGGAACCGAAATTTCCCAAGATAATTCCGGCGGTCACAACACCGATAACACCTGACCCACCGAATTCTTCGACAAGCAGGTACGCACCGTAAGCCACCGCTAAGGTTAACGACTGCTCCACCAGCGGTAAGTCAAACTGCTGGGTCAGGTACGACACCCCGAACCCCACCAAACAGCCAATCCCGACGCCAACCCCGACGACCACCAAAAAATTAGCAATGGTTTGTGATGGAGTAGACGGCATCGCTCCCAACGGCAATCCCACTAGCAAGCCAAACGCCACCACCGCCACCCCGTCGTTAAACAGGCTTTCCCCCTCCATCAACAGCGTCAGTCGCTTACTGGCCCCCAACTCCCGAAATAGAGCAATGACCGAGACCGGGTCGGTAGCAGACAGGCTAGCTCCAATCAGCAACGCAATCGGTATCGACAACCCTCCCCACCTGCTGAGTCCGTACCCCATCCCCACCACAGAGATCACGACACCAACAATCGCATACAGCAGAATCGGCACCCAATCCTGCTGTAAACGCTTCCATTCCAAATTCCAGGCCGCCTCAAACAGCAGCGGAGGCAGAAAAATCAGCAGAATTAGTTCGGGGGATAGATCGATCAGCCGGACATCCAGAAAGGCTAGCCCCAATCCCACAATCACCAACATGAGGGTGTACGGAACTTGGCGCAGCCAACTGCTAAACCTCGAAATCGTTGCAACAGCCAGCGATACGGTCAGCACTAAGACAAATCGCTCGATCCCATGCTCGACAGCCATGCGACTGCTCGATTCCAATAATTCAGCGTCAGCAGACGCCAGCAACACATTCAAACCATTCATCAAAACCATCACCCAATTGGGAGAACCATTGAAGTTACAGTGAGTGTATTGTGCCCGTCTTAAAATGGCATGCGTCCCGCATCCGTCGGACGCTTTCGGCCCAGCGGCACAGTCTCCTTTGCTCCGCTTGTGCTATGACTGCTTCATCCTCTTCTCCATCGCCATCGAGCCCTCCCCATACAGTCGGGCTCGATCCAGACCTGCAACAGAAATACGATCGCCTGCGCCAACTGTTTGCTGACATGGATTGCGTGTTGGTAGCCTATTCCGGGGGTATCGATAGCACTTTGATAGCCAAAGTGGCATGGGATGCTTTGGACGATCGCCTCTTGGCTATCACGGCGGTATCTCCGTCCTTGATGCCGGAAGATTTGGATGAAGCGATTGAACAGGCGGCAGAGATCGGCTTCCGGCACGAGATGGTGAACACCCACGAAATGGAGAACCCTGACTACGCCAACAATCCCATCAACCGCTGCTACTTTTGCAAAAGTGAACTGCACGACACCCTAAAACCACTCGGGCTCGAACGGGGCTACCCCTACGTAGTGGATGGAGTTAATGCTGACGACCTTCAGGATTACCGACCGGGGGTTCAGGCAGCCAAAGAACGAGGGGCGCGATCGCCGCTCGCTGAAGTGGGCATGACCAAATTTGAGGTGCGTCAGCTCTCCCGCCATCTGGGATTGCCATGGTGGAATAAGCCGGCACAGCCCTGCCTCAGTTCGCGCTTCCCCTACGGAGAGGCCATCACAGTAGAGAAATTAGCTCGCGTTGCCGCAGGGGAGCGCTATCTTCGTCAGCTTGGCTGGCGTCAAGTCCGAGTCCGCTCCGAGCAAGACACCGCCCGAATCGAGCTTCCCCCAGAGGCGATCGCCGAGTTTGTCTCCACTGCCGACCTACCTGTTTTAGTGCATACCTTCAAGCAAGCTGGATTCACCTACGTATCCCTCGACCTAGAAGGATATCGAAGCGGCAAGCTCAATCAAACGATTGCCCCTAAAGACCGAGAAAAATATAGTCCGGGAATCCTTTGAATGTATATTTTTGTTCAGTAGTGGGTCTGAGAATCAATGACCAAGCAATAAATTTATGACACATTGAACCAGCAATGAAATAAAGAATGCAACACCAAGTCATTCGGTAGAAGGTAGTTGTAAACTACTGGGTGTCGATTCGATTGAGCTCTGCAGTTGAGAACCACCTGGTTCTTTACTTCATTGCCTTTCAATTGTTAATTCATGCGGTTCCGATAGCGACAGACGTTCAGTTCCGACAATCCGTGCTAGAGAGATTGTCTTGCAAGTTAGCGACAGATTCGAGTTTCGAGCTACCTAATTGCATATTCAAGAATCTATGCTAGAAATTAGGTATTTCTACTAGTAGGCTCGTACGGCTGTGAAGTCGGCTTACCTCCCTTCATCCTGTCAATTCACCCAACTGCCACGTCAGCACTATGAGCAGCCTAATGCCATCTCCGAAAGTAAGCGTGTTGATTCCCACCTGCAAGCGCCCAAAGCTGTTGAGGCGAGCTATTGCGAGCGTGCAGGCTCAAACATTCACCAACTTCGAAATTGTCGTTACCGTCGACGGCCCCGATCTCGCAACCGAGAATATGTTGTCTTCCATTGACGAGCCTCGCCTGCGCTGGGTCGTCCACCCCGAGAACCGCGGATTACCCGCGGCACGATTATCAGGAATTGAGAATTCGCTCGGGGAATGGCTTGCATATTTGGACGACGACGACGAGTGGATGCCCGATAAGCTCGACCTTCAGCTAGCTGTAGCCCAGAATTCCCGTTTCCCCTTGCCGATCGTCACCAGTAGGTTGATCGGACGCACGGCAAAAGGGGATTTTGTTTGGCCGCGTCGCGCCCCCAAGCCATCCGAGCACATTAGTGAATATCTGTTTGTCAGGAAATCACTATTTTACGGAGAATCTCTCCTACAACCTTCAACCTGGTTGGTGAAGCGGGAGTTATTGCTGGAGATCTTGCCCGATACATCCATCCAACGGCACGAAGACTGGAATTGGTTGCTTCATGCTATGACCGTAGAAGGAGCGGGCATAGAGTTCTTAGAAAAGCCCTTGAGCATTTGGTACCGAGAGGGCACCTACAATCAGTTGAGCTACAACACCAAGTGGGTTTACTCCCTCAGTTGGATTCGCTCGGTCAAGCATCTGGTCACCCCTAAAGCCTACGCAGGCTTCATCATGAGTATTGTTGGATCCAGAGCAGCGCTGTATGGCCGCCGAGATCAGTTTTGGCCATTGCTGTCCGAGTGTTTTCGGGAGGGGCCACCCGGCATTATGGACACCTTTTTGTACATGCTGATGTGGATCATTCCCAGCCAGCTCCGCACTAATATCCGCAGTTTCGTCGTCAAACGCGTATTCAGTGGCCTAAAAGCACTCTCAACTTGAATACTTAAGTTGAGCACTATCAGCTGATCGTTAAGCTTTGAGCCCGAATCTTGAGCATCTGTCGCTCGACAGCTATTCGAGCCTCAGCTTGTAGAAACGGCTAGGTCGCTAACGATCTCGTTAGTGCGGCATGGTGGGGTTGGAGGCACTCAGTGCTTTCGCCAGTACCGAAGCCCAATAGTCATGCTCCGAAGTTGTTAGGTCTTCGCACATCTTTTGACGAGCCAAATGCTCTACATCTCCCCAGAAGCGCTCTGAGGTACACAGCTTCAGATCTGATTCGGGAATGTTGTACTGCTCGCATTTGTCAAAAGCAGCCTTAAACTCTAATTCCCAATATCGCTTGTCGCCCCAGGACTTGGAAGAGGCATGGCTGGCAATGGCTTCTTGTTCTGCCTCACGCCACATTTTGGCTCCCAAAAACCGAACCAGATTAAACCGGTCACCGGACACTCCAGACTTCTCGCCAGTCATAGCACTCTTCTGCCTTCGAGGAGTATTGAATTGTCTCCAGCTTAGAGGCGAGAGTGGGAAAACTGCGAACCCTGTAATGACAGTTTAGTGACACTTTATAACGTTACTTTTTGACATATAGCAGTCCGCTGTTAAGTCTAGGGCCTCAACGTCGCTAACCCCCTTGATTGGCGAGCAAAGACGGTTAGGAAACACTCCGTAGCTGATTACCCATCGCCATGTAGTGGCTGAGGCAGTGCCCCCGCCAGAGTTCTCAAGGGTCTTGCTCATCTCGTGAGGGCTAGAAGCAGGATCGGCACTCTCGCTCCGAGCGCGTTTTCGACATGATTCAGGCAGATTCAATGCATGGCATCACTTCAGTCCCCTAAATGGGTCAAGGTTGAAGCTCGCCACTGAAGTCAAGAACTGAGAACGTAAAGCACTAGTCAGCACGAATAGCCCTGAACAATCGAGCCCGGTTGAGGAGAGGAATCTAGGCTGTGTGACCGGATGAAAAAGAGCGTATTTCCCAGATTCACCTCAATCTAAAGCACGTTAGTCATCATCTCCCTCGTAAGGCTTTCCTCCACCGATCACCCCTAGGTCAATTTGTTGGCGGTAATAGTCAACACTTTTTACCTCTACCTCAATGCGATCGCCCACCTGGAACTGCTGGCGACTTTTACGTCCAACCAGCGCCTGTTGGCGACTGCGGTACTCGTACCAATCATCTTTGAGAGAGCTAACGTGGACTAACCCTTCAGCCAGCACCAAGTCGGTTAGGACAAAAAAGCCGTAATTCTGAACGCCAACAATCAGTCCCGTGACGGTCTTGCCCACATGCTGCTGCATGTACTCGGAGCGCTTCAGACCGGCCAACTCGGTTTCTGCCTCGCGCGCCACAACCTCTCTGGCGTTAAGGTGGTCGAGACTTACTTGCAGCAACTCTGCCCATTCCTTGTGGCGTTTGGGGGGAAGTACACTCCAATTAACCTGACCGTGAGAGCTACTGCTGAGGATATCGACACCGGTCTTCACCCGTGACGATCGCCGATCGCGTCCCTTACTGATGATGTCGTGCAGGAGCCGTTGGTGGATTAAGTCTACGTATCGAGTCAGAGGAGCCGTGGCATGACAGTAAGGGTTATAACCCACGCCACAGTGTAACTGTGGTTCCAGACATTCAGATGCTGCCGGAATGACATTGAGCAATTGCTGGGTCAAGTGGGATCGATTCTCCTCAGGGGCAGAACTAACGCCACGGGCAAATTGCTGCAGGTCACTCAGAGTTAAGGTTTCATCATCCTGCAGGGATATCTCCATTTTCAGGTTGTCCACTAAACGTAGGAACGTTTGCACGGTTTCTACCCCCGGCAACGGACAACCCCGATAAAGGGCCGGCACCCCTAGCTCTTTAAAATGCTTGGCAATCGTGGCATTGGCAAGCACCTGAAGCTCGGTCACCAGGCTGGCAACGGAGGGGGAGGGGGCCAACGAGACCGCTGACTGATTGCCTTCGTCCGCTGTACCGCCTAACGGTCGAGGCTGGTGGGTGGCAGGCTGGGGTAAATCCCACCCTCCACTCTCGTGTCGTTGCTCTTGGAAGACCTCTTGCAACGCCATCAAATGCTGCAGAAGACGGGCCATATTTGACTCCCCACCTTCATCGGACTCCACCAAAGATTGGGCTTGCTCTAGGGTTAGGCGGGTATCGCAACACACCGAGGTCTGCTGAATGCTATAGGATTGCGCCACTCCATTGGGGGTCAGAGTATAGACGATCGAAATGGCGGGGCGATCGCTACCGGCCACGAAACTGCACTGCTGCAATACTCGTTCGGGAAATAGCGGGACGGTGACATCGTTCAAGTGAATAGCCTGTCCCCGTTCTTGAGCTTCGAGATTGACGGGATGATCGGCCAGCAATGTCTGGGCAACGTCTGATATATGAATCCCCAGTCGCCAACTGGAATCCTCTTGGCGATCGAGACTGACCGCCAGTTGGGCAGGGTCGTTGTCTGCACTCAGAGCCAGCGTGTACCAATCTCGGCAGTCCTGGCGTTTCTTCAGGTCAGTTTTATTGAGCTTGCACTTGATTTTGGCCGCGGCTGTTTCAAGCGCCTCCGGAAATGCCTGTGGCAAGTTGTGCTTGCAGCACACCAAGTCGGTATCCATAGAGGTACCACTATCGCTGCCCAGCACTTTGCGCACTAACCCCAACGGTGGAATTTGAGCCAGTGGGTAGCGCTCTACTTCCACGTACACAAACTTGCCGGGTTCTGCTTCGGGTGGAATACCCCCGTTGCGGTGGCTCGGGGATGCATTGCTTGTCTCTAGCAGGGACTCAGCTGCTTCAGTAGTGTCAGGGTCTGATGAGGACGATGTAGGAGATTCGCTTTCCACAGAAGCAAGATTGGGAAACGCTAAATCCAGTTCGAACAGTAGGCGATCGTCCAGAGGAACCCCTTTCAAAGCCGTTTCGTCGCCATCTTTTTTCTCAAGCTTGGCCACAACAGTGGGGTTGGCTCGTTCGATAACCGCAGCAACATGCCCTTCGGGACTGCGACGGCGGTTACCTTCCTTAACCACTTTCGCAATGACGCGATCGCCATTCCAGGCTCCGTTTAAATTCGAGCCGTGGATATAAATATCGTCTACACCAGGTTGATGGCTGATGGCAAAACAGAATCCCTTACTCGAGCAGCGTAGCTGTCCCTCGACTAATTTGCTCTCGGGGTTTTTGGTGTACCCGGGTTCGTCATCTCCATCGACGCGCACGATGTGTCCAATGCGAGTCAGGGCATCGAGTGCTACATCGAGATATTCGGACGACTCGGTCCCAAGCGCCTCGGCCAGAGCGGAGCGAGTCCGAGGCGGGATGTCCGAATCATCGGAGTCACCTGCGGATGGTACAAACTGAGCAAACAGTTGAGGAACTGAAAAATCCATATCGATGTAGATTCTGTGCTGTAGAGGTAAGCGCTAGCCAGGCTTCACCGACACAATCGATTCGTCTGTACGATCCGATCTGCAGCAAAGACAACGACTGGCACGATCTGTTTTGACTGGTTTCTTCGAACATGGAGCAGGCAAGCAACGAGCTGGGAAGCCGGCTGTGTGCCGACAGGCCTCTCAAGTCATGACTAAGCCCCGTTCTGAATGAGACGTACACACCACGTCAGCCATCCCTAAGGAGATGCGTTTTGGAACCGATCGACAGGAGATTCGTAGTGCATCTCTATTCAGACAGTTCCCCACTTCAAGGCTCTACATTCAGGAAACCGAGCGATTGACCGATCGGCTGCACCAGCGTTTAGAACCAGCGCACTAATTCCGAGAACCAGTCACGATGTAGGCGACCCGTTGGCCAATGTTAGTCGTGTGATCGGCCATCCGCTCCAAGTGACGAATCATCAACAGCATCAGCAGGTAAGGCTCAAGAGGCCCAATGATATCTGACTGCTGGGCCAGAGAGTTGTAGAGGCTGTCGTAGTCATCATCCACCGCATCGTCTTGCTCTTTAATCTGAAGGCCCAACTCGGCATCGAGATTGGTAAGGGCCGCCAAACTATGACTGAGCATCAGTCGGCATCGTTGAGTCATCACCTGTGCGCGACTGAGATCGGCGGGAGGAGGGTAGGTGGCCAAACGCAAGGCCAATTCGCCTAGATCTTTAGCATAGTCGCCAATGCGCTCTAAATCTCGTATGAGCTGCATCAGAGTACTCACCAATCGCAAATCTTGTGCTACTGGAGACTGCAGGGCAATGACACGAATGCAATCCACTTCGATCTGGCGGTAGTAGCGATCGATTTCTTTATCTTGAGGGGCAATCTGAGCCGCTGCTGCCAAGTTATCTTCGAACAATCCTTGATACGCCATCAAGACAGAACTTTCAACCAGTGCTCCCATGCGCAGCACGTCCTGTTGAAGCTGTTTGAGTTGGAGATCGAAATCGAGCCTAGACATGAGGACAGTCGCTAGTGGAGGAAGAGACGTTGGTAACGTTCAACGTGGACAGTGAGGAGCGACTGAGATAGCAGGTGATGCCACCAGTAGCTAAAGGCAGGTAACCAATAGCAAACTAGTAGGACTATACGCTAGCAGGTAGTCACGCCAGCAACCTAGACCCAAAAGCGATGTATGTATACGGCACAGGCGCATCAACAACAGGCTAATTGGAAGCCAGATCCTCTAACCAGTCTCGGGACAAGTAACGGTTGCCGACCAGACGATGTGTTCGACGCCAAACAGTGCAATTCCTTATGGTTGCAACAGTTCTGCATCTCTATCAAGCACCCTACGATACAAATCCTCCATATTTGGGGAGTAGAGTTCCGTGTAAGCGAATCTGTATTTATTAGTATTGGGGCTTAACTGCTGGGGTCGGGACGGATAGTGATTTCAGTGCATCTAGCATAGCGACAGAAATTCAACTGGCCCAAATGGTACGACAAACTGAGTTCCTCTCGACCCAGGTAGCTCGACTCAAATAGCGCCCCGCACTCTGGCTAGCTCACTATCTTGAGTGGGATCTGCATAGCTGAGTAGCAGCGCTAATGATGAGAGCGAGAATAATAATGACAACGACTATGGATTGAAAGGAGTATTTGTAGGCTCATGACCCGCCAGCGCGAACCGTTTCACAATCTCGTCCTCTACTGGCTGTTTAAGTGGCTAGCAGTTAATCCCACCTTTCGGCTGGTATATCGGGGCAAGGTATACGGGATCGAGAATGTTCCTAAAACGGGGCAGTTGGTGGTAGCCAGCAATCATGCCAGCGTCTTCGATCCCCCGTTTGTGTCCAATGCTATTCGTCGTCCGGTAGCGTTCATGGCGAAGGCCGAGCTATTCGATGTTCCGGTGTTGAAACAGGCAATTTCTCTGTATGGAGCCTATCCTGTCCGACGCGGAGGGGTCGATCGCCGAGCCCTGAAATCCGCTAAATCGTATTTGGATAATGGTTGGGCAACTGGAGTGTTTCTGAGCGGCACCCGCAGTCGAGACGGTCGCATTCACAAGCCATTCTTGGGAGCTGCAACAATTGCCGCCCGCTCGCAGGCTCCCATTTTGCCCGTGGCGTTGGTCGGCACGCAAAACATCTTGCCGAAAGGAGAAAGCACCCCCAAGCTTTTTGTCCCGATCAGTATTCGCATTGGAGAGGCGATCCCGCCTCCCAAATCGAAGCGGAGGGAGAGTTTAGATGCAACAACTGAACTGTGTGCCGAACGGATTCATGCGCTGCTCGATATGGGGCACTGATGGCGGGCTTGTGAATTCGTACGAGTTTCCGTCGCGTTCGACTGGATATTTGCTCTAACGCAACTCAAGATCGAGCAATCGGGCGATCGCCTCTCTTCTGGCTTACAATAGCTTGGCAGTAATAGTACTGGTGCCCCTGGAGAGGTGGCAGAGTGGTTGAATGCGGCGGTCTCGAAAACCGTTAACGGGTCAAACCGTTCGGGGGTTCGAATCCCCCCCTCTCCGTTTTGTTTCATTCAGTTTTTGGCCGAGATTCACCCAATACAGTCGAGCTGCTGTGAGGACAGCCACAGGGGGCCGAGCAACTTGAGATTTCATCTTGGTTTTCACTTCAGCGGTGGCACACACCGGATGGGAGCGAGCAACACTCCCAGTAGAGATTTCCAATAGTAAAGCCATGCCGGACGGCATGGCTGCATTTAACACCTGCGGAAAGGTCTCCCTATCGCTGATGAACATTACTTAACAGGCAACTTGGCTTTGCAAGCGCCGCACCCGCCATAGGTCTCCACCGGTCTGGCCAGTGCGACGAGCTTCCCGCATGTGAAAATCACGTGCTGAACCGTAGATTCCCAAATAATCCAGACATTCAGACAGAGTCCCCTCCACCGTACGATCGCCCCATATGCCAACCCACACAGCAGATTGACCGCTAATGCTTGGGAGTCGGTGGGAGTAGGCAGCTCTCTGAAGATCGGCTGGGGTGCCCGACATTAGTGCGGAAAGAGCGCGAGGGGATTCCATAGGTGTTGTTCCTAATCAAGAGGTGAATGGCAAAAGTTAAAAGAGTAGACAGAGAACAGTGAAAATGTAAAGGTATTTTTATACACATTTACTATTTAAATCGTAGCTTATCTTGCACCGAGTGTCAGCGATTGCGATCGCAAGTTCTGCTGAGATAAGCATTTCTCAAGTAAAGTCTGTTGAATGACAGAGCAGTAGAGCACAACTGCCCGGGTTGGCCATGCAATTGTGCAAGGTATGAATCGTGAATGCCGACCTTAGCGGCTCCGCTCTCTCCAAAAGCTCTGCCAAAAAGGGAAACCGATGCCGAACAAGTGAACGCAACTGCCAGAACTAAACCAGTGAATGTCGAAGGCAATCCATTGTCCTCTCAATAGAAGGCTTAGCGCGCCACTTGCACAGAACGGTTAAGACTGAGAAGCAAAATGCTGACTACTCTTTCGTTACGACTATTGTGAATCCAGTCACCCAAGATCGCTCGCCAGTTAATATTGTCTTCAGGTTTGGGGATCGCTGTATCTCTCTAATAGAAGGCGATCCCCGTTTTTAAAAGTGGGCTTTTTATCGGATCGAAGAGGCGCTCTTTACCCCTCTGAAATCGATTGCCCGCGGATTGACCAATCCAGTAACTGAATGGGGTGATACACCGGAGTGGTATGCCCTTCGTCCCGCAAATGCTTCTGGATTTGAAGGGCACAACCGGGATTTGCTGAGGCGATCGCAACGGCTCCAGTTGCTAGTAAATTCCGAACTTTTTGCCGTCCCAGATCTTCCGCAATATCGGGCTGGAAGATATTAAATACACCTGCGCTTCCACAACACAGTGAAGCATCGACAGGGTCGCGCAGCGATACTCCCGGTATGCTCCGTAGCAATTGACGGGGCTGGGCAGAGATCTGTTGACCGTGCAAGAGATGGCAGGCATCTTGATAGACCAATGTCAGCGGCTCTTTGTGAAGGGGGGTCAAGTCCGCAGTTAGTCCCACCTCTGCCAGAAATTCCTGTATGTCCTTGACGGTGTGGGAGAACTGTTCGGCCTTACAGGCATAATCTGGATCGTCCCGCAAAATCCGACCGTACTCCTTCAGGGTGTGGCCGCAACCTGCTGCGTTAATCACCACAGCATCTAGGTGTTCTTCCTCAAAACTGTCAATCATTTGGCGAGCCAGAACAGCGGCCTGGGCTTCTTCCCCTTGGTGATAAGGGAGTGCGGCACAGCATCCCTGGGTTGGAGGAATAACCACTTCACAACCATTCGCGCTCAACACTCGCGCTGTTGCTTGGTTGACCTCATCAAATAGAACTTGCTGTACGCACCCTAAAATCATGCCGACCCTGAACCGACGGTCCCCTTGGGCTGGAATAACCGTGGGAAAAGTGTTGCTAAATGCACTCCCAGGTACCGTTGGCAAGATCGCTTCCATGCTGGCGAGCTGTGGCGATAAGCGCTTGAGGAGGCCGGAACGGCGCGCAAAAGATGTCAGTCCTAGGGTTTGTGCTAGTTGCAGCGGTCGCAATAATGGCCGGAGACGATTGGGATAGGGAAAGAGATTGAACACCAACCACCGCAAAGCTTTCTCGGATAGCGATCGCGGATGGTTGCGGGCTACCTGAGCCCGCATATCAGCAATCAACTGGTCGTATTGAACCCCTGACGGACAGGTGCTGACACAAGCCAAACACCCCAAACAGCTATCAAAATGTTGGACGACTTCTGGAGTCAGGGAAATCTCGCCATCCGCCAGAGCATCCATGAGATAGATTCGGCCTCTGGGGGAATCGGTTTCAGTCCCCAAGACTCGATAGCTTGGGCAGGTACTGAGGCAGAACCCGCAGTGAACACAGGCATCGATTTTGTCTTGCTCAGGAGGATGGAGAGGATCGAAACTGCTGGGAGCGGATTCTCGTACAGAGGAATCTGATGGTGACGTGGAGGACTCGGTAGTCATGGGTCAGTCAATCTCTGCGGGCAATGGGGGGAGGATACGATTACGTGCAGGCAACATTATGCGCAGCTACTACCATTAGCGAGACGGCAATAAGCGTTCGGGAATAAATAGACGATTGGGATCAAATTTATGGGCGATCGCGCGCATCAGCCCGAGGCTGTCCTCAGCATAGCCCCAGATATCGAGACGGTTTTTCAAGCGTTTGGGGGCTTGCAATACGGTGAAATAGCCACCCTGCTGTTGGCAGAGATCGCGCAAGTTTAACAGAGTGTCAGCGGAGGGTAAGGTCGCGAAATGAGCCCACCCGATGCCACTTCCGGCGTGAATCTGGGCAAACACAGATGGCTCCAACGCATTCAAGACGCTAGCTGCTGTGGCCGGGAGTACCCCAAATTTGCATCCCACAGTGTCGTCGGTATGGATAACCCGATCGCGTCCGAGGGCTGCCTGCAGTCCTTTCCAAACAGCGGTCTCATTGTCAATTGCGATCGCAGTTAGACCGTCTTCTCTGGCAAACGCGCTAGCTAGCTCTACCTGTTGCTTGACGCTGGCGGGAATATTTGCAAACTGCAGAGCGATCGCCGCTGAGCGGTTCGATGGCTCCAAAATGGCGTCAGTACAAGCGGGAGACAGCCAATCAAACTTTACCGGACTAAGGCTGGATGCACGTATACGTCCAACAATGGCAGTCAACTGTTCGAGATCTCCAGGAACAATCACCGTTGACGACGCTTCCGGCAGGGGATACAGTCGCACGGTCATTTGAGCCACGATCCCGAGGGTGCCGTAAGCTCCACTCACCAGTTTCATGAGGTCGTAGCCCGCTACATTTTTTACGACTCTGCCGCCCGCTCGAACCACTTGCCCGTCTGAACGGACGAACGTGACCCCTAAGATGCGATCGCGAATGCTGCCGTATCCCTGCCGCAGCGACCCTTGGTCTCCTGTTGCCACCACCCCTCCCAAGGTGGCCCGGTCTGAAAATGCCGGATCGATCCCCAGTTGTTGGTGAATGGGTTCCAGTGTCTTCTGTAACGAGGCGATCGGCATTCCGGCCTCAGCCGTCAGGGTCAAATCTCCCACCGCATGTTCCACCAGCCGGTCGAGTCGAGCTAGACACACCCCAATCACAGCATTTCCCGCAGGAGAACTGGGTATCGTCCCCCCCCAACCCAGCTTGCTCCCCGCACCCAACGGCAATAAAGCTAGGCGCTCGCGAGCGGCCCAGGCTACAACTTCGGCCACTTGTTCGATGGTATTCGGAAAGACCACTGCTGCTAGCTGCGATCGGTCTGCAACGGTCTGCAACGCAGCTTGTAACAGCGGCTCCACCCCAGTCCACCCCGCCACCGACTCTGTGCCCAGCAGTGCCTCCAATTGAGCCACAATAGTCTCGACCACTCATTTCCCTCAACCCGCTCCTATCAGCATATCGGCGCACAGTCTTGAATCTGCCGAACGGTTAGTCTTCTAGAGTGGAATAGTCTGTAGACCCGTCCCCTCTAAATTCACGGTCATTGCCGGTACTATTCCGTAAAGCTTTAGATCGACGCTTTATCAGGGCCGCTCATTTCATCAGCAGATTCACACAAAGATTCTCGAGCTGGGTGATAAGATGTAATTCTGCAAAATTCGAGACACGCTATGCACGCTCAAGAAATTATCCGCTCGATCGAGGCCGAGTACATCAAAGAGGACCTTCCAAAAATTTATATCGGCGACACCGTGAAGGTTGGCGTTCGCATTAGAGAAGGTAGCAAAGAACGGGTTCAGCCCTACGAAGGCACTGTGATTGCCGAGAATAACAGCGGTGCAAACAAGACCATCACTGTTCGAAAAATCTTCCAAGGAGTAGGCGTCGAGCGTGTCTTCCCCGTTCACTCTCCCCGCATTGAGTCCATCAAAGTTACCCGCCGCGGTAAAGTCCGTCGTGCCAAGCTGTACTATCTGCGCGATCGCATCGGTAAGGCGACCCGCATCAAGCAGCGCTTCGACCGCAAAGACGGCTAGCTCTATAGCCCAGTATCTCTAATTAAGCTAGCGAATTTTGCAGCAAGCCTGGATGTGGTACCCATTCCACCTCCAGGTTTTTATTGGTATATGGCGCTCGTCAATCCGCTATGGAGAGTTTCCTAACTATTTGCCCAAAGAGTATCCAAATCCCTCTCGGCAAAGCCGCTCCTCGCCAATAAATTATTCGTTCGACTCGTTCTTCGACTCAAGCTCGTTGCTGTCGAGTTGACGCAGTCCATGTAGAGCAGTAGACGCAACCGTACTTTGGGGATCGCGAGACAGATACTCTAGTGCTGAACGACTTTTGGTTGTGGGCAAATTTCCCAACGCCTGAGCCAGCCGCTGCCTGATCAGCCAGTCTTCCGATGGCACGAACTTAAGTAGGCGATCGACTGCTCGAATATCTCCAATTTCTCCTAACGCAGCGATCGCCCCTTGCTGAACCAACCCATCCGACTCATCTAACGCAGATACCAGCAAATCATAAGCTCTTGGATCTTTCAGATTGCCGAGAGCAACCGCCGCGCTAAATCGAACCAACCATTCCACATCTTCGTAAAACGCTCGCACCAGAGACTCGTAAGCCCGCTTGTCTTCCAAATATCCCAGCGCTCCGGCTGCATCCGCACGGATGCCGTAATCTTCATCCGATTTCAAAATATGCAGCAATACAGGCAAACAAGCCTCGGTACGCTTGAGTCCAAGAGCAAATACGGCAAAGGCACGCACCTGCTGATGTTCATCCTCCACGACCTTCAGTATCAACGGTACCGCCTGTTCATCAGGCACCTGCCTCAGTTTCACCAAGGCCAGCATGCGGTCAGCAGGGAGATCGCTATCTAGTTGTGTTGCTAACGCTGCCAGGTCCACTGCATTGCCTAAAGTTCCATTGCATTCATGATAGTGCGCTCTTCCTTAACCCCCACCTTAAACAACAACCTGAGTTCGATAGCCCTTATATCTAGTAAGTAGGCAGTAGCCCGTGCAAGCCCAGGGAATGAAAGCCCGAGGATGAGTCAAGTGCGC
>JBCBVA010000071.1:0-19336 GCA_039817825.1 Cyanobacteria bacterium J06642_12 | reverse complement strand
AGTATCGGACATTGAAGCGTTCCTAACTGGCTAACCGTATCCTCCAGGCGTTACTCGCGGACTGGAAAATCTCCGACTGGCAACGTAACTTGACTTATCAAAGGAATACGCCATCAAATACGGCCCTCGCATGAATGTACCCAGAGAAACCTATTTGACGATCTGATGCTAGCTTGGCTGCCCCCTGACAACGCCAGAAACATCGCTATTTCATAGAATTTCTTTGCAACTCATTTGTACAGCCCACTGTGGCAATCTGCAGTAGGATTTGGACTTTGGAGACTACTGAAATCAACGCGATTGCTCCCGATAACCACACAACAGCGAGCACAGGCCATGAGCTGACACTATCGGATCACCAGGTCAGAGATCGCCACTGCGCAAGCGAGACACGCACAATAAGGACATCACAACAAACGGCAGCCGAGAGAAAGCAGTTGATACCGCCACTTCACTCGGTTGCTAACGAACAAGTTGCCAAAGACAGAATAAGCTCCTAAGGCAAAATAGGAGAAACAAGAAGGATGACTACTAAGCTAAGCCCACCAACTGCTCACTCAATTCCCATAAGCGCTTGCCTTTATACATATCTAGTGCCTCATCAGACACCTCCTGGACAAAATGCTCGCCCTCTTTCTTTTGACGGTTCCCCCAGCTGTAATAAGCACCTGACTGGTTGAATGCCGGGTCGGCAACCACCTGCGCTAGACGATCGCCCGCTAGTTCTTCCGTCACGTATCCACCAGTAATGTTTTTTTGGAACCAGGGGAAAATCGTGCGGAAGAGGGAAAAGTGATTGCGGAATAAGGCTGTTTCGGCAACACAACCGGGGTAGAAGGATGTAAATTGAATCCCCGTATCGTAGTAGTAGCGATTGTGCAATTCCCGCATCGTCAGGACGTTACATAGCTTGCTATCTTTATAAGCCTTGCCAGATTTAAACTCTTGACCATCGATCATAGAAATGGGAGCCTTGAACCCATCCTGCATACCTTGCAAGTCACCTAAATTTGGCGGAGCCGGGATGGGAATTTTACCGCCCAACTCTTTCGGATTAGCCGTTACCGTACCAACAATGACCAACCGAGGATGATCGGCTGTCGATTTCTTCAAGTCTTCCAGCATCAAGTTGGCCAGTAGGAAGTGACCTAAATGATTGGTGGCTACGCTCAGTTCGTAGCCGTCTTCACTGCGCAACGGCTCTTTTTCCAGAGGCAGGTAAACAGCTGCATTACAAACTAGAGCATCCAGCGGCATTCCACTAGCTCGATAGTCGCTGACAAAGTCTCGCACGCTTTGCAGGGATGCAAGATCCAACTTCATGACCGTGAAGGAGCCCTCTTTCATACCTACTGACTTCGCCATTCGATTGGCTTTGTCGAGATTGCGGCAGGCCATCACAACGTGCCATCCTTGCGCGGCAAGTGCTCTTGCCCCTTGCAAACCAACTCCGGAGGAGGCTCCCGTGATCGCGACCGTTGGTTTCTGCATGTTGTCCATTCTTGCTAAAAGTTCAATCTCTGTTAACTCTTTTAAGGATCTCACGACACTTCACACGTCTAACAGCGTGCAATAAAGCTTAAGCACCATAGATGGTTTGCTGCGCCAGCCAGGGCTCTGGGAGAATAAACCGAACGTTCGGTACAAAAATGAATAGAACAATCAGCGCTCCTTTTCAGGAGTGGTAGCACTTGGTTTTACGGGCAGTCCTCGACTGTCAGCAAGCCATCACTCCAACCCGCTGCTCAAGGACACAAGGCACACCTACTGCACTGAAATCGCACCCAAGTTAGTGCCTTGATAGTAGAACTCTAAAATTTGACCGTAGCTCCATCCTTGTGCCGCCAGTCCGCTGGCTCCCCACTGGCTCATGCCAATACCGTGGCCAAATCCTTGACCAGTGAGAGTGAATAAAGTAGCAGGCATCTCTGCATCAGTTCCGTCAGCAGCACTGCTGGCATTGGCAGGGCCAACCGGCTCAATCGTGAAGACTGTGCTGGGTAGACCCATTTCTAGTAAAAACTGATTAGCCCGCAGATCTTGAACGGATTCCGTACCGTGTAACCGCAACGACACCGCTCTTCCGAATTCGTTAGCTTCCAAAATTTCTAAATCCAGCACATCACCCACCTCGCCAAACACCTCTTCCAAGCTGTCGGGTTCGAGATGCCGTTGCCAGGGCATAGCAGGAGAGACATGGCTGTCATTCACTGCTCGCAAGTACGGTCGAGCATCCCACCATACGTCCTCCGAGTTAGCGGTATAACCACCGGAGGAAGAATGAAAGACAGCATCAATCAGACGGCTGTTGTGAACGACGACTTGACCGCTGGTGGCTTGAGTGGCCTGTTGGGCGTTAGCTGTTGCTGTTTCAACGCCGTTATAGACTTGCCACGCGATCGTATCTCCCAAATCGAATGGGTTACCAAGGCGGCGATTGCGATGGTAAAGAGCGTACGTACGTGCAGCTACAGCTTGGGCTTTGAGGGCTTCGAGAGGGAAGCGATCGCCCATTTCTGCCCCCACAACGCTAGCAACGTAGTCGTCTAAATCGACGTAGTTAATGGCGGTAAGGCCGGAGCCTTCGGGCCGCAATTCAACACTGCCGCGATACCAGCGATCGGCGATATAGACGAGGCCATCTGGAGAGCTGGCCCTGAGGTAGAGGCGATCGGCTGCCGTACCGGAGAGGGTGATAGTACCATCCTCAACCGACGCTCTACGGGATTCCATCGGGTCGATGGTGCCCAGCAGATTGCCATCAGCATCGAGAATCTGCCCTTCGACAGAACTCCCCAGCTTCACTTGCGACGTCTCTTGGACGATCGCAATCCGCATCAGCAAGCTGTCTGCAGCTCTGGCAGGCAACAATAACAGCAGCCACAAGACGAGTCCTAAACCGGTGGCATGGCTGAGCCACCGCAGGCCCCACATGACAATGGGTTCCATCCGCTTGTTCCTTTTTCAGTTCTGGTATCTGACAGTTCGGATAGGACAAGGCTTGACTCGCTCGCGGAGTTACCACAGCTGAACTATCCGGAGCGGTTTGGCGACCGCTATATCGATGAGGGCCACAAGCGACCCTATCAAAAATTGCCCGATGCATCACTATTTCGATCTAGCCATTAAAAAGTCATAAAAACTTATCAAGGCTGGGCGTGGGTTTTGGCTTCGTACGCAATGTTGAGCCGCGATCGCAACAATGAGGTTAGCGTTCTGCTGCTGCTTCCACCGCTTCGAGGACGGCAGGGTAATACTCTTGCCAAGAAGCGATCGCCTCCGGGTCGGACTCTGCATCCAGTTGCAGCAAGGTAATGCCTTTATCGAATCGCACGAGACCGTATTCCTCGCTGTCTAGCAATTCATTAATGAATGGAATCCCGCGCTCCAGAATCTCGCGGTCTTTGCTGAAGGCCACTTGAAAGCGATTGGCTCGCCACAGGTCGGCCACGGCGTAATCAACCGAGACCGTTTCGAGGTCATCGTTAGTGACTTGAACACCTTGAGGAAAGCGGACGAGGGCGCGTCGACCGGACAGGTGGGGGATGAGGTTGGTGGTGGCGGACACGGTGGCGTCGGGGGGGATATCAGAGAGAACGGCGTAGACATCTCGGCTGTGGCTGACGTTTTCTGGCCAGGAGAGATAGACGCGAGGGGAGTAGGAGTCGGGAAGGAGGAACGACAGGGTGCGGTTGGGGTTGAAGCCGATGCAGACCAGGGCCGATACCACGATGCAGAAGGTCCACCAACGGCGAAATTTGGGTTTGAGCGATCGCCGTTCTAGTTTGTCTTCCGGTTGCCAGAAGCGCTTGAAGCCACGCCCAGACCACCACAGGATGGCACCGTAAAACATCCCAGGCACTACGGTCATGGCGTAGCGAATGTTGAGAGAGAAAACGGCTCCTTTGGCAGCCAGGATTTGTAGGAGCGGTGGCCCTGCTACCAGCCAGGAGCCTGGGGCAATGACGGGGATGAGGGCGAGAGGGAGGGCTTGGCCCAGGAAATACAACAGAGAGGTTTCGATGGGGGAGAAGATCTCGGCGACAAAATTCCAGGGTTGGCGCAGAACGCCGTACATGACATCGAAGATGGTGGCTTCGTCGATGCGATCGCCTAAAAAGGTCAGGTATTGGCCGAAGCGTTCTTGTAAAAATCGCTTGGAGACATCGTCTGAAAACATCGGCATGATTTGGCTAGTGACCAGCACGACGTATGCAAAGCTGCCTAAGCAGACAGCCAGACCGATGCGGGGAAAGCGACGGCTGGCCAGCATGTAGACGCCGACCCCGAATAGCGCGACACCGCTGTCTTCTCGAACAGCGACGGTGCAGCAACATAACAGGGCGAATAGCCACCACCAGCGTTTTTCCATGGCAAGCAGAATGCCGAAAAGATAGAGGGGCAACTGGCAGATGTCGTGGAAGTTGGCCAGGGTTGGCCCCAAGACGGTGTTGGCGCAGTAGTAGCTGATGGCGATCGCCACCGAGACTGCCGGTTCTAGATAATGGCGGGCCAGGGCGAATAGAACTAGACCGGCGGCGGTGACTAGGGTGACCTGTAGGACGGTGAGGGTGGCGGGATTGGGGAAGAGGGCGTAGACGGGCCACCAAATCAGGAGGGCGGGGGTGAAGTGTTGGCCGAGGCGGCGGTAGAAAACTTCGGGGGCTTCTCCGCTGTGGGCAACGTTGGTAGACAGCTGAGAAGACAGTGAGCTTTGGAAGAAGCGGCCGTGCCAGTTGTTCCAGAACACCTGGTTAAAGATGCCCTGGTCGTAGTCGGAATAGAGGGTGAGGTGGCGATTGAGGGTGAGGATGAGGGTGAGGGTGAAGAATGTGGCGGCAGCGGCGATCGCCCATTTCCAGCCGGTGTTGCGGTCGAGTTTCCCTTGCATCCAGTTGTGGGGGTGAGGTCAAGCCCTCATTATCGGCGATCGCGATCCGCAGTTAGGCAACACTGTGGTTGCCAGCATGGGTTCGTTCTGCTGATGGAACCAGCGACCGCACGGGTTTGAGTGGGGTGACGGCATTTAGTTTGACTGCATTGGTAGACCTGGGCTCGATGCAGGCAGAAAGTCTGTAAACAGATTTCAACTGGGCGTCATTCACCCTCCAAACGGTTGCGGGGTTTCCTTACTATCGGTTTATTCATTAGTTCGATAAACCACTGGAGTCATCCTGAATGAACCGTCAGTTCCAATTTATGAATATTCGATATCAGCTTGTGGGTCGCGGAATTACAGGCGAGATTTCGACGCTATATGCCAACGGTCAACAGGTGTCGGGGTACAACACAATTGACCAGTTTTATAATGCAATGGGGGCTGAAGGTTGGGAATTAAGACCCTTAGGTATGGAGATGGAAGGGGTTTATACCTATTTTGTAGTGATGCAGAGAGAGGTTACGGCGGCATGACGAATCAGTCTGGTGGGCATGAACCCAACAATGACAGGCCCGCCCAACAATCTGGAAACAGTAGCTCTCAGCCTGATTTCTTCGAGCAATTACAGCAGAAAGAGGCTCAGGAAGGGAAGAAAGCGCGGGGGAAAGGTCACGGGTGGACGACGTTTTTAGAGACTTTGTTGGGCGATTGGTAAGCGGCCCCCTAAATCCCCCACTTGTGGGGGACTTTCTTTTAGTTTTGTAGAAACGGTGCAAAGTCTTCGGGGAAGAAAGACGCTTGTGAAATGCAGGCCAGTTTAAAGTAGATATCTGTAGAAGAGCGAAACTGCTCCAGTAATTAAAAGTCCCCCATTTATGGGGGATTTAGGGGGTCATCTCCCGAGCAAACCACCGCCGAATCATCTCTACCTGAAACTTATATCCATTCCCAGTCGGCTCAATCAATTCCCGCTGCTGCAACTGCGAAATAGCCGCCGAAAGCCCATCCTCAAATTGCTGTTCTAGCTTCTCGCGACTAACTCCAACCCATTCCCCAGCAGCAATCGAACGCAACACAGCCAAGCCAGTAGCATCCACTTGGTTGTTCTGAATATCTGCAAAAAAGAAGCTGCCGCTGTCAATCGCCGGTTCGATTACGGCTTCTACATCCACTCGCAGGGCGAGGCGGCGGATGGAAGGATCTTGGTCGTTTTTGTGGGCAACGAGTTCGGCGCAGAGTAGTTGGACTAGATAGGGTTGGCAGCGAGTTAAGTCGAGGATGCGTTGGACGGCGTCGGGTTCGTAGCGGAGGGCGAAGTCGGGGGTGGGGTGTTCGATCAGCTGGCGGGCTTCGGATTCTTTGAGATAGCTGAGGTGGATGACTTGGACGTTGATGAGATAGCTGGCCCAGCGGTGGAATTCTTGCAGGGTGTGGGAACCGGCGATCATCACTTTGATGCGGGGGCGGTGTTGAATGATGTTGCGCAGGGTGCCGAGGATGTCTTGTTCGTTGAAGCGTTCTTTTACCAAAGCTTCGTCTAGGGCTTCAAATTCATCGAGGGTGAGGAGGAGGGTGCCGTTGCCGACTTTGTCATCGAGTATTTGCTCCACGTCGTCCAGCCATTCGTCGAAGGTGGTGAAGGGATCTGCTGCGAGGGCTTCGCGGGAGAGTTTGGGGAGTTGGAGATTGCGTTGGTAGAGGGCGGTTTTGGAGATTTCGCGGGCGAGATTGTAGAGGAAACCGCTGGCGTCGCGGGCTTTTGAGGTTGGGCCTTGGAGATCGACGGAGGTGGGGATGAATCGGGTAGGAAGGAGGCGACCGAGATTGTTAAGCAGAGAGGTTTTGCCCGTACGGCGTTGGCCGTAGAGGAAAAGGGGTGGGCGGCGATCATCGAGCAGGAGTTGTTCGATGCGGGCACAGGTGTCGGTGCGACCCACAAAGATGTACTGGGATTGGGTGAGAGGGACACCGGTGATGTAGGGGTTATCGAGGTCTTGGTTTTGTTCGGCTGTTTGGGCTAGCTGGTTGCAATATTGAGTAACGATGGTTTGCCACTGTTGGGCGATGGGGCGGAAACGAGGAGCAGCTTTATTGTCAGTGCGAGTGAGTTCCATCACCAGGCTGTTGAGTTTGTCGCTGATGTCTTTAAAAGCTAAGCGTTGGTTGTAGTTGCTGGTTTGGGCGAGTGCGGCAGAAGTGTCTTGGCCAATTGCTTCAAAGCGACGCAGAATTGCGACTCCTGGGTTGTCTGAATCAAGAGCGGTATTGGGCTCCTCTGTTTTTGATAGCGCTTGGATAGTTTGAAAATTTTCAAGCTTGCGAGCATCCAGTTCTAATTGCACTGCTTGGGCAGCCCAACGCTGTCGACTGGTACTGAGATAGTAAAGAGCGGCTTGACCCTCCGCTTGATTGCGTTCATAAACCATCAGAACGTGTTTAGCTAACCCTGGCCAATGCAAACGTTGCCATTCGTACCAAAAAGCAGGATGCCATCTCAAAAAGTAATAGGGTGAGTCCGTACCTACTTGTCCGTCTAAGAACTGCAAACATCCTCCGCCTAGGATTAATAACGGGAACAGCGCCACTGGTGACCAGGTATGTAAAAACAAACACGTGCCAAAAGCCAAACCTCCACCGAATCCAAGCGATAATCCCCCTCCGAACCCTGCCATCGCAACTACTACGAAACCTGTCGGCCCACTTCGCACTACTCCTCTCATCACGCCAAAAACTACGCCAAAGACCACGCCAACAGCCACCCTTGTCGCTATGCTTGTTGCCTCGCCAACGGCCCCGTCAATCACTGCGATGACTCCAAATCCCAAACCGACCGCCACGCTTAACGCCATGCCGAAAGTCACACCTGCCGTTACTCCAAAAGCCGCGCTGAATAACACGCCTAATAACACGCTAGAGATGGTCGTCACACCGAATAACACGCTGAATAACACGCTAGAGGTAGTCGCCACACCGAAAGCTGTACTAGATAATGTCCCGTCATTTATCACTGTCCAAAAAACAAACCCTATACAAAGTGTCAAGTTTGTCAGCATTGGTGTGATTACAAAACCTTGCAGCAATAGCCTCCATAACTTCCAATTCCTCCACTTAGGCCATCTTCGCTTTGTACTTCGTGGAAGCTCTAGTGATAGGTCAATACGTTTGAGATGATTGCGAAAAGCAGAGGGATGGAACACCACCCAAAACATCAGTTGCAACGTGCCCAAAATCAAATTGGGATGCTGCTCGGGAGAATCCGTATAGGCATTACGCAAATTGGATGCCTTGGTCATGATCAATCCCGCAGATAAAGAAAGGGAGTTAGTTGCTTCATTGCCTCTTCGCGCCAAGCGTCTCCCACTTGCCCTTCTTCCAAACTAAATTGCTGCTGGCGACACAAAATCTGCAGTAAATATGGCCAACGTCCACTAGCTTCCAACATCCAACCAACGTCTTCCTTTGCAAATGCTGTAGTCGAGCTACCCACGAATTCTCGTGCTTCAGATTCTGTTAGTGAGCCGATGAATGCTGTGTATCCAAACGTATTGAAAAACGGCGAACTATGCCCTGAAGCCTGTGCTAGACCTACTGGTTGTTCTGGTGTCGACAACACAAATGCAAGGTTGCCATCAGTCGCACTATTACAAAGAGAACGCAAACTCTCCCAAAACTCATCATCCAGCTCTGGGCAACGCTGCAACCCCACTGCAATTTCATCCATTAACACCACGGTGGGTTGCTTCACCCGATCACTCACCACCTCCATAAACATCTCCAAACTGCAACCAGCAGGCACATCTATTCCCATGCCCTCTAGCAGGTGGGCCATCAGCCCCAATCGACTGTGCAAGCGCGGATCTTGGAAGTCTGCATAAATCCAGGTGTACGTCTTCGGTGATAGCAACCAGTCCGATCGCTGCCCCTCCCTCAACTCCCTTTTTGGAGTCGTTGTTATCGTTCGTAAATAGTTCAACAGCGAAGTCTTCCCCGATCTCGGCTTCCCCACAATCGCCGCATTCTGCATCGGCTGAGTCTTCAACAACCCAAACAGCCGCCGCAACTCCCGCTCCCGCCCAAAAAAGTTTCTCGGATGTCTAATCGGTGGTCCAGCAATAAACGTAGGCTGGTTTTCTAATTCTGCGCTGTCGTCATCAAGTGGGTTGGCAACATCTTTCCAGTCCAAGCTCAGCCGACTACAAAGCTCGACAAAGTTCAGATAGTCAACAGGCTTTCCATTCAAAAAATTCTTGACTGTTGATGGAGACAATCCTGAATCCATCGCCAGCGCCTTTTGATTGGGATAGCCACAACGGTTGAGCGCCGACTTAACTCGCTCAATCTCAGCCTCAAGTAACCTCTGCGATCTGCCCACTCAACTATTTCCTACCCCTTGGGGACATCCTATCCGGTAAAAATCACCATGAAGTCATCCAGATCAAGTACTTTTCTTGCCTCTGTTCTCACCTCACGACCTTCGAAGCTTGAAAGCATAGTCAACCAATCGACAACATGACCCCTCAAGATGAACTACGCCTCCTGCTACAACTCATCACCGCCGCCACCGTCCTCGCAGAATCCCCTGTCGCCTGCGTTGCCGGAATCCTCGCAATCCTCTACCTCCTCTGGAAATCAAACAACAATCAACGATGGTTCTAACTCCCCCTACAAAAAGCGGGGAGCCCATCACAGACTCCCCAGCGTCACAAACTCACAATCGGAAGGAACTATCGAACCGGGCAAGCCCCGCCAACACAATCCGACTCCAGATCCACCGCATCCGGGTCATCCATCAGCCGCTCGTAAAACGCCAACCGCTCGAAATCTACCGAGAACACAGCACTCTTCGCCCGCTCCTCGTACTCCTCCTCCGTCATCGCCTGATAAGGCAACAGCGGATACACATCATCTGCACACTTGGGCAAGAACGAGATACCGACAAAATCCTCCCAGTTGTCGTACACCCAATCCACCACCGCATCCCACTCATCATCCGCCACCGTAATCGTCACGCTAGCGTTGTGGTCGCAGTAATGCTTCGTCGTGCACTTGTAATTCTCAAGCTGCTCGATCGCCGACACATCCGAACTCTTGCGCCGCGCCGCCGTCTTCACGGGAAACTCCAACACCCACGTATCGGATTGTTGTAGAACGCGATCGCGAGCCTCACCCGGCAAATTGCGATACCACTCCAACTTCTCCCAAATATTCTCGCCCTGAGCCTCATCCAGCCCATCCAACACAAACGACTCGGGATAAATCGGTACCCCCTGGTCCCGCAGCGTCAACGCCAGCGCATCGGTGCGGCTCATGCGAATACGACGCAGGTAATAAGGCGCGTAAGGCCAGTGCAACCCAGAAGCAATCGTATTGAGCTGAGCGTACGTCCCGTTCGGCTTGTTCGTGGTCACCAACAGCGGACGCAGCACTCCCAAATGATCTGCATACTTAGTCGCTTCATCATTAGCCGTATCGTGACACCACTTGCGCAGCGCGTTGGCTTCATCCGAATCGACGGCCCAACCCAACTTGTCGAACAGCTCCACCCAACCGCAGCAATCCACCCCCAACAGACGCTCCTGCTTCTGAGTCTTATCCCACAGCGGCAAGCTGATATTGACACAGGTCTGACGCAAGCCAATCCGAGTAATCAACCGCAAGGAGATATCCAACTCCTCGTAGTCCACCTCAAAACCACCATCTGCCGTCTCTTTAACAAACTCCGGCAGCGGCAACGCAGTCAGGTTACAGAACGACCCCGCCTTGGCTCCGGCATAGCCAGAACTCAACAGAATCTCCGCACAAGGATTGGTCAGACCGGCATTGTCCACGTAATTCGACACCGGCTCATCAGGACGCCACTGCTGCGCCGCTTCACGACGACGAGACTTGTGTCCCGCCCCATTAATAAACCCAGGTTCCCCTTCATAACGAATCACCTGGAACAGCTCCCGCAGGAAGTCCTTCTCCGGGCGATCGTAATACACCCCCGAATTATTCGACATGGCGCGATAGCGCTTATTCGCCAGCGTCTCATCCGTCCACAGTCCGCGCTTGGCACTGGCCGTTTCCGTATCGTTGGGGTCAAACAGGCAAATCTCGGCACTGCGGCGCACATTCCCCGCCACCACGCAGCTACCAATACAGCACATGATGTCCATCGCATCGATGGGACGCAATTGCGGAGCCGGAGCATTGCAGATAATGTCGGCCACCTCCAATAGCATCTTGCGCAGCGGAGCATAGCCGCTAGCCGTACCGCCAAATCCTTTAATGCGATCGCCGAAGGGGCGCAGATTATTGAAATCGAACTCAATCGACTGAAACTCTTTGTCTTCGTTGGCAAACTTGAGCAGCAACCCCAGAGCATCCACCCAGCCCTGACGAGAATCCCCAACCGTCACCCGCACCGCCGGTCCATCCAGCTCGACGCTGGTGCTTTCCTGACGTTCGTCGCTCGGCTTAATCTCCACCGGCAGCGTGTCAACCTTGAAATCCTGCCGGAATATCGGTAGCTGCGCCACATCGCTGCGCAGCACCCGGAACCCAACGCCACACCCCAACATCAGCAGGTGAAAGGCTTCCGTAAACGAGGCCAACCGGTCTACCGCCAGCGCACTGCAGTTAAAACACGCTTCCGGCACCGTATCCGTAATCTTAGTTCCCCCTACCCAAGCAACACGGCCAGAGGCCCAGGCCTTGAGGTGGTTGAAGCGATCGAACATCAGTTCCGCTTCCGCTTGCAACTCTTCCTTAGGCTGCAAGCCACTCGCCAAATTAACGTTGTAGTTGGTCACCCGAGCATTGCGCTCCCACGGCGTCTCCCGCCGCTGCTCCTCCGGCAAATACCGCAAATAGGTACGAGTATCGACCACCGCTCCCAACGCCCCGTAAGGAACCGGAGTTTGACTGGCACGGTCAATCAGATCGCGAGTGATGAATTCCATGAGAACCCTCAGGATGAAGTGCGAATTAAAAACTGCGAGAGTTGGGAGAATAATTCAGCGCGCTCGCAGCTACCGCGCCCAATCCAATTCAGGTCCCTCTACCAGCAACGGACTCAGTTTCAGTACGACCTCGTTCAGAACGCTCGAACGGTATTGATCGATTGAAACGCTGAATCCCGAAACGTCAATACAGGCAAGTCAAACCGCGAAACATGAAGTCTTAACCACAGCAGGTGTTGCCAGAATCGCTAGAGCCTCCAGACTCAAAATATCCAGAAGCACCCGATCACCTATCCCGACACTCCAGTACTGCCAAACCCACCGCTACCGCGCGCAGTGGCTGACAGCTCTTCCGTTTCCTGCCACTGCACGTCCGGCACGGGCAAGAACACCAACTGACAAATGCGATCGCCCCGCCGCACCGTAAACGCCTCGTCGCTCTGGTTAAACACCAACGCACACACCGGCCCGCGATAGGAGGAGTCAATCAACCCCGGCGAGTTACTCAGGGTAATCCCCTTCGACGCCAGCCCCGACCGAGGCAGCAGCAGCACCGCCCAATCCTCTGGAATCTCCAACGAGAACCCCAGCGGGATCTTGCCGATGGTTCTGGGCAACAGCAGCGCATCGTCCGCCGCGTAACAGTCCCACCCGGCATCTTGGCGATCGCGGCGAGCGGGCAGATCGTAACAATTGTCGAGTCGCTGAATGTTGACAGGCAGCACGCTAAATAGCCTCGATTGGTATAAATATAACACTTATCCCCACGAATGGACGCTACCTGTGGGGGCATAAATCTATGGCGAGCACTATATCACGCCCCTCCTACTGCAAATATGTCGGTCGACTACCGCTAGAGCTGGGGGCGATCCCCCAGAAGTGACGCGACTGTAGCCTTTGAAGGAGATTTGGAACCAACCATTAAGATTTTTCCTACCGGTAGGGGGCAATCTAACAGAATAGCCCTCAGGCTAACTAGGGATAGAGATTGCCGGATTCTCTACAGGTTGTAAAAAAGCACAACCGTTTTTTAACGATCCCGGTTGCACGATCCCCACAGCCGATCGCCCCCATCAATCCCACCAGCAGGAATGCCCGAAGTTAGTCACAATAGAAACCATTAACCCTTGCTTGTATTCCACAGATCTATGGACTCTCTCAGCCTGGCCATCTGGATTCTCAATCCACTATTGGCTCTGTACATTCTGCTGTTCGTCTTGCGCATTCCCCTGTCTTGGTATCCCCAGATTGATGGAGATCGCTTCCCCTACGTCTTGGCAGTCTGGCCTACCGAATGGATTTTGCGCGTTACTCGCAAGGTCATTCCCACCATGGGTGGCGTCGACATGACCCCTGTCATCTGGGTCGGCATAGCCTCCTTCCTGAGAGAAATTTTGCTGGGGCAACAGGGCCTGTTAACGATGGCAGCCCAAGTTCACTAACGAGTCACACTCACAACCCGGTCAAACTCACAATCTCGAGGTGTGCGTTGAGGCGATGAGCGCTCGTTAGAGGCGAAACCAACTCACTCAATTCCTGCAGGATGTCTGCGGTCGTTGCAGATGAACATTCAAGCGCTCCTGAGCGCGTGCTGCTCTCAGACTATCCTCTACGAGGGGCAGAAAACGACAGGAAGGGTTGGGAGCTGCAGGGGTAAGAACAGAATCTAAGCGGGTCAGGCTGTGGCTGTGGCTAATTGTTTGGGAAATGAGAGTCTGACAGTTGTCCACCCCCCGTCGCTAGTCAACGAAATGGTTCCTTCCGACAATTCCACCAACTCTTTGACAATCGATAGCCCCAACCCCGTCCCTTGCACCTGAGCAGTCCTAATATCCGCTGCACGGTAGAACTTTTCGAAAACATGCGCAATTTCAGCAGAGGGAATCTCGATCGAATTGCGGATATCTAACTCCCAGCGATCGCCCAATTCCCTAGCCAGCAGTTGTATACAGCCCCCTGAAGGAGTGTACTTACAAGCATTGTGGATTAATTCGCGTAAAATCCGCTCCAAGCAGGGACCATCAATCTCGACGAAATAACCGGAATCTGCCGTCAATCGATGTAAGTCAACCTCAACATCCAGCATATGGCGCTGCGCTTCCACAGTCACCGCATTCGCCCAGTTGCCCAACCACAGCGGTAACGAGACTGACACAGCAGAATTGCGAATAAATGTGCGATCTGCCTGTTCGAGCTTCTGTAAATCCAGCAGATCGTTGACTAAATCAATTTCCCGTTGACACTGCTGCAGCGCCATGGCGAGATATTTCTGTTTCTGCGGCTCTGATAGCTGGTTTTTCAGCATGGTCAAAGCCATCTTGATGCTGGTTAGAGGCGTGCGCAGCTCGTGAGACACAGTGCTGATAAAGTCATCCTTAATCTGATGCATCTGCTGCAGTTGATGCACTTGATTTTGGGAGGTTTGGTACAAACGGGCTTGCCGAATGGCAATCGCGCACTGGTTGGCCACTTGTTTCACCAAGCGAATTTCCAGCTCGCTAAACTCGCGATCGGCGCGATCGACCAGCCATAAATCGCCCAAACTGCTCTCGCCGTTGTAGATAGCACAGGCCAGCAACGCCACCTGCTGTCGCTCGGGACTGACCCGTAGAGAGCACATTTGAAAGCACCATTTGTCCAGCAATTGCTGGTAACATTCCGGGAAATCTTCCATCTGCGAAACGCGCCCGCGAGACCCCGGTACCGCAGCTGCATATTCGTAGCGCACAGTCGAGGTTCTGTCGGCCAAATTATAGAGAGATGCATTGCAGCAGCGAACATTCAATGCCAAACACAGCTCTCGCACAGTGGTCTCGAGAATCGTGGTTTCATCTAACGTGTCTCGGACACTATCGGTAATATTTTTGAGCAGCTCTTCAAACGACAGCAACTGCTTGATCTGAGCCGAACGGCGATGCGTGATGGATCGATACGAGGGTCGACTCACCTCGAGCGACTCTGCCGCTATCTCCTGCTCCGCGACAGACAACGTAGACTCCTGCTTGCCCTGGACAAAGCGACCTGTGACGATAGTGTCAAGTTCGCGCGAGGGACTCTTTGAATTGTTAATGGAGTACGTCATATCCGACCGCTTCCACCTGCAAGAGGTGCTATAAAACTATCCGCTCGCTCGCTTAAGTTCCAGACATTGGGAGAAATATTCACCACTATTGACACCTCAGATGCAGCCAGACTCCCAACCATCAACACCGTCTACTCAACCATTCAAGTCCCATCAACAACATGCAGGGCAGCCACAGGCAAGAGCCTAAAGGCAACAACGGTTGTGCCGAGCTAAGCGAATCGACAGAAAACGGCAGTACTTAGGAGGGAACGCTACCGATACCAGCCCATTGAGACAACGGTTGAGGCACCTCGAAGAGGACAAAGACAAGCAATCTGCCAAGCAGACGCTCATTCAAGAGACAAGAATGGCATTAGCTGGCATCAATAATACCGATACAGCCTCCTTAATAGTACAAAAGAATACATTGACCTACCAGTATTACGCATCTGTCTCACCCTGGCACAAGGTCTCAGAGGCAGAGCGGGCAGAGGGTTAGCCGGTATACGGTGAGTATGGTTGTTCAAGATTGTACTGAATTCAGCTAGAACGACCACTGGGGGTTCATAAGCCAACGCAGATCGTCCAGGTCAAGCCCAGAACACGTTTGGCAATGTACCCAAACTATCCACCATCTGCTAAGCCGCTATCTATGTGATAGAGACAGAACTGAACTAGGGAAACCCATCGGGGGTCAGCGGAACTCGTGGTTGGCGACTCTCGGAGCCAATAGCAGGAGAATAGCGACGCAGCCACCAGCCCCATGGTGAAGGAGGTCGCTCCAGCAGCGCATCGCGAAATCTACGCGGAAGTGACGATACGACCACCATCTCGATCTAAGTTCAGTAGCTTTGCGGTTGCGCTCACGTCCAGTTGCTCCCACGCAGCCACCGTTGCGGTACCAATCGCCTCTCGCCGGTCTGGGCTGCAAAATGCCAGCAAGGTTGGCCCCGAGCCGCTAATGGTCACGCCGTAGGCTCCGGCAGCGATCGCCGCAGTCTGGATGGTTGTAAATCCAGCAATTAATTGGGCTCTGTAGGGTTGATGCAGGCGATCGTCCAGGGCGGTCGCCAGCCAGTCCGTATGACCGGTACTAAGTGCTCTTAGCAGTAACCCGAGGTGAGCTTGCGTAAAGACAGCATCGGACAGGCGAACGGACTCGGGCAGTACGTCGCGGGCTTTCTCGGTTGACAGCTTAAAATCCGGCACGATCGCCACTACCTGGATATCGGGGTGCCACTCTAGCGGACAGAAGGTCCAGCGGCCCTGACCCCCCAACACGGATAACTGGCAGCCCCCTTGCAAAGCCGGAACGACATTGTCGGGGTGCCCTTCTATAGCGATCGCCAATTGCAATAGCGTTTCTTGGGCCAGATTCAACCCGCCAATCGCATTGGCCCCCAACAAGCCACCCACAATGGCGGTGGCAGAGCTACCCAAGCCCCGCGACATGGGAACATTCAGTTCGATTTCAATGGTGACGTTGGGAATGGGGCGATCGAGCAATTCAAAGGCACGGGCATATGCTCGATACACCAAGTTATCTTTGCCGAAGGACACATCCTCCTGACCGCGCACCACAATACTGACCTCCCCCCCCTCAGGCGAGTCTCTCTCCTGCGGTGAAAACCAAAAATGGTTGTAAAGATCCAAGGCCGCTCCCAGACAGTCGAATCCAGGACCGAGATTGGCAGTGGTGGCAGGAACGATGACTTCAGTCGCAGTCATGAGAATGGAAAGCCTCAAGATAGGTGTGCACCAGCAACCAATGCCGACGCGATAACGGTATTATCTGCCAAGCTGGCCGGGAAACAATAGGTACGACTGGCGCGCCTCTAACCTGACAACCGTTTCAGATAGCCACAGCAGGCGATAATGCAACAGAATATTAAGCCTTTTATTTGCACGTGGACTCTCCAAATCTAGACATATCTCGCCGCGCCCCTACACCTCGTCCCTTATGGCAGGTCATTGCTCTCTCGCTGGCTACCGGTCTGCTGTATTACGGCTGGTACAAATGGGTGATTCAAGAGGAACTGCGGGCCTACAACGGCCAGGGTTGGTCCGGTAGCCTTTGTCTGTTCCCGTTTGTATTGGGGGTGACGGTACCACCGCTGTTGGCCACATTCGACCCGGATGTACCTCAGTGGTTCGGAGCGCTATCCCTCTTGGGGGTGGTTTGGATTTACATCGTTCAATTTCGGCTGTACTGCGATGTCAATGCTCTGTATCGCGAAGAAGGGTTGCCTGAGCCGTTAGTCGTATGGTGGTTGGTGATTCCAGGCCTCAATCTCGTCGTTGGTCTGCGTCAAATTCACTTTTTGAGCCGATTCTGGGCCCGTAAAACCGGTCAGGTCGCCGATGACCCCGTAGTGGACCGCATTCCGCTGATGTTCGACTATGCCGAGACCGTTTAGGTCACTCAGCACTCAAGCCAGTGGCCATTAAGCTACGCCCCTATCAAAAACTCGCGATCGCATCGATCGAAGCCAGTTGGGAACGATGCGATCGCAGCCTGGTGCAAATGGCGACTGGGGCAGGCAAAACGGTGGTGTTTGCCCAGTTGCTCAAGAAGCGTCTGCGGGGCACGAAGAAGCAAGGAATTGTGCTGGTGCATCGTCAAGAACTACTGCAACAGGCGGTGGACAAGATTCGCCAAGTGTGGCCGCGAGTCAAGCTGGGGGTGGTACAACGGCAGCGGGAGGAGCTGGATAAGCAAGTTATCGTCGCCAGCATTCCGTCTCTGTATCGACGGCTCGATCGGATTGACCCATCGGCGATCGATGTGGTGGTGGTCGATGAAGCTCATCACGCTCCGGCCAAGAGCTGGCAAGCAACCATTAACGCCCTGACCTCGCACGGTGCCAAATGTCTGGGGGTGACAGCCACTCCCGAACGAGATAAGCGGGTGGGGCTGGGGGAGGTGTTTGAGGAGCTGTGCTTTACGCGATCGCTCCCCGATCTGATTCCCGAATACCTCTGCGACCTGCGGGCCGTACGTCTCGATACGGAACTAGAGCTGGATACCGTCCGCACCCGCCAGGGGGATTTCGCGGTAGGGGAGTTGGACAAGGCCGTGAACACCAATGCCCGCAATCAATTGATTGTAGAAGGATGGATGCGCTATGCCGAAGGTCGTGGTGCAGTAGCCTACTGCGTCTCGGTGCAGCACGCCCTGCAACTGGCAGAGACCTTTCGGTCGTTTGGGATTGTGGCAGGAACGGTGAGTGGTCAGCAGTCGCGGGGCGATCGCCAAGCCACCCTAGAGGCATTTGAAACGGGAGAATTGCAGGTTCTCACCAACTGCTTAGTCCTCACAGAAGGCTGGGATTGCCCGCAGCTACAGTGCGTGATTATGGCCCGCCCAACCCAGTCATCACTGCTATTCACCCAAATGCTGGGGCGGGGGACACGCCAGGCGGAGGGGAAAGACGACTGCCTCATTATCGACGTATCAGATAACACTCGTCGCCACACCGTACAGACCGTTCACAAACTCTTTGGCCTGGCTCGACGGACGGATTTATTGAGCGCCACGGTGTCGCAGCAGGTACGAGAGCGAGAGCAGGCAGAGATTCGACGGCGGCAGCGGGAAGCCAATCTCTTGCAGCGTATGGATGTGGAAATTGTCAGTCTGCTACTCTCGGCGGAAGCATCGCTACCCAGTCGATTTGAATGGACACCGCTATCCAAAGGATGCTGGTTTCTCAAGATCCCCGAGCAGGAACCCAAGTACGGTGGCGAACTGCTGCAAATTCAGTACGGAGCAGACGTGGGAGCCAGCCTCATTCGCGTCAACAAGCACAAACTGGAAGCATTAGCGGCAGCTCCAGCTCTACCTCACCTGGTGGAGATCGCCGATGACTGGATCGACAAACACCTGCGGTTCACGGTGGTTTTACTGGAGAAAGCTGCCGATTGGAGGGTGCATCCTGCCTCCGAAATGCAGAAAAGCTACATTCGCTGCTTGCTGCGGCGGATCGAACCCTACGAACCCGAGTTATATGCCGAGGTAACAGACCGCCTCAAACACATCGAATCGGCAGAAGCATTGCGCGAATATTACGAACAGCAGGGGGCGATCGTGCCACCGGAGATAGCAGATCGACGGCTAACCAAAGGATTGGCTAGCCAATTGATTGCGTTTTTAAAGGCTAAAGATCGCTAGAAATACGTTGAGAACGATGTGCTTGAAGGAACGGTAAGGTTTTGACTTCTTTCAAGCATCTATCCCGCACTGTCTACGAAGTAGCATCTTCGTAGGTTTGGTTGACCGCCTCCCAATTGACGACATTCCACCATGCGTCGAGGTAGTCGGTACGACGATTCTGATAGTTCAGATAGTAGGCATGTTCCCACACGTCATTGCCAAGAATCGGCACATTTCCATCGAATAACGGACTATCTTGGTTTGCTGTGCCGGTGACCTCAAGATCTCCATCACTATTG
>JBCBVA010000070.1:0-19595 GCA_039817825.1 Cyanobacteria bacterium J06642_12 | reverse complement strand
AAGTTTCTAAGCATAGTCAGGGATGGACATAGCTGAAATGTCCGCAGTGGTGTGGACACTGCTATACCTTTGACAATCTGAGTGCGATCGACCCCAGGTTGGGGGATTGCTATAGGTCCGAGTGGCTATAGCAATCCGCTGTAAAGTCTGGAATGTGGAGACCGCTTGAATCCCTGATTAGCAAGGGAAAATGGTGAGGGAATTCTCTATAGCGGATTGCCTCGCTATATGAATTGGATTTTGTGGTTGAGGCTTAAGTGCCCATGATGTTGCCTGGATTGCAGCGGTTGCTCTCGTATCGCCTTGAATGGTGGCGGGGGGATGTTGTGGCAGGAGTGACAGTAGCCGCGTACCTGATTCCGCAATGTATGGCCTATGGCGAGCTGGCGGGGGTGGAGCCAGTCGCAGGATTGTGGGGGATTTTACCGGCGATGGTAGTGTACGCCTTGCTCGGGTCGTCCCCTCAATTGTCCGTGGGACCGGAATCGACGACGGCTGTGATGACGGCGGCGGCGATCGCTCCCCTGTCTGCGCAGACCGGACAGGAGCCTGCTGCGCTCGCGACAGTATTGGCGTTGATGGTGGGTGGGCTCTGCACGATTGCCTATGTTGCTCGACTGGGGTTTCTGGCCAATCTACTCTCGAAGCCCATTTTGGTGGGATACATGGCGGGGGTAGCGATACTGATGATGGCCGGTCAGTTGGGTAAGGTGGGTGGTCTTTCGTTGCAGTCTGGGACGGTGTACGGAGAGGTGTGGGAGTTTTTGACTCGCCTGGATGCCGTTCACCTGCCCACCCTCGCGCTAGCTGGGTTCGTGCTGGTGTTCTTGCTGGTGTTTCAGCAGCGCTACCCCACCGCTCCGGGGGCATTGCTAGCGGTGCTGATGGCCACAGGGGTGACGGCCCTATTCCATCTGAACGAACAGGGGGTAGCGGTGGTGGGTCAGATCCCGGCAGGGTTACCGCGACTGGTGGTGCCAGCATTCAGTTCGTTTGGGGGCAGCTCGTCTGTGGACAGCTTGTTGATGGAGCTACTGGCAACGGCTGCAGGGATTGCCATTGTGGGGTACTCGGATAACGTGCTGACCGCGCGGGCGTTTGCAGCGCGCAATGGGTATCGCATTGACACCAATCAAGAGCTACTGGCGTTGGGGGTGGCCAATGTGGGGGCGGGGCTGGCTCGGGGATTTCCCCTCAGCAGTAGCGGCAGCCGGACGGCATTGGGGGACGCATCGGGGAGCCAATCGCAGGTGTTTTCGCTGGTGGCATTTGTGGTGGTGGTTGCTGTCCTGGTGTTTCTGCGACCGGTGCTGGCGTCGTTTCCGATGGCGGCATTGGGGGCGATCGTCATCTTTGCTGCACTGAGGCTGATCGAGATTTCCGAGTTCGTCAGGCTGTGGCGGTTTCGCAAGACGGAGTTTTTGCTGGCGATTTTCACGACGGTCGGAGTGCTGGCAACAGATATCTTGCTTGGGGTAGGGATTGCTGTCGTACTCTCCATTTTGGACTTGCTGGTACGGGTGTCTTGCCCTCACGATGCCGTGTTGGGGCGGGTGGCTGGTTGGGACGGATGGCACGATGTAGACGATTGGGCGCAGGTGGAAACGGTACCGGGGCTGCTGGTGTATCGGTACGACGCTCCGTTATGTTTTGCCAATGCCGAGGATTTTAAGCAGCGAGCGTGGGATACTATCGAACGGCAAACTGCGGAAGAGGATACGGGGGTCGCTTGGTTTGTGTTGAATGCAGAGGCGATCGCCGAGATTGACATTACCGCTTACGACATGTTGGTGGAGTTTCATGCCGAGCTAGCGAATCGGGGAATTCGGTTGGGAATGGCCAAAGTGAAGCAGGACTTATACGCCCAATTGCAGCAATCGGAGTTTTTGGCCCAGATGGGAGAGGATTGTGTGTTTCCTACGATTTCGAGCGCGGTCTTGGCCTATCGAGAACAGTTTGAAACCGCCTGATTTCCGATCGCTATGCAAGCAGAGTGTGTTTAGGATGGCACCTGTACCGTGCGATGGCGGTGCTGCTGCAAAAACTGAGTTGCCCCCTCGGCCGTTAGGGGACGACTGAACAGGTAACCCTGCATGTGCTGGCAGCCTAAAGATTCTAGTAATGCTTTCAACTCATAAGTCTCGACCCCTTCGGCGACCACTCGCAGACTCAATCCTCGCCCCAACTCCAAAATGGCTTTGGCAATCGCTACATCGTTGACCTGATGCTGTAAATCTCGCACAAACGAGCGATCGATTTTGATTGTATTCAGCGGAAACTGTTTGAGGTGACTGAGGGAGGAATATCCCGTTCCGAAATCATCCAGAGCAATACCGATGCCCATGTTGCTGAGTTGAGACAGGACCTGTTTGGCCTGCTTGACATTGTGAAACGTTCCGGATTCCGTAATCTCCAGTTCGAGCAGCTTACTCTCCAGACGGGTGCGGTTGAGCACCTCTTGAATCGTGTGCAGCAGTGAGCGATCCGCGAGCTGACGGGGGGATAGATTGACGGCTACCGCTACCGGTATGCCTGCCGCTTGCCATTGTTTGGCTTGGGTACAAGCCGTTTGCAGCACCCACCGACCCAATGCCACAATCGAGCCGTTGAGTTCGGCCAGCGGGATGAACTGCGTGGGTGGAATAGTACCCAGCTGAGGGTGATGCCATCGAATCAACGCCTCCATGTGGGAGATGTCGCCTGTGGCGGAGTTGAGTTGGGGCTGGTAGTACAGGGAAAACTCCGATTGTTCTAGGGCCTGGTTCAACGCATATTCCAAAGCCAGGGTTTCTAGGCCTTGCTCGTTTAGGGAGCGGGTGAAATGTCGGTAGCAGTTGCGTCCGTCCTCTTTGGCTTGGTAGAGGGCGGTGTCGGCATTTTTGAGCAGCATATCAGCCGTTTCGCCGTCTTCTGGATAGGTGGCGATGCCAATACTACTGGTCACACAAATGGGGTGTCCTAGTAGGTTGAAGCTGGGCAGCAAGACCTCCAGTAGTCGCTCGGCGATCGCTGCGGATGCCTCCGGAGAGCGGAGGTTGGGAACTGCCATGGTGAATTCATCCCCCCCCCAGCGGGATAGTATGTCTTCATCGCGGCAACACTGCCGCAAGCGTTCGGAGACTTCCCGTAACAGGCGATCGCCAACCGCATGCCCCAATGAGTCATTTACATTTTTGAATCGATCCAAATCGATGAATAGAACCGCTAAGTGATTGTATTGGGAGCGATCGGAACTGAGGAGCTGTGCGAGGCGGCGCTTGAATTGTCGTCGATTGGCCAGTCCCGTCAAAACATCGTGATTGGCTTGATAGCGAATGGTTTCTTCGGCTTTTTGGCGTTTAGTGACATCGCGAAAGCTCCACACGCGCCCCACAACGTGCTGGTTGAGATATTGGGGTTGAGACAGGCATTCAAGAATGCGGTTGTCTTTGAGCTGGAGAACTTCGCACGTTTCGGGTTGGCACCACTGTTCTGCCTCCCACTGTTCAATATCAAATTGCTGGCTGTGAGCCAGTTGATGGGTCATGCGATGGAGAATGTGGGTGGGCTCGCCATGTGGCTCGATCTCCCAAATATCTAGGAGTTTGCGATTGAAATGGGTGATTGTACCCGTGCGATCGACCACCAGAATGCCATCGGCGGTGGAGTCTAAAGTGGCTTGCAGCAATGAAATAGACCGTTCGAGTTCAACATTGGCTGCCTGCAAAGCTTGCTTTTGAGTGGCCAGTTGACGATCTTGCTCGTAGCGGCGCAATGCTTCCTTGACGGTTAACACCAGGTCGGCTTCGTTCCAGGGTTTGGCGATAAACCGATAGAGGCTGGCAGCATTGACAGCATTGCGAATGGCTTCAACGCTACTTTGACCGGTGAGCAGAATGGTTAGTGCTTTGGGGGTTAAATCGTGTATGCGAACCAGGAGTTCATCGCCTTGCATGCCGGGCATTTGCTGATCGGAAATCACGACGGGAATGTGAATCCCTTCTGCCAATAATTCAGCGCACAAATCCAATGCTTCTGTCGCGTCAGAGGCCAACTCGATATCGCATTCGTCACCAAAGTGCCGACTGAGCTGTTCTTCAAGACTACTGAGAATCCCCAAGTCGTCGTCGACACAGATAATAGCTGGGGTGCTCATAGGAGGGGGAAATCAGTGGATGTAGAGTGTATGGAGCAGAACGAATGTCGAGCGAAGGGGTTGGGGATTCTCAACCTGGATGATAGCCAATAATGATTGCGAAACTAGCTCTGTTGAGGTGTGAGTTAGTTTAACGCTGAACTAATGATGTCTTTGAGGTCGGACTCTTTCCAGGGCTTGTGCAAGCAGGCAAATAACTCTGCTTCCTGGCGGGCTCGCTGAATGGCTGCCTCGTCCGCTTGCCCAGTAAGCATGACGGTAACAATCTCGGGAAATCGGTCGTGGACTTGGATGAGAAATTCATCCCCTTTCAACCCGGGCATCAGCCAGTCGGAGACGATAATCAAAACTGTGATGCCTTCTTCATGTAGCTCTTCCATCACTTCCATCGCTTCGGCAGCATTTTCGGCGACTTCAATCAGATAGCGATCGCCAAAGCACCGCAATAACTGCTCTCGCAGGCTATCGAGAATGGTGATTTCGTCATCAACACATAAAATACCTGCTTTAGACATGATTTAACTCCTCTTCAAACGGAAATATTTGCGAGATCGATACAGCCCTGTCTTCACGGGAGGCATCGGTTGCCTCACTGAAGGCACCGGTTTCGGGGATATCTAATGGCAGTCCAATTGTGAATGTAGTGCAACCTGGCTGGCTGTCTACTTCCATCATTCCCTGATGTTTTTCGATCACCTGACGACTGATGTGTAAACCTAAGCCGCTGCCTTCTCCAGCTTTTTTAGTGGTAAAAAAAGGTTCGAAAATCTTTGCTCGTAATTCGGGAGGAATTCCCTGGCCGGTGTCGGTGACGGACACCTGACAATAGTCTCGATCTTGGCTCACGGAGATGGTGATAGTACCAGTGCCATCCATGGCCTGAATACCGTTGTGAATCAGATTCGTCCACACTTGCACGAGTTCATCGGGATAGCACCACACTTGAGGGGTCGCCTGGTAGTCTCGCTGCACGTCAACTCCATGCTTGAGTTGGTTGTAGTAAAGCTCCAAGACCGTTTCAATGCCGTCAACAACCGAAACGAGCTGTAACTCTTCGGTGTGGTCGTGGTGGGCGAAATTTTTCAGGGCAAAGACCACTTTTGCTGCTCGCTCGACTGCAGATAGAATCGTGCGGTTATTGGCGGGTAATCGGGCCAAGTTGTACGCCAAGCGTAGCAACCAGGTGGATGAGTCCGAGGTGAGTAGCGACATATAAGGGGCCACCGAGTCGTGTACCCCCATGTCGATTAATAGATTGGCGACTTGTCGAGGATTCTCGATGTCAGCCTCTTTCAACTGCTGCATCAAGACTTTGCGCAGTGGACGTTTTTCGCTGGAGGTTAGAAAACTGTTGTTGTGACGGGCAAGATCTAGCAATGCAAAGAACGTGACTTGTTGGTGTGGCGTCAGATGCTCCGACAATCTCGGTAACTCGGTCAGCGACTCTTCCAGCGCTTTAGTCATATTGCTGGCGGACGCTTGAATGGCCCCCAACGGGGTATTGATTTCATGAGCAACTCCGGCCACTAATTGGCCTAATGCAGCCAGCTTCTCTTGATGAATCAGTTGCGATTGGGCAGATCGCAGATTGCTGAGAGTGTCTTCCTGCTCTTGGGCCAGATTGTAGTAGTCGGTGGCCGATTGCTTGATGGCGGCATATTGCACTTGGATGGTGCCATCGGCACGGCTCGTCAGCCACAACAACAATCCATATAAGGCTCCCAGAATAATGATGGCTTTCAGCAAGATGGCCCGTTGGGTGGAACGAGTTTGTTGAACTAACGGCGTGAAGTCGTTGTATAGCTTGAAGACGGCAATGATGTCGCTGTTGGGAGTCTCGATTGACTGGCTTGGAGTGCTCGTTAAGCCAGTGCTCAGGATCGGAATGTAGCTAGAGATAATACTGCGATCTTCTAGCTCCCCTGAGATACTGCTGAAGCGATCGCGGTGCCCAAGAGAGGTTGTGACTTCTCCTTCTAAAGCCGCTTGAAACTCTTCCGAGTCGTATTGTCGAATGCCGATCTGGTCGAGTTCCGTTGAAAAAATTGTCCGGCCTTGCAGGTCGAATATTTTAATCTTGGCGACGGATAATCCTGCCAGTTGCTCTTCCACCCGTTGCAAGAGTTGTGCGGTTACGGGATGGTTGCGTAAGTCTTCATCGCTCAGGTTGTCTGTCTCGGTCAAAAAAACGGAGAATTCGTTCCAGATTGAATGAGCAAAGGCTCGAGTGATGGTGACGTTTTGCTCTTCTCCCTGTACAGTCATGTTTTGCAACGCATCCTGGCGGTAGCTGATGCCGAGCAATGCAGTAGCCAGCATAAATGCCCCAAAGCTGGCAACGGATAGGTACCGTACTAACTTAAATGAACGTATTGGCGATTGCTGTCTCTGCGGGAAAGCACGAGGATTGTACATGAAGCTTTAGGTTTGACCGGCGTACGACCTGGCCAGAGGGTGCCCATCTACTTAGGTAGAGCTGACAGTTATAATGGCTGCCATTTCAGTTTGGACAAAGGTGTCTATTCATCGTTAGGGATAGACATATAGTGCTTGCCATTTCAGTTAGGACAAAAGCTTTTATGTGCATTCAGGGAAAGACATAGCTGAACTGTCCGCAGTGGTATGGCCACTGCTATATGCGGTTATCGACCTCGGTTCTGCCGCCGGATTTATAGCAATCTGCTGTAAGGCCTGGAGTGCGGAGACAGCTCAAAGCCTCGATCGGCCAAGAAAAATGGCTAGAGAACTCTCCATAGCTGATTGCCGAAAGCCATAGCCCGATCGCAATCGTGGGGCTGTTGCCTGCATGGGCAACCCTGTGTCGGTAGACCTTCCGGATTTATTGTGGTTACGATGCTGGAATTTCGCAGCGAGCCAAACTGGTAACAGGGGTTGGATAGTGGTCTGCCTCCCAGTGCTCTAGCCACCGTTTGAGATGGTATGTGGCCAGGCAGTCATCCTCGTTGTACGTCACGGATGCGTCAAGATAACTCCGATCGCCGGTTTTCAGCCACTGGGCGTACCAATAAACGGCTTGGGCTCCACCCGCATCGTCTTGACGCCAGCTAAACCCTTGCCATTTCGCCATGTGCTTGAGGGAGTAACTCTCGACCGGCATAACCACGCACTTGCTGGCGATCTCGTGCAGATCCACCATGCGGTTGAGGATTTGCTGCAGGATAACGCGGGAGGTACTGTAGCGATCGGCCAGTTGACGACAGGTATGAATCTCGAAGGCATGGAAGTGGTAAATCGGCGCACTGGGATAGCGCTGCGTCAACTGTACGAAGTCGTTCCAGCAGTCTTGCTCGTTATCGGGGTGGTCTGCCAAGAAGGGGTAAAAGGTTGACTCGTTGTGGTGGCGGTTGACGGCCAAGACTCCCAATAGGTACGCCACATTTTGCTGGGGTTCTGCTTCGATATCGAAATATAGCTCGATGGGCGATCGAGGCAATGCGTACGGCTTGAGGGGGAGAGCTGTTCCGTCCCGTTCCGCTCGGGCTTGTCGAATCAGGCGATGAGCAGTGGTTTGACCAATGCCGGGTAAATGCTGGATGCGATCGCTGGTGGTGCCGGCCAGGGCGTCAACAGTGATAACGTCGATGTCTTTCAGGGTGGCATAAATGGTTGCGGTGATTCCGGGCAATAGCGTCAACGGATGTTCGGCACGAGCCACCGAGCGGCAATGATCCTGCCAGGTACACAGGCTGCAGCGACTACGGGTCATGTGAACGTCTGGCGGCTCCGAGCGAGCCATCGCAGTGGAATAGTCCCTCAACAATTGACGGGCATTTTGTTTGGCTGCCCGCAATCCCACCCGCCGCCATTGTTTGTCCGCCAGGATGGCAAACGCCCGATCGCTGTCTATCCCCCAGACCATGTGCAGGACTTCTGAGTGTAGGGCCAGCACCATGGCGTAGTCCGATTTAACTCGTTTGCTGGCACGGACATCTGCCGGGATGTAGTGCCACTTGCGGTCATTGGGATGTAGAAACGAGAGGCTGACGGGCTGGAGGGCGGCAAGAAGAGAGTCTGAGTGGGAGCCCTCTGGATTGTGGCTGTCTACCCCTTCGGTTGGGGGCTGGGATGTGGGTTCGGTAGAGGGGGATGGCAGTGGCGATCGCACTAAAATATCGGGCTTGCACACCAACATGGGGTTTCCCGGCAGATTAAGGGGATACATTAATACCCCCCGATAAATGCGCTCTTCTCCGGCAGCCATTAGCTCTAACGTACGCAAAGCCCGAGCGTGAAGCTCGGGCCATGACTTGCTATTGAACGCACCCACATCGATTCCAGGGGCATTGAGTTTGACGGTATCGCGGTGGTTTTGGCGTCCCTGACGCAGTTGCGTTAAAAAGTCACTCGGAGGTATTTGTTGCTCTTGCGGCCCAAATTGCTGGAGATAGGGTTGCCGCCTACAGCGACGAAAAGCAAGCAACTCTTCGGCAGCAATCCACTTCATGGGAGGAATGTAATCGTTATATTCACTGTAGTTGGGAATGACCCGATTGGCAGAGGAAGCTGGGTAGAAAACTTGCATTCATCAAGGCAACATGACGAATAATGTGACACTGGAGCAGGTTCGATCGGAGTTCTACGCCGGTTCTGAAATCCCTCGAATTGACCTTTTTTGACAGCCTCAGGATTGTTCCCTAATCGCTTCTAAAGCTAAAAAACACGAATCATCCAAAATTTGGCGGAATTCATGACGATAGCGCAGAGTTTGTGGCAGGCCAACCAGAAGTTGGCGATCGCCTGCCTGAAACACCCGTTTGTGAAGGGAATTGGTGACGGGAGTTTGGCTCGCGAACGATTTGCTTACTACGTCGGTCAGGATGCCTATTTCCTCGAAAGCTTCATGCGAGCCTACAGTATTGCCGCCGCCAAGGCTCCCGATTGGCAAGGGACACAACAGTTTCACGAGTTGGCGGCTGGAGTACTGGACGAGTTGCAACTGCACGGCAGTTTTGCGCGGGAATGGGATGTCGATATTGCATCTGTTCAACCAGGAAAATCCACTCGCCAGTACACCGACTTTTTGCTGGCAACCGCTTGGTCGCAGTCGGTGGGTATCACTACTGCTGCCATGCTTCCTTGTATGAAGCTCTATGGCTATTTGGGAACAGAGTTAGCGAGCAGCCCAAATGAGCAGCATGTTTACAGGGACTGGATAGAAACCTATAGCAGCGATGAGTTTTTTGCTCTGGTTCGCCAGTTAGAAACTCTGGCTGAGCAATATATCAGCGACACATCTGCGGTGAAGGATGCCTATCGCTATGCTATGCAATGCGAATTGGATTTCTTTCAAGCGGCCTGGGATGTTGCATGGTAAGCAAGTGCCATTACAAGAAAAAAGCGATCGCCGCATGGGTTGAATACTGCAGGCGATCGTTCGAGATCTATCTATTTAGACTTTAGAGAGATTGGGCTAAACGGCAGCCTCGGAACGAATACCGTACATCTCATCCAGATCTGGCATCTCCTCCAACGGAATCACGCGCCCCTCATCGGCAAATCCAGCAATTTGGTCGAAGTTGAGATAGCGGTACAGCTCTCCAGCAAACGGCTCGATCTTGCTAGCCACAATCTCCATATATTCCTCGGGGGTGGGGATGCGACCTAGCAGCGCGCAAGCGGCTGATAACTCGGCTGACCCCAAATACACCTGCGCTCCCTTGCCCATGCGATTATTAAAGTTCCGGGTGGATGTGGACATCACAGTCGTACTGTCCGCCACTCGGGCTTGGTTGCCCATACACAACGAACAACCGGGCATCTCCGTTCTCGCGCCAGCAGCAGCAAACACACCGTACACTCCTTCTTCGCGCAATTGCTTCTCATCCATGCGAGTGGGGGGGCAAATCCACAACCGTACGTCCGAATTTGGCCCCACACCTTCCAGAACCTTGGCCGCAGCTCGGTAGTGGCCGATGTTGGTCATGCAAGAGCCGATGAACACCTCGTGAATGGGGTCATTCGCTACTTCGGAGAGCAACTTGATATTATCGGGGTCGTTCGGGGCCGCCACAATTGGCTCGGTAATCTCGTTTAGGTTAATATCAATGACTTCGGCATACTCCGCATCGGCATCCGCTGCCATCAGCTCGGGATTGGCCAGCCACGCTTCCATCTGAGCTACCCGGCGCATAATCGTACGAGAGTCCTGATAGCCACGCGCCACCATATTCTTCAGCAGGGCTACGTTCGAACGCAGGTACTCAGAGACAGTTTCGACACTCAGCTTCACGGTACACCCAGCACAGGAACGCTCTGCTGTTGCGTCTGTAAGCTCGAATGCCTGCTCCACCTTGAGATCGGGCAAGCCCTCGATTTCCATAATCCGACCGGAGAAGACATTTTTTTTATTTTGCTTCTCGACCGTCAGCAATCCTTTTTGAATCGCCACGTATGGAATGGCATTGACTACATCCCGCAGCGTCACTCCAGGCTGCAGCTCACCAGTAAATCGCACCAATACCGACTCTGGCATATCCAACGGCATGGCCCCGATCGCCGCCGCAAACGCCACCAATCCAGACCCTGCAGGGAACGAAATCCCCAAAGGAAAACGGGTATGCGAGTCTCCGCCAGTCCCGACGGTATCGGGCATCAACATCCGATTCAGCCAAGAGTGGATGATGCCATCTCCAGGGCGAAGGGCAACCCCTCCGCGGGAGGAGAAGAAGTCGGGCAAATCTTGATGGGTTTTGATATCGACAGGCTTGGGATACGCTGCCGTGTGGCAGAAACTTTGCATCACTAAATCGGCGCTGAATCCCAGACAGGCCAATTCTTTCAGCTCGTCCCGAGTCATTGGCCCGGTGGTATCTTGAGACCCGACAGTCGTCATGATGGGTTCGCATGAGGTGCCCGGACGTACGCCTGGGAGTCCGCAAGCCTTGCCTACCATCTTCTGGGCCAGAGTAAAGCCTTTGTCGGAATCCTCTGGGACGCTGGGGCGAATGAAGGCGTCGCTCGGGGATAAGTTCAGAGCAGTACGCACCTTATCGGTGAGGGTGCGGCCAATCAGCAGGGGGATGCGTCCGCCGGCACGCACTTCATCCAAAATCGTGTCGGGCTTGAGCTGGAACGTGGAAATGGTCTCGCCAGCCTCATTTTCGATCTTGCCTTCGTAGGGATAGATCGTAATGACGTCACCGGTATTCATCTGGGTCACGTCGCACTCGATCGGCAACGCGCCGGAGTCCTCTGCCGTGTTGAAGAAAATCGGCGCGATTTTGCCCCCCAAGATATAGCCACCCGCCCGCTTGTTGGGGACGCAAGGGATGTCTTCCCCTAGATGCCAGAGCACCGAGTTAATGGCGGACTTTCTGGAGGAACCGGTACCGACAACATCGCCGACGTAAGCCACCGGATGTCCCTTCTGCTTCAGCTTCGCGATGACGTCCAATGCGTCCGGCATGGAGGATTCCAGCATGACGGTGGCGTGCAATGGAATATCGGGTCGGGTGGTAGCGTGGGGGGCGGGAGAGAGGTCGTCAGTATTGGTTTCGCCAGGAACCTTGAAAATCGTAATGGTGATGGATTCACTCACTGGAGGGCGGTTGGTGAACCACTCGGCATTGGCCCAGGCATCGACGACGGACTTGGCGTAGGAATTACCGGTTTCTGCCAGCTCCAAAACATCGTGGTAGGCGTCGTACACCAGTAAAGTTTTGCTGAGTGCGGCTGCAGCCGTCGCCGCTAGCTCGCCGTCATTGGAAGAGAGCAGATCGATGAGGGACTGAACGTTGTATCCACCCATCATCGTTCCCAGCAATTCCACAGCATCTTGTTTGGATACCAGCGGGCTGGAGCTTTCGCCATTGGCGATCGCCGTCAAAAATGATGCCTTGACGTACGCCGCTTGGTCTACACCGGGGGGAATGCGATCGTGCAACAAGTTAAGGAGATACTCTTCCTCGCCAGCAGGAGGAGCTTTCAATAAGTCGCACAGTTCGGAGACCTGAGCCGCCTCTAGAGGTAACGGCGGAATGTCTAACTTGGCGCGATCGGCGGTATGCGCTCTATAGGCGTCAAGCAAATTAGACATGAGGTTCTCCAACAAAAGCACTGAGTTGGCTAGAAGCACTGAATGGGCTAAAAGCACTGAAGCAATACCAGTGTCTTGCCCAGGGTAGAAAAACTGCGACCAAGACAAGTACAGCAGGCGACCTGTTGCTCGTTCATTCTGGCATATAGCGCGAGAGGTGGGCAGCGGTACAACTGAGATGCTTGGCTTGACGGCGCTGTTCGAGTTAACAACTTTAACAGAGCCGTCAGAATTATCGTTCAACCTGCGGTCAGTCTAGAACACAGACCAGGCGAGAAAGCAGGTGCGATTCCCTCACTGAAACTGACTAGTCGCAATGGAAAGATGGGCACATCGTCGACACAGCAGGGACAGAGCTACTGTTGACGGCACGGTGATGCAGTGCGCAATCGCCACTCGACACTATATATAGATGCAAAACGCGGCAAAATCACGCGATCGACCCCTTCAAAACTAAACCTGCTTCTGTAGACGATTTGAGATACCCTTAGTCTCGATAAAGGCTAATGCTCGGGCGATCTCATCCGCCGACGAATCCTAGCCAATTGTGCTGAGTCAGATTTTGCCAAGTGACTTGCCAGGAGTGTATAAGATGAGCAGTATCCTACGATACTATTCGCAAGTCTGCTCGGTGATACAAAAAGCCAGCACTTCAGTAGTCAATAGATTACTAGGGAGGTGATTTTGAAGAAGATCGAAGCTATTATCCGGCCATTTAAGCTTGACGAAGTCAAGATTGCACTCGTGAATGCCGGCATTGTTGGCATGACAGTCAGTGAGGTTCGGGGGTTTGGTCGCCAGAAAGGGCAGACCGAGCGCTACCGTGGGTCGGAATACACGGTCGAATTCCTTCAAAAGCTCAAGATCGAAGTCGTCGTTGAAGATGACCTCGCGGAGACCGTGGTGGAAAAAATCGTTACGGCCGGCCGAACTGGGGAAATTGGAGATGGCAAGATTTTCATCTCTCCGGTGGAAAATACCGTTCGCATTCGAACGGGTGAAGCCGATAAAGATGCTCTTTAGTGGTTAGTTTGTTGCCGACAGCGTCAGGGGCCTGACGGTAGGGTCGTTGCCAATCTTGGCGCGGTACCCACTCTGGTCTCAGTCGTCTATTCAGTAGCTGCTAGTACCTGTGACATTGGATTCTATGGAAGGTTGAATTAAGCATGAGTTTACATAAAGGGGCGGGAGGCTTGTTGTCTCAAGCGTTTCGCCAAAGGTTTCTAAGAGTAGGCAGTTTAGCTGCGATCGCCGCTGTTCTCTGGCTCGCTCACACCCAGGCTCCGGCCTTTGCTCAAGATGAAGAGGTAACTCTGGAATCTTTGCAGGCAGGTCTTGCAGCCGCCGAGGCCAATGCCAACATTCTGTGGACGATTGTTGCAGCCACGTTGGTGTTCTTCATGCAGGCTGGCTTTGCCATGGTGGAAGCGGGCTTCACCCGCTCCAAGAATGCCGCCAACATCATGATGAAGAACCTGATGGACTTCTCCATGGGAGCTTGCGCCTTCTGGTTCATCGGCTTCGGTCTGATGTTTGGTTCCAGCGGTGGCTTGATCGGTGGTAGCTGGTTTGCTTTCGGTTGGCAAAAAGCGTTTGATGCCGATGCTTGGCCATTCACCTTCTTCGTTTTCCAGATGGTGTTTGCCGCAACGGCTGCGACTATCGTCTCGGGTGCTTTGGCCGAGAGAACTAAATTTTCGTCCTATCTGGTTTACTCGTTGATTCTGTCCGGCATCGTCTACCCCATCTCTGGTGGCTGGGGCTGGAATGGCCTGTTTGGTGACTACAACGGTGGCACGGGTGGCTGGCTGGAAGCTATGGGCTACATCGATTACGCTGGCTCCGGTGTTGTTCACCTTGTCGGTGGTGCCGCTGCATTAGCCGGTGCGATTGTTATCGGTCCTCGTGTTGGTAAGTACAGTTCCACTGGCGAACCTCGTGCTATTCCCGGTCATAACCTTCCTCTGGGTATGTTGGGTGTGTTCATCCTGGCTGTGGGCTGGATTGGCTTTAACGCTGGTTCTACCACTTCGGCGATCCCTGACATGGGCTGGATTGCCATGAATACCTTCTTGGCAGCAGCTGCAGGTTCTATTGGAGCAATGTGTGCCTCTTGGATGATCTTCAAGAAGCCCGATATGACTTTTGCTGGTAACGGTACGCTGGCTGGCCTGGTGGGTATCACTGCCCCTTGCGATAGTGTCGGACCTGTTGGCGCTTTGATTATTGGTTCGATCGCAGGCGTGTTGGTGGTTCTTTCCGTTCTGTTTATCGAAACCGTATTGAAAGTTGACGACCCTGTTGGCGCCGTTTCCGTTCACGGTACTTGCGGTATTTGGGGCGTATTAGCTTCCGGTCTCCCGTTCTTGGCCAACGGTAACTACGACTTCACTTGGGGGCAGTTTGGAGTTCAAGCTGTCGGTGCCTTGGCCTATTTCGCCTGGCCGTTCGTCACGATGCTGCTCGTCTTCTTCCTGCTGAAGGTCACCATTGGTCTTCGCGTGACGGCTGAAGAAGAGATGGCTGGTTTGGATATGGGCGAACACGGTAACGTTGCTTACCCAGATTTCGTTGGTGTTCCCAGCGGCTCCGATGCGATGGAGTAGTGTCGTGTTTCGATACGTCTAGGTAACAAACTATCGTATTGACTTTGGGGAGCCTCGTGCTCCCTTTTTTGTTGCCTTTTGTTTGGTCGCGGTATAGCAACCCGCTCTAAGACCTGGAGTCTGTAGACAGCTCAAAGCCTTAATTTACAAGGAGAGATGATTAGAAAACTCTCCATAGCGGTTTGCCGATCGCTATATGTGTCGATTCCTGCTCAGGTGAGGCGAAACGTAAAACGCCACTCAATCTGGTGAGTGGCGCTGTCTGGATTATTCTTCCTGTTTGTAAAGCAGACGGAAACTTATTAGCGCAAGAAGGCTGTGAATAGCCACATGACCAGCAGACTTAAGGCTACGGTCAGCGGAATTGAAGGACTGGCCAATGTGAACCCACTGACCACAGCGAATGCGAAAAATAGCCCCAGTGCCAATCCACTGACCGCAATCAACAAGGAACGCCAGAATCGCTTTTCTTTGGAATAGAGGAAGTAGAGAGACGCCAGGAGCGCAAATGCCAGAGCCCAACTGGGAAACCGATCGCCCTGATAGATCGTCGTCAACGCTGCCGGTACGGCCATAACGGCAAGGGGCAGCCAAATATCTTGTGAGGAGGGAGTATCGACCCAGCCGGAGAGCCAGCTTTCCTGGGTGGCTTCCCTGCGTGGGGCCTTGACTTTTGGTGCAGATGCTACCCGTTCTCGATCGGGGTAGCGAATGCGATCGGGAACCGGGATCTTGCCCTCTTTGCGCAGGCGCAGGCGCTGCATCAGGATGGCATCGTAGGCTTGTTCCACCTCTTGCTGTTCTGCCTCGCGATCCAGCACAGCCAGTTGCCGTTCGCGGGCAGTTTGAATTTCTTCGAAAGAGGCATCTTCTGATACCCCTAACACCTGGTAAGGACCGCGATCGCCCATGCCGTCACTCACTTGAGAATTCGAATTCACCTTAACCGATCCCCTGCGGGAGCCTGTGATAGCTTTTCTAAATTTTTACACGTTTCGTCAGCACTGTAGAGTTGTGGAAACACAATGTAGGCTTTGTTTCGTCATACAGCGTCTATGGAGCTAGCTTGCGATCCCGGCAAACCATAGCTCTCTCAGTAAACGCTCGATCGGTCGGTCAAGCTTCTAAATGAATCGGATAAGTCAGAGCACTTAATGATAGAAAGGTTCACAGAAAAGTTGCAATGAAAGAAAAGTCACTCGAGTGCAAAGCTACTCTGACGGTTGAAAGTCTACCCGATGACCGGTTTGCCGTCAAAGTGAATGGAACCCTATTAGCGGAATGCCGCAGTGCCGACGATGTGGATGACTTTATCGAGCAGTGGGAACGTGGGGCTCGGACGTTTCGCCACGGTTATGACATTCGCCGGACGCCTGTGCCTGCGACACCCAAGCCGACTTCTGTGAAATCTACGGCAGCAGGCAAACTGCTACAGGAGGACGCATTTGCAGCCGAGACGTATTTAATTGCTTCGGTGCGATCGCTGATCGATAACCATCACTGGTCGCAGGAGCAAGTGCAAACCCTATGTGAATACGCATTGCAATCAGATTTCGAGGCCATTAAGCGTCGCCAACAACTGCCCCCCCTCCGCGTTGCTCCCCGCCGGTCTAAAGGTCTGTTTGGGCTATTTCGTTAGAGAATGGAGCGCTGGTTGTGAAGAGTTGGGCTTCGGTCGCTTGAGTGTTGGTCGTGGGTCGGACTATGGTGAGCTGGTAAGAATCACCTAAGGGGTTAGATTGTGTATCGCCGCACCGCATGCAGTGTTATTGCTGGAACCCTCGCCGCAGGTTCGTTATTGGCGATCTCACCAGCCTACTCGGCACCGATTACCTATCGCTTCACGGTTGATGTGACGGAGGGCAGCTTGGCGGGCAATACGTTTGAGGGGATGGTCTCGTTTGACGGTGATGCCATATCAGGGGAAGGGGAAGAGGTGCTGCAAGTGGAGGATGGATTGAGCGTCAGTATGACGATGTTGGGGGAGACCATTAACGAGCTGCAGGATGTGGATTATCCCGAATATCCGCAATTGACCTTGATGGATGGGGATGTGGAACGGCTGGACTTTTGGGCGGAATCGGAACAGCGGGCCAATTGGTGGGATTTACCCGGATGGGAGATTACCGTTGAACGCGTTGAGGATCGCTAATTGTCTTTCATTGGAATTCACCACGTCGCGATTATTTGCTCGGATTACGAGCGATCGAAACAGTTTTATTTGTCGCTGCCGGGGGCCGAGTTGCTAGAGGAGACTCTGCGGGCGGAGCGACAGTCGTACAAGCTGGACATTCGCATCGGAGATAGCCAGCTAGAGCTGTTTTCCTTTCCCCAGCCCCCCCAACGACCCTCGCGACCGGAAGCGTGTGGATTGCGTCATTTAGCGTTCCGGGTTGCCAATGTCGATCGCATGGTGAGCGAACTGGCTGAGTTGGGGATTGAAACCGAACTTGTGAGGCTGGATGAGCTGACTGGCAAGCGGTTTACGTTCTTCAAAGATCCCGACAACTTACCTCTAGAGATATACGAGGTGTAGTGCTTCAACTCGTTCGGTTGTTAGGTTGGCTGGCCGAGGAGTTGGAGATGAGGGCTATCGAACTTAGGGGAAATCAAGGTTTTGGGTAGTCTCCACCCGTTAAACGTATAGCTTTCGGCAATCAGCTATGGAGAGTTCTCTCGCCATTTTTCTGGGAAATCAAGGCTTCAGGCTGTGCCCGCAGACCTTACAGCGGATTGCTGCATTCGTGTTGCTCTTGCTCAAATGCCTGCAAACGCTAAGTGCCGGTGGTGGTTTGCAGGTGGTGCAATCGCTGATATAAGCCCGATCTCGACTGCATCAACTCTGCATGAGTCCCGCTTTCGACAATTTTCCCGCTGTCCATCACCACAATCCGGTCGGCTTCTCGAATGGTTGACAGGCGGTGGGCGATCGCAATCACCGTGCAAGTGCCCAAAATATTCTGTAGCGCCTGCTGAATCAAATGTTCGGATTCGGAGTCAAGACTAGATGTGGCTTCATCCAAAATCAGTAGCGCCGGTTTCATCAAAATGGCGCGGGCAATTCCCAGGCGCTGCCGCTGTCCCCCCGACAGCCGTACCCCCCGCTCCCCCACATTGGTGCGATACCCTTCCCGTAACGTGACGATAAAATCATGGGCTCTGGCCAATTTCGCTGCAGCGATCGCCTGTTCTGGAGACGCTTTGGGATTGCCGTACAGCAAGTTGTGCATCACCGACCCGTTAAACACTTCTACTTCCTGCGGCACAATCGCTAAACGGGAGCGGTAGGACTGAACATTCAACTGCTGAATGTTTGTATCTCCCCAAACAATCTGTCCTTGGGTGGGGTGAACAAACCGGTAGAGCAGCTTGGTTAATGTGGATTTTCCCGATCCGGATGGGCCTACTAACGCCACGGTGGAATACGGTTCGATTTGCAGCGATATATCTTTTAGGGTGTAGGGCAAATCGGGGCGGTAGCGAAACCACAGATTGTCGATGGTGATGGGCGCTGCTTGCTGGGATAGGTCTCCGTCGCCACTGGCTGGCTCCTTCAACGGTAGATGTAGGAATTCGTGCAGCCAGGAAATGGCGCTGACGCTAGTGGTCATCAACTCGGTGGGTTCTTGCAGGCGGCTGATGTCGGCGCGAACAATTTGGGCGATGGTGATGGCGGTAATCAGAGCGCCCACCGAGATCTGTTCGGCAATCGCCAAGTACGCACTCAACCCCACAATGGCGCTGAGGGACAGGTTGAGAAAAATCCACATCACCGTTTCGGTAGCAAACAGGCGAATGAAGGTCTTGCGGGCCATGAACCGCCCGTACCGATCTAGCCACCGTTGCCCCCGCTTCATCTCCCGCCATTCTTGGACGAAGGCTTTGACGGTTTTGATGTTGAGGACCACTTCCGCCAACCGCCCCATACTGCGATCCAGCATGCGTTCGCTGGTGGCAACGTAGGGTTGCAAAAAGGCAAACATGCGGCAAATGATCGTGGTGCAAATCAGAATTGAGATTGCAAACACCCACCCCAAGCGACTATCGATCGCAAAAAACATCGCCAGCGCGATTGTTAAAGTAGATGCGACTAGTACCCCACTCTGCACAACGCTGATGTAGAGCAATTGCAACTTTGAGATGGCCCGCTCTAAACGAGAGACCAGCAAGCCGCTGTTGTGGGTTTCGAAATAGCTGAGGGGAAGAGAGAGGATTTTGCGATAGGCAGCCTGATTTAATTGGGTGACCATATTCAGGGCCACCAATCGTTTGGGTAAGTGGGAGGCTAAATCTTCGAAGGGGGAGATGAGATTAACGCAGAAAAACAGGATGCAGATGACGGCGATCGCTACGTGCTCGTCTGTCCAGGTGGGTAGTAACGGGCCGACTAACCTGACTCCCGGCATTAGGTAGCTGGGAATGGGGGTGGATGATGTCAAAAGGTTGGCAAATAGCCCTAACAAGTAGGGACGCACCAAATTAAGGAAGGCGAATACTAGGCCCGTTAACGAAATGGCAACGGTTGCGAGCCAGTAAGGCGCAAAGAAAGCTAGAACCCGTTGAATTGGTTTCATTCATTTAGGGTTGGTGAAATAGCGATCGAGAATGGGTGCAAATGCAAAGGGGGTATGAGAGCCTAGAGACTTGAGCAAGCATCCTGATGTTCGAAAAGGTATCCGTGCCCTATTTGCTACAGCTCCTGTCCCCTAGAACCAGCACCTAAAATGAGCACAACTTTAAACAGTCAAAGGACAAAGAACTGAATAAATTGCACCGATACTGTAGGTCAAATCTTGAA
>JBCBVA010000069.1:0-20234 GCA_039817825.1 Cyanobacteria bacterium J06642_12 | reverse complement strand
GTGATTAATTGCAACAGCCTCAATCTGAACAGCTAAGGCTTTTCTGAGGGTGGGATACCCCGTCCGCTTGCGGCGGGGTAGTTAATTATCAAATGGGTTGTGGGGCAAACTTCACACCAATCTGCACTCATCGGCATCAGCATTGTTCAACCTGAGTTCAATAGCCCTCACTCCCAGCCCTTCTGCTACAGCGGGAGAAGGGCGCAAGACGTATCAAACTCTTACATTGCCGTTGTGCTGTAGGGCAACTATCCCACTCAAATAGTTTTCAGCCTTTCGAGCATTTTGCTAACTTGAGTTCGCTCCCTATCATCCCCAGCCTTCCTGTCAAGGTAAAAGTGGGGGTCGAGAGACTCCAGTCCTGATTGTGCTGCTAGGCGAATATCGCGTTCAAGCCACATGGTTTTCAATGGTAGACAGCAACCCATTCAAGCCAGACAGTTTGTCTCCAAACAAATGTGCCATTACTAAAGCACGCGCCAACGTAAAGCTGGGTCTAGTAAAACAGCGCAATAAACGTCAGGCAGATACACACTCCAACACCGATCATCATGCTGCCAAGCCAGCGTCGCAGCATTTGCATCTCAGTCTTCAATACCCAGTAGCCGGAGCGCACTTGCATTAACTCAGAAGCCAGGTTCACAGAGTTAGGCAGTTGGGGCTGTGAAGTCGCAGCGGTAGAAGTAGCAGATGCCGAAGATGCGCCTGCCGCCGCTGCCAACGTTGTCTGTCTTTGTTCTCCCTCAAGAACCAGCTGCCCGGAACCATTGTGCCCGTTACCGTTACTGACACCGTTGCCATTACTGATACCGTTGCCGTTACTCGCACGGCTAGTGGTGCTTCCATTTCCATTGCCGGAAGTCATAGCTGACTCCACACGCTTGGGCAATTTCTTGGCATCCGACGTCGAACTCCACAGCTCCCGCTGCAAGACATCGCGCCCAAACTGCAGATTCCCTTCGTATACCCCTCGGATTGCAGCTACCAAATCGGCAGCAGACGTCGTCTTGAGGAGGTAACCCATCGCTCCATTGCGCAAGGCCTGAGCGAGATATCGGTCTTCATAACTGGTGCTGACAACTAGAACCTTTGCTGTTGAGTTATTCCGCTTGAGCTGCTGGGTCGCATTCAGTCCATCCATCTCCGGCATCTCGATGTCCATCAGAATGACATCGGGCTTGAGGGAAAGAGCCTGCTCAACCCCTTCCTTGCCGTTACAAGCTAATCCCACCACTTCGATGTCATCAGCAGAGTCAACGTAATCCTTCAGGATGGTACGCATCATTTTTTGATCGTCCACCACCAGCACACGAATGGCAGCAGCGGAGCTTTGATGAGACATAGTTCGCACTTTAAAGAAGTAAAAGGACTTATAAGTGTGAGGATTTATCGGACGGATTGTATCAGCTTGCTACGGCAAGCGCAGAACTGAAACAGTGCAAAGAAGACTCAGCTTCAGTAGATCTACCTACGATCCATACCCTATGTTATGACATTATTCGAAAGCTAGCGATATTTTCAGAAATAATTATTCGCCAATCTCAAGAAAAACATCTCCATACTTAGTCTGATTTGCTGTCTCCCCCGCGTCGATCGCCGTCGCATCAATACCGCCAGCCATGTCGACCCAATTTGCTCCGACAACACAATGGTTTCTCAGCAAAGCCAAATCGCCTCAATGCAATATTTAGGCTGCGTAAGCAGGTGAGGTGATGTCCTGTCCCTTTCGTTCAACAAGCCTGCTAAAAACACCCACGTTCGGCACGATAGCAGTGACCACAATGGACACTTCACATACACAGTTGGAGCGTCCCAGGGACTTCGCTGTTCAAGCTTGCATTAAGAGGAGCAACCCATGCAGGCTGTGCCATCAATCCCCAAATGGGTTCCATGTTTCACCAAATAGTCTATGGTTCCCCACAGAGAGACTGTTCTATTCCTATGGAATGAGATCAATCGTCCAGCAGTTTCCGCAAGCTTTTTGTTGTGCCGCATAACGGCAGGAGCCTTCTTAGCTCTGTCAAAATTACATTACTTGAAGTATGGCAATCGGCAATCCGCTATAGCGAGGTTCTCAACCACTTCTCCTGAGAAAGTCAGGGTTTTCACTATCTCCATATTCCAGACATTACAGCGGATTGCTGCACAAACCACCGCATACCGCTACGCTCAAACCGCCCAACAGGTCTCAAACAATGTTTCCGCTTTCGTTAGCTTTGGAGCAGCTTTAAACTTCTCGACCGAAGAAAGCTATAGAAAGGCAAACAGGCAGGACACCGAGATCGAAATTGCTAATCCGAAAGAGAGCCGATTCAACCAGCGACGCTGGGCCTGAATTTCGGTTCTCAAAACCCAATACCCGGCGCGAATCTGCGACAGCTCGATCGCCAACTTCTCAAGAGTGGCATTTGCTCGTCCATTAGTGTTCTTAACCCGACGTGTGGCCCCATCAGATGTCACATCAACATCAATAGTGACGGTCGAGGAGGATTGCTGTCCCTCACCAAAGGGAGCCCCTGAACCCGATCGACCATTCGCTCGATTGGAGCGCTGCCGTCCTCCAGGTGTAGTGGATTGCGATCGCGATGAGGTAGAGCGTGTGGTTGTCCCTGTAGGGCGTGACGGATCGAACAGAACAGACGAGCGCTCTGGGATTGGGGATTGCCGGGACGACACGGTGGATCGCAAGCTGGTTGCGTCGTCACCAGGAGTCATGCTGGATAATTTCTGCCGCAGAATACCGCTTCCGAATTGTAAATTTCCCAAGTGCACCCCTCGAATGGCCGTCATCAACTCATCGGGAGTAGTCGTTTTCAGTAGGTATCCCATCGCGCCATTGCGCAGTGACTGGGCTAGATAGCGATCGTCATAGCTACTACTGACCACTAACACTTTGGCGGACGATTTGCGGTTCCTCAGGATTTGTGTCGCCGCTATCCCATCCATCTCGGGCATCTCAATATCCATCAGAACCACGTCAGGTTCCAGAGCCAGTGCTTTCTGAACCCCTTCTCGACCATCATTGGCAACAGCAACCAATTCGAGGCCAGCAGCGGAGCGGATGTAGTCCCCAATCAGCTCCTGCATCATTTTTTGGTCGTCAACCACCAAGACACGAATGGAGTGGTGTTGCCTATCCGACTGATGGCTCGACATCATTAACATCTATGCCTAAGAAGTGGGCATGGCGGGATGAACTACTTATATTTACATGTATCAGCGTCTTATTTTGTCGTGAATTATAAATTTTGGTCAAATAGAGTTTGCATTGCGGTAGTAAGCATGAGTTGGACTAGGCAGAAATGAACCCATCTGCATTTGAGTCCGATCCCCCTCGATCCCTCCTGTAGTCAGGTGGGAGGAGGACAGGAGATCGCCTTTAGGGTGGGTATCGCTTTTAGAGTTAGTGGTCACTGTACGCCTGGCGATCGCCAATGAGTTGCCAGCGAACTAACCAGTAATTCATACCCAGCAATTCATAGGCAAAATTTATACCAATACATTCACAACCAGCGATCTCACGGGTCCCCGGCTGAGATACACCAGCACAAGATATCGGTACTTGCGCACGATTAGCCCCAAACTCGATAGTCTATTCAAGGGCAGAAGGCTCACTACTACGCATAGTGCAGCAGCGTTTTTGCCCATTCCCAAGGAGGTTTACATATGGCATCCCTATCCGGTCAGGTGGCATTGGTCACCGGTGCATCGCGTGGTATCGGTAAAGCAATTGCAATTGCACTGGCAGGTGAAGGAGCCGCCGTTGCCGTCAACTACGCCAGTTCAGTAGATGCAGCCGAAGCAGTCGTGAACGAGATTGTGGATGCGGGGGGGAAGGCGATCGCAATCGGAACCAATGTCGGGGATGTAGAAGCCGTCACGCAAATGTTCGCCACCGTCATGGAGACCTGGGGCCAAATCGATGTGTTGGTCAACAATGCCGGTATCACTCGCGATACGTTAATGCTGCGCATGAAGCCCCAAGACTGGCAAGCTGTCATCGATCTCAATCTATCGGGTGTGTTCTGGTGCATCAAATCAGCCACCAAGATCATGATGAAGCAGCGTAGCGGGCGCATCATCAACATCACCTCTGTTGTCGGTATTTCGGGGAATGCCGGTCAGGCAAACTACAGCGCAGCCAAGGCTGGTGTGATTGGACTCACCAAAACGGCAGCCCGAGAGCTGGCAGCGCGCAACATTACAGTGAATGCTGTCGCACCCGGCTTTATCGAGACCAGCATGACCGCCGACTTAGATGCAGCCCCTATCTTGTCGCAAATCCCTCTGGGTCGGATGGGCAAGCCAGACGAAATTGCCGGAGCCGTTCGGTTTTTAGCTGCCGATCCTGCCGCTGCTTACATTACCGGCCAAGTCCTGAACGTCGATGGTGGCATGGTCATGGCTTAGGACTCCAACAGCGCAATACTCCAGTAACGCGACACTCTATAGCTTTCGGCAATCAGCTATGGAGAGTTCTCTAGCCATTTTTCCTGGCAGATCGAGGATTTGAGCTGTTTCCGTACTCCAGGCCTTACAGCGGATTGTTATAGCAAGACAATCTTGAGGCGTGGGCTAGCCCCAGTGCCTCACCCCAACATGCCTTTGGGCGTCCACACCTCGCACAACACACCTCCCCCCAACCACATCCGGCCAGTTGGAAAGTCAACCACTGCCACCCCAGCTTTTTTAAGCTGAACCCGACCACTGGCTTGTCCCCATACAGCCAGCTCAATCCAATTCCCCAGATCGGGCTGGTGCCCCACAATCGCCACCGTACTTGCGTCCGGTCTGACGATCTGCCAAGTGACTAACTCTTGAAATGAACCACCGGGGGCTAGCGCATCCATTACTTCCACATCAACCACCAAACCAGCCTCTCGCAGGATCGTTGCCGTTTGCTGTGCCCGTACCAGTGGACTGGATAGTAGTACATCCCAGTGTTGCCACCGATGTTTCAACCATTGGGCAATGGCCTGGGTCCGCTGGCGACCCTTAGGGGTCAGCACCCGTTCTGTATCCGATTCACCGATCGCGCGATCGACAGCAATTCCGTGTCGCATCACAATCAGTTGCATCTCTTAGTCCTCCGCATTATGAACGTCTTCCGATAGGACATCGCTCACCCAATACCGTGACGATCGCCGAAGTCTGCTGGGTACGGTCACGGTCACAGCGACGGTCACAATCGTGTTGTCGATCCGTTACGTCAAACCAACAGCAACTCCAGGGCACCCTATACCTTTACGCAAACCGCCAGGCAGTTTTCTCCAGCCTAGTTCCTTGAGTCTTATAGGCTGCAGCCTCCCAAACCCTCTAGACCTTATAGCGGTTTGCCCTAACAACCAACGGTGCAGGAACGAGCGGTGCAAGATCTCGACATTCAAGACCTGTTGCAGCATGCAGCAGCAGAGTGGCCAGTGACGCTACAGGTATCCGTCCGCGATCGCCATTTACATATTTTTGTCCTCGATGCAGATACCCTAGCCCCCGATCTGGTGACGTTGCTGGCGGAGGAAACCCAAACGTTTATCCCCAATATCGATCGGATCGTGTTGTGGCTCGCCGATGCAGACGGGAATCCAAGCATTCAGCACTCAACGGTCAATTTGGCAGAACCGGTGCGCTCTACCCCGGTATCCCTGACTCAGTTTCAGTTTGTCCGCAGTCACTTACTCGCAATCGAGCTGCCCCCTCCCCCCGAATTAGTGGTGGCGGCGGTACTGTACGTTCACAAGCTGGAGGATGGCGATCGCCTGGAGCTGCTGGAATCCCTGAGCGGATTGTTCGATCGCCCCGATAAATTTCGGACGGAGTCAGTGCCACCAGCCCATCGAGACTGGCTGGTGACAGTGCAAGGCCTCAAACAAGAATGGTTCCGCTCGGTTGCCGTCTGGCTGAGTCGCTACTGCCACAACCCCAATCTGGCTCTGCCGCAATTAGAACAAGCCCTAGCCGCCAACCACGATCCCCTGTCCGACTTCGATCCTCCCCCCGAGCCCGTTTCTCCCATCGTGCTTCCTAAAACCGAACCTCCTCCAGAGACAGGACCACAGCCGGTTCAAGCATTTCACGAGCCCTCGATGGCAGGGCGAGCATCAGTAGGCAATGTGGCCGCCATCGCGCGACTGATCGATGGGGCTCTGGCCCCCTGGCGTCCGTTAACGCGGGCCACCATTGAAGGGCCGGAGTTGAGATTGCAGGTGTCTGCCATACACACGCCTGATAAACAGGGGACTACTGCGCTGATCTTCACAGCCCTGCAAACGTTTCACCTGCCGAGCAGCATCACCCACGTCAAGATTTACGGTCTCGACGCCAATCGTTCGGTGCGCTGGTCATCCCAATTGCAACTAGACAGCGATCGCAAGCTGGCTCCCGATTTCGACCGGTTCAACTTTGACAATCCCATCCTGAACATCGCCGCCGTACCGTTGGCCCTGATTGTCGCCATGATGGCCAATACGATCGTGCCAATCCTGATGTTTCCCCTCCAGATCTGGATACACGAATTGGGTCATGCCACCGTGGCGTGGCTGGCGGGATATCGCGCTCTGCCGCTACCGTTTGGCTGGACCAGTGTCTCCAGCGATCGCAGTACCTTTGTGTATCTTGGCATCGTATTTTTGCTGGGCCTGCTGTTTGTGTCAGGGAAGCGAGAACGGAAACGCTGGCCAATGGTGCTGGCGATTGGACTAGCGGTGTTGCAAACCTTCATGACGTGGGGATTGAGCGAACGTTCCATCGATCTGCTGATTACCTTCGGCGGCATTGGCGGTGAGTTTTATCTCAGCACTCTGCTGATTGTGGGCTTTTACTTCAAGCTTCCGGATCGCCTGCGATGGGATTTTTGGCGGTTTGTCGCATTATTCATGGCCGCCAGCACGTTCTGTCACGCCTTCTGGCAATGGCATCTCATCGATCGCGGATTGCAAGATATCCCTTGGGGAACCATGCTGTTCGGCTCGGGAGATGCGGGGGGGGATATGAACCGCCTGAATTTCGATCATGGCTGGAGTGCAGCTCGCATTATGAGTACGTACAGTCGCTTGGGAGAGCTGTGCTTGATGGTAATTGTGGGCACCTACGGACTGTTTGCAGTCAAACTGAATGAGCGAACGTGGTTTGGTCTGAAGCAAACAGCGATTGTTTGGTGGCTGCGACAGGGGCCGGGTCGCTCCTCACAACCGGGTTTCACGTCTGGGCCTGATGGTAGGTGAGCATTAGCAAACTACCCGTACAGAGACGACCGGCGATCGCTCTCAAGCTGACTGCTGCCCCTGCCAGCATCAATTTGACGGAATTGTGCACGTTGGATAAGCCCCTCGCAGTGCAACGAAACCATTAGGCTTTGAAGCCTCTTACTCCCCTTCCCCAATCGGGGAGAGGGGCTGGGGGTGAGGGCTTTCGAACTCAGCTCTACCAAGATTGACGGTATTCACGATCGGGCATTCATGCTTGACTGCAGCCATCAACCTCCCCCAACCAATCATCAGACGGTCCGTACCGCTACCCATCCAACCATTCATCATCCAACCCCTTCTCCGCCACTCATCTGTTGCCGTCTATTCCATACCCCTCGGCCATTTTCTGATACTTTAAGTACCGTTATGGGGTATATATAAAAACTAATGATTGGCGGTGTTTGAATCAATGATTTCACTCCTATCGAAGATTCTGTCACCTTCCAGCTCGGACTGGTCGGCACGGCTCAGAGAGCCGATGCTAGAGGTCGAACATTTTTACAGAAGTCGCACCGACATCTCTTATTACGACCGGCGGCGGATTGCCAAACAGCGGTTATGCAGGCTCGATGGCATCACTCCCTTTGCAGCCAAAACCGTCCTCAAGCAGTGGGATAAGCGTTACAAACTCAAGCCCAAGAAGCGATCGCACGATCCCGAGCTCGACTTCGATCTCGACCTGGATTACGACTTAGAACTAGACGAAGTGGGAATCGACGAAGAGATTCCGGAACTGCTGGATACTGCTCCTAAACCTCTGCTCCGATTGGGGGAAAGCCTGCTCGGTGCCGGTTTGATCAACCCCTCTCAAATCCAAGTCGCTCTCATGGATGCCCAATATCGCGAGGACTTACGATTGGGAGAAATCTTGGCTCTACGAGGCTGGATTTATCAAGAAACAGCCGATTTTTTCGCTGAAAAGCTCCCCACTATCGTGACGGCCCGCCAGAAGCAACCGATTGGCGAATACCTTGTGGACGCACGATTGCTCGATCTAAAACAAGTGGATACTATCCTGCATGCTCAGCGCAGACAATCCGTTCGCTTCGGCGAGCTGGCTGTCGCCCGCAACTTCATCAAGCAGCAAACCGTCGACTTCCTGTTGCAGTACTTACCGTAATTCGAGCAACCCCCTTAGCGCCTGCTCCGGTCTCTAACGGACTGTCACATTCTCAGCCACCAAATCAATACACTCGCCCCACTCATCGTGACTGCTGAAAAAAGCTCTGGGAATGATGATTGCGCTGTTCTTCGTTGAGAAGATGGCAGCAAGTTTGCTGCTGTTCTTATACGAGAAAAAGAGATTCCAGGGATAGCAGGCTGATAGGTACTGATTCTTCCAGACCAAACTGGAGCGGCTCGCTTCCCTCCGGGTATGGGCACGAAGGAACTTAGAGCCTTTCCAGGACAACGCTATATTCCGGCGTGTTTGCCACTGCACCCAGAACAGAATGCCCGCAATAATCAAGACTGGAGGAAGGATTTCAATCGCAATATCCCACAGCAGAATCATGCTGCAGAGACCGACTCCAATCAATATCCAAGAATAGAATTTGGCAACGTTCCCGGTTGCGGCTGGAGTACAAAGCTCGTGAAAATCTATAAACTGGTCTTCAGATAAAGTTCCGGCAAATCGTACGGTCATGGAAAGTGCAAGGGGGGTATCCCGCGTAATATTCCCAATTGCTGAATTCCACAACCAAATGCGATCGCTCTAACCAGGAAATCAGTACGACCGACTAATTCTTAGAGATTGCGAATACATCGATGAATGGGTGGAATCACAGACTATAAAAATCCGCTAGGTCTGGAGTGCGGAGACAGCTCAAAGCCTCGATCTGCCAGGAACAATAGCTAGAGAACTCTCCATAGCTGATTGCCAAAAGCGATAAGACCGTTAAACGTTGGATAATCGCCTCAGTTTTCGCGTCGGATTACCCAGCCATAACGCTCAAGTCGTCCAGGATGAAACCTGTTGCGTCGGCTAATGTCGGCAGGATGATGCCGGGGTTGTACGTTGCCAACTGCTGGCGGTTGCGAATACCGCACAGCAAGCCGATCGTTGGCATCTTGTGAGTAGTTCCCGCCGTCAGATCGGCTTCTGTATCTCCGACCATCCAACTACGGGCTGCAACGGGTAGCTCTTTCAATGCCCGAGCCATCAGCAATGGCTTGTCGCGAGTATCCCCTTGCTTGATGTAGTCGTTGGGCAGACAGTAACGCAAGTGAGACGGGAAAAACTCCGCCAGTCCAAATCGCTCTAGTGCTGGCTCCAGCTCGCGGGTGCGACGCATGGTCATGACGGCCAGCTCGACACCAGCATCCCGCAACTGAGTCAGGGCTGAGATGGCATCGGGTTGGATCGTGTCGTACTTGAAATAGGGCTGGCTGTGGGCATACTCCCGCCGCATACGGGCAAACTCCACAGTTTGGTCGGCACGGAAGCCAGTTTTCAAGGCAATACTTTCTTCCGGGACGCGATCGCGCTTCAGATCCCAAAATTCCGATTTACTCAATGGGGTTAGTTGCTGACCGGTAGCGGCCACCGCATCCACACAAAACCGATACACCTGGTAGTATCGCTCGGACACGTCCACTAACGGTCCGTCAAAATCCGAAAACACCCGAACAGCCATTCATCTACTCTCTGGCATCCACCATCAGAGCCTACAAGGCCCTATAGAGTATTATTACTCAGCGCGGTAGAGTCCATGATTGAATATTCTGAACCCTGTGATTAAAGCCATGGCCGCGTCACTGCGGACATTTCAGCTACGACAATCCCCGTCTACATCTAGTGTCATGTCAGACTTACTTTTCGGGATGGCACCTTTCGCCTCTCACTTTGCAGTAAGCCTTTGGTTGAGTGCTGCTCCCTGTTCTTAAGTATTGACAGGGCATTAGAGATTCTGCTGCTGCTTCATAGCCTCAAATTCCAAATCGGTTTCAAATCGCTGAAACTCTTTTTCCAAATCGCTCCAGTTGCTGGAGGGTTGCGACCAGCCGCTCCATTCCTCGTCTGCCACACTTGCTGAGGCGGAGGCGTCGGCCTGTCGGGCACGGGCCATTTCTGTGATGCGATCGCGAACTTCCCGCTTGCGCTGCTGCACCCGCCGCAACAACTCTTCCATATTTTGCAGGCGCTCTTTGGCCCCTTGCATTTGCCCCCAGAGCTGATTGCCTTGGTTGAGCAAATCCGCTTCCCGCTGCTGTGCCCCCTGCGCCAAGTCGGGCCGGTTTGCCTTCCGGGCCTTCTCCACCCGCTCGTGCCAGAGCTTGATTTCCTGGGCTGTAGCCAAGATGCTCTGTTGCAACCGCTGTTGGTCGGCGCGCGTTTCGGCAATGAGTTTAGTGGTGTCTGCTTCCTGTTGCCGCAGTTGCTCTTCAAGCGCCTGCAATTCCAGCTTGGGGTGCGCCCGCAGAAACTCTTCCAATCGGGTCTCAAGGAAACGCAACAGGTCATCGATGATGGTCATAGGGATGTCGATCGCTTCGCACTAGTAGTTTGCCAGACTCACGTCAAGGTGTGTTGTCGGGCGACAACGACACTGCCGTAAGCGTATTGGCAGGACTTTAGCCTACCGATTGGACTGTCCCTGCCGTTCGACCGGCATACCGAAAAAGTCGATGCGATAGCTGGAAATGCTCATGCCTGTCGCCGCTTCCACCTGGCGGATAACGTCTTCAGGCAACGTCACATCCACATCCGTGATGCTGTCCGTCTCTAAACAATTGACGTGGCTGTGCATGTCATTGCGGTTACCGTACCGGCGACCGTCCGCCCGCTCGATACACTCGATTACACCGTGGGCAGAGAGTGCTTCCAGATTTTGATAAACAGACGTATGACCGATGGGCTTTTGCTGCTGGTTGAGGCGATCGTAAATTTCACGAGCGGATAAATGCTCGTTGCTTTGCCAAAGCAGTTCAAGTATGTATCGACGCTGGCGACTCAACCGCAAGTTTTTCTGCTGACAGAGGTTGAGGGCATCATCCAGGGAGGTGGCTAGATCGGTCATGAGCAGGATTGTAGTTTCTCGCACACTCTGGCACCATACTAACCCATCTTGAAGTAGGTATGACTTGCAGATAGACAGACTAGAGGGGAGTGAGATCGTGTCATCAGCACAAACCAAGTAGCTTGGCCGACTTAAACGCAATTGACCTCACTCGTGCTCCACTCTGTAGCGTAGCGTCGTTGAACTAACGTCGTTTCACCACCCCACAACCGGCACAACCACAGACTGAAGCAAGCTCGCTCGACCAAAAGCAGCTGGTGATTAGCTCGAAATAAATGGCTGGTCTAAAGTAATTTCGAGTACAGTGTCACCGTTAATCGCCACAACATTGCTGACCGACACCGCCCCCGCCATTGCACCGCTAGCACCACCAATGGCCATCAGAGGCAAGAAACCAGCCCCTCCCGTCAATACGCCCAGAGCAACCCCGCCCAGTACGCCAAAACCTGCATTTCTGAGCGCGACGCGATCGACATCTGCATCGGGATCGATACCGGCTGGAATGCGATTGGTCCGTCCGGAAATTGCGTGGGAAGCGGACTGAATATCGATGCGTTCAGCAATAAATTGGCTACCGACCACACGCTTGCGGGTGCGCTCGAAATTCCCCACCATCTCGGTACTCTCTTCCATGATGGGCTCGAATCGTCCCCACACAGTGCTTCCGGCAGGCACAATCGTCCGCCCCTGACTGTCGGTGACATCCTGCGTAACGCTCAAGTTCACCTGAACCTGCTGCCCCTGCGTAAATTTGGTATCCCGAAACGTCGCTACTGGAATAACCGTGCCTTCGGGCAACTGTCCGTTCGCCACAAATGTAGGGGTAGACGGACGATTGTCGGTGGGCCGCCGATAATCATACGACGTAGGAATATCGGGTTGGCTGGGAGGTGCCGCTGTTGTATTGGGAGCGGACTGCGGAGTCACGGGCTGAGATGGTATCGGAATAGTCGGGAGCGCCTCGGAGTTCGCCTGTCCCGAGGCGGCAGAGTTTGCAACAGTAGAGTCGGCAGCAGAGTCTGGACTGGAGTAGTTATAGGGTGCAGACGCTCCTAAGGGGGGGACAGCAGCCGGTGCCTGTGGAATGGCGGGGGCGGGCGGCGGAGCTGCTTGCGATAGGGTTGGGGCCGTGGGCACAGGCGCACCAACGACACTTGCGGGATCGGCATCTGCAGAAGGAGCACCGGGTAGCGCAGCGCCACCTGAACCAGAGTCAGATGGAGAAGTCACGGATTGCTCTGATGGAATCGATCGCCCGGATGACACCGTCGATGTGGCTAAAGGCGTATCAGCCGCTGGATTCGTTGCGGTAGGCGGTACAGCAGGTGAGGACGGGGTCACAGGTGGAGAGGGAGGAACAGCAGCTTGACCGCCGCGTCCGAACGACCCCTGCGGAGCAGTGATGACTTGGCTGCTGTCCTGCGGGAGGTTGGCGTCTCCATCTTGCGGAATAAACTCGATCTCGCGAGCAGGATCGGCCGCTTGGGCAAAGGCAGCCTGCTTTAGAAACAGCACCGGCTGGGCGATCGCCACGGCAGTCAAGACGGTGGCAGTCAAAGCGGACGACAGAGAACGGTGAGGAAGGCGACCCATAAAACTCGATCCTTTTGGCAGCTAGAATTGACAGCTCGAAACAGATAAAAAACTCAAGAGATATCGACAGAAGGTATCGAACAGACATCGCTCGGTGCCTGCCCATTACGGGGTGCGCTCTTACGGCGCTCATCGATCGCACACCGAAGCGAAGGGCAGATACAGCGTTAGTTTAGCAGCTAATTTTAGGGTAGGCGCTATATCTAGCGCATGTTTTGAGCAATCGGCGATGTGCAGTATCTCCCTGAATGGCTGGCGATCGCCCAGCATCTGCAGCGAGCATCTGGTAGATATGCGGCAACTATCCGGAAAATTGAAAGGTGGGAGTGCTGCACGATATCGGGTTTCAGCGGACGAAACGCTAGGCCGAGTCGGGAAAATCCGTTAGGCTCTGTAGAGATGTTTTTGCCGTCCTCGGAGAGCTTGCATGCGCTCGGCCAATCCCCGTCCGGAATTCAATTTGCCGGAAATTCCCTTCATTGCCTACATTTTGGGGGGGTTGCTGTTCCTGCTGTTGACAGTCGGCTCGCAGTGTTTTCTGATCGTGCCGGCGGGCAGTCGAGCGGTCATCTTCAACTCACTAACGGGACTGGAAGATAGCCCCCGTGGGGAAGGGCTGAGTGTCCTGTTGCCGGTTGTCGAAAGCCCCATTTTTTACGACGTTCGTACCCAGACATACACGATGGCTTCGCAAATGTCCGAGGGTAACGTACGTGGCGACGATGCGTTACGGGTGCTGAGTTCTGACGGGCAGCAGATTTCGTTAGATGTATCGGTACGGTATCGACTCGATCCCGACAAGGTGGCTCACCTGCACCAAGCGACCGGTCCCCGGTATCTGGATAAGGTGATTCGACCGGAAGTGCGGACGGTCGTTCGCAACGAACTGGCCTTACACCAGGCAATCGCCGTATATTCTGACGAACGCGATCAGATTCAGGATGCGATTGAAGCCCAGCTCGTGTCTAAGTTTGCCAACAACGACCTCATTCTGCAGGATGTATTCCTGCGCAATGTCCAGTTCTCCGATCAGTTCCAAACGGCGATCGAACAGAAGCAGATTGCCGAACAGGAGAAGGAGCGGGAACGATTCTTGGTGGAGAAAGCCGAGCTGGAAAAGCAGCGGGCGATTATCCAGGCGCAAGGGGAAGCATCGGCGATCGAGCTGAAGGGTAAGGCACTGCAGCAGAACCCTGAAATTGTCCAGTTGGAGTACGTGCGTAAGTTGGCCCCTGGAACGAAAGCGATCATCACAGATTCCGAACAAATTTCCAATCCAGCAGGGTTGATGGGCAATTAATTTGGACAATTAATTTTCCGTTGGGTGTGCTGCAGCAGACCTGCTTATTAACTACAGTTGCCGTCGAAACTCACCGGGAGTGATTCCCACCTGACGTTTGAACAGTTGCGAAAAGCGGGACGGGGTTTGATAGCCCACAAGGGCCGCCACCTCGGAAATGGGAGCACGGCTGGCTGTCAACAGAGTCTTGGCCCGCTCAATCCGTTCCCGAATGATGAACTGATGAGGAGGTAGGCTCGTTGAGGCTTTGAATGCCTTCGCAAAGTGGTAGGGGCTCATAAGAGCCACCCCTGCCAAGGTTTTCAGGTCGAGTGGTTGGGACAGGTAGTCGTGAATGTAGGCGATCGCCCGCACAATTCGTTCATCTGCCTGACTCGCATCTCTGGGGAAGTTGAGCGCACCGTACTGTCTAACCACATGGGCGGCAAGCGCTTGCGTCAGAGTATCTCTGTAGATCGCTGCCGTATCATCGTTAGCAGTCCCAGCAGAGTGAATATTGAGCAGAAGCTGCACCAATGTGGGGTCAGTCAAGCCATGACGCGGGACGATCGCCATCTCACCACCAGAGTCCCCCTGTCTTCCATTAGCGACAGAATTGACGAGATCGGCTGGCAGGTGAACGTTCAAAAAATCCGACGGCCCATCCCAGCGACACTGAAACTCCAGCCCGGTAGGCAATACCCATGCGGTTCCGGCATCTAGGGGGAGTTCCCACCAGCGATCGCAGCCCAGTCGTGTCTCGTGCTGCAGAACCGGAGCCAAGACAAATCCCACCATTAACTCACCAACAGTGGCTCGGCTGTCTCCACCCTCAGCAGTGCTGCGGATATAGGTGGTTGTGGCAGCATGCCCGTCAGTGACTCCCGGTACAAGCTCGTCTCGGTAGAGTTCTAGCGGGATGCGCATGGGACACCTGCGAACGCGAAAAACATTAGCTGGAATGGGTTAGCCCGTTGTCATAAGTCCTGCTCTCATTGTGCGTTCACTTCCGCAATTCAGTCAGGATTACACCCTCCCAAGAATGAGACACAAACAACCAAGAATGACACTTTGAATCCGCTAGCCATCTCGACAGGATAGGGATGGGTCAAGCGGACAGCTCGACTTCTCTGTTTCCCTCAATTGCCGGAGCTGCATTATGTCTTTGAATCGCTATTACACCCTGGGCAACAGTGGCTTACGGGTCAGCCAACTAGCGTTGGGCACCATGACATTCGGTACTGAATGGGGGTGGGGAGCCGATCACGAGACGGCAAAAGCGCTATTCGATATGTACGTTGATGCCGGTGGCGACCTGATCGACACTGCCGACCTCTACACCAATGGCACCAGCGAAACTTGGTTGGGGGAATTTATTGCCGAACGTAAGCTGCGCGATCGGATTGCCATTGCCACTAAGTTTTCGTACAACGCCGAGCCCGGAAATCCAAATGCCGGCGGTAACGGTCGCAAGAACATTCTGCGGGCGGTGGAAGGGTCGCTGACACGGTTGGGGACCGACTACATCGACCTCTACATCCTGCATACCTGGGACCGGGTGACTCCTGCCGAGGAAGTGATGCGTACCCTCGATGACTTGGTTCGCTCTGGCAAGGTTCGCTATATCGGTCTGTCCGATGTGCCCGCTTGGTATGCGTCCCGCGCCCAAACCATTGCCCAATTCCGAGGATACGAGCCTCTCTCTACGTTGCAATTGGAATATTCGCTGGCAGAACGCAACATCGAGCACGAATTCGTTCCGCTCGGGACGGAGCAAGGCATGGGAATTATGGTGTGGAGTCCGTTAGCGAGCGGTTTGTTGAGTGGAAAGTATCGACCCAGCAAAGGGGGCGGCACGGGGGAAGGACGACTGGAAACGGTCAAAGATATCGGTAATCCGGCCTTTGAGAAATTTAGCGATCGGAATTGGGCGATCGTGGCGGAATTGGAAGCCGTAGCCAACGAAGTGGGTCGCAGTATGGCTCAGGTGGCGGTTAATTGGGTGGCCCACCGTCCGGGAATTGCCTCGGTATTGATTGGTGCATCCAAACCCCACCAATTAGCCGATAACCTGCAAGCGTTGGACTTCGAGCTACCTCCGGAGTTGCGTCAGCGATTGGACACAGCGAGCGACCCCGAACGGCCATTTCCCTATTCGTTCTTCGGACCAGAATTGCAAGCGATGCTCCACGGAGGTACGACTGTGGGGGCCAAACCGTTGGGATATCGACCCCATATCGAGACGAGTGGCGAAGGGACCGGTGTCGACTAAGGCAAGTGTGCTCCTCCTTATCTTCACACCTCTCCTACATCGGGAAGGGAAATAGGGGCAGGTGCCCTCTATGTCTGGCTTAGAACAGTCTGAGGCACAATCGCCCCCTTTTGTCGCGTCGCTAGAGCGGTGGTTTGGGCCGCAGCAAGTTGGGTCGAGCTGGTGGAGCACAGATTGGCATCGGCCTTGTTCCTCAGCAAACGAGAATGCGTTTTATAGCAATGTCCTTTAGGTTTAGATCCAGAGGTTTCTCAGCAATTTCTAATATGTTTGATCGTAATCAGCACCAACGAATTGGCGAGCATCCTGTTTCCGCCGCTGCACACCCTGCGTCCCCCAACCTTTATTCTAAATTGCATCAAATTCGTGGTGAGACCTTAAACGCTGGCTGAGGCTGGTTCCGTTTGCCCTTTCTTCAAGACATTTATCTGTGCTTTATCTGTCATTACCTTTTGTCTGGCTGGCGATCGCGGGCAGCACTGCCATCCCAGATGAATTCCCGACTCAGCCCAAAAATCAATTAACAGTCACAGTCAATGGGTTTAGGACTCAAGAGGGACAAATCTGCTTGAGTTTATTCGACAGCGAAGCGGGATTTCCCACCGGGGGCGAGCGGGCAGTGGCAACACAATGCGTGGAGCTAGAAGAAACCACTCCTGCCATTACCTTCGACCTTCCGGTCGCGGGGGACTATGCTGTAGCTGTTTTTCACGATGCCAATGGCGACGGTACCCTCAACGTCAACATGCTGGGGATTCCGCGCGAGGGGTTTGGATTTTCTCGCAATCCCCGCATTTCTATGCGCCCGCCCAAATTTGAAGACGCTGCAGTGGCAGTAAATGGAGAGAGCAACATCGAAATACGGCTGAAATACATCTTTGGGTCGTAAGCGCTTGCCGTTCGAGGCTTTGATTGCCCCAGACCAGCCTCAGCAGCCACTTACGCAATCACAGGAGCGTATAGTTCCTGAACCTCGCCCCAGTTGGCTGGAACTGCAATCTTCATCTGACCGGAGCGATCGATCGCACGCCCTCTGGCAATTGCCTTCCACATCAACTTCGGATCGGCCCCCGGTAAGCGCACGGGATGCCAGTCATATTTGAGCGTGCCCCACTGGCGATCGGGAGCGGAGGAGATGGGGGCTTCTAACTCGATAGTGCGGAATGCAGCCACCGGGCCAACCAAGGGGGGAGCCGTCAAAAACGCCGTGTTGCCTCGGCGGTAGCGCTTGGGCGTATGCAAGTGACCGCTGAGAACGGCAGCAATATATCGGTGTTGTGCCAGTACTTGGCACAACTGGCGAGAGTGCTCCGGCAGTATCCGATGATGCCGAAACAGGACAGATGCTAGTGGCGGTTGATGAATGGCTACGATCGCCATCTCGTCGGCATACAGCTCTAACTGGTGGGCCAACCATTCCAACTGTTCCGGACGGATGATGCCCTGAGGTTCCGGGCAGAGGCCGAGACTGGCATCCATGCAAATCAGCTTCAAGTTGGGGAGGGGAGACACCACAAAATCGGCAAACCCCGTATTGGCAGCATCCAGCCAAAAATGCGTGCGGCACCACTCGATAAACTGCGCTCGCCCAACCTTGCCCGGCGGCACCACACCGTCAATTTCATCAATATCGTGATTGCCGACGCTGAAAAAGTACGGCACCGACAACTGACGCACGATGGTATCCAGACGCTGGAAACTGGTGCAGTCTGCTTCATCCACCAAATCTCCGGTAAACACAACAAAATCCAGGTTGGGTATCTCCTGGATTTGCGCGATCGCCTGCTGTAACAACTCCTCGGGTTCCCCCGGCATCCACTTGCACCGGCATCCTCCCGGTTGCATCAGATGCATGTCCGAAATCTGGGCAAATCTTATGCGCGAACCAGTCATTGCTCACTCACACTGTTGCTATTGTTCTGAAAACTGCTGCAGTTCAAAGAATTGCTGCTGTGCAAAAAATGCGCCTGTGCAAACCATTGCATCGATACAAAAACTAGCAGGTAAATAGATCGGCTTGACCAACCAAACTACTGATGTACATAGTCACTTACGAACAAAGCTATCTATGCACCAGAACAGTGTTGGCCTGCCCAATGAAGGAAAGCGACACAACTTGTGCCTCAAAGTTTGACTGCCAAGAACGCGGCCAGCAAACTTCCCTCAATCTACCCGCTTAGTGCCTAAGATATCTTCAGGCCGTACCGTTCTCTGTCGTCTCGATCGCATGCCTTTTTCTCCCCAACCGCAAACTCCCGCAGATTTACTGACGCAGTCTTACGATTACGAGTTACCTCCGGAGGCCATTGCCCAACACCCCGTAGCACCTCGAGATCGGGCTCGCATGCTGGTTGTCAAGGAAACCGGACAGGCTCACCAGCACTTTACGGACTTGCCCGATGTCTTGAAACCGGGTGACTTACTCGTCCTGAACAACACCAAAGTGATTCCCGCTCGGTTGTTGGGCCGTAAGGCGACTGGTGGCAGCGTAGAAGCTCTATTGCTGGAGCAAGTAGATGGCGATACGTGGCTGGCACTAGTGAAACCAGGACGCAGAATTCCAGTCGGGACTCAACTTCAGTTTGAGGCGGGCTTGCAAGCCACCGCGATCGCCAAACATCCCGAAACCGGTGGACGGCTGCTCAAATTTCGGTGGACGGAAGGGGAAACATTTTTTTCCACCATCGACCGGGCTGGGGTGATTCCCTTTCCCCCGTACGTTAAAGAGCGGCTGGCGGATGACGAGCAATATCAAACGGTCTATGCCACCGAGCCCGGAGCCATAGCAGCACCCACGGCGGGGCTGCACTTTACCCCCGAACTCCTACAGCAGTTGAGAGATCGCGGCGTCGCCACAACAACCGTGACCCTGCACGTAGGCTTGGGAACGTTTCGTCCGGTGGAAGCGGACACTATCCTGGAACACCAGATGCACGGAGAGTGGATCGATGTCCCCAGCCCTACGGTTGAAAAAATTGCCGCAACTCGAGCGGCAGGGGGGCGAATTATCGCCGTCGGAACCACCGTAGCCCGATCTCTAGAAACCGCCGCCCAAGCGGGACAGCTAGAGCCCTTGTGCGGCAAAAGTCACTTATTCATCTATCCGGGCTACGACTGGCGGGTATTAGATGGATTGATCACCAATTTTCACTTGCCCAAATCAACATTGCTGATGATGATTAGCGCGGCGATCGGTCGCTCTCGCCTCTTAGCGCTGTATGACGAATGCTTGGCCACTGGCTATCGTTTTTATTCGTTTGGAGACGGCATGATACTGTTGCCCACACAATAGTCTCCGCCAGCACAACAACAAAGGCAGGCTGAATGGTGTTTGCAAGGTGATGAGATCGATTGAAGCCAGCCTGACAAACCGCACGTAACGACGAGGGTGATGGATATGGTTTCGATTGGTTCAATCGCAGTCTTGGTAGGCGGTGGGGTTGTTGCTGGAGTGGTGGCGGGATTGCTGGGGATTGGGGGGGGCACGCTGGTTGTTCCCCTGTTGGTGGCGACTGGAGTTGAAGGTCTGCAAGCCACAGCAACAAGCAATTTGGCGATCTTGTTGACGGCGACATCGGGTAGCGTGCGCAATTGGCATGCTGGAGCCCTGCACCTGCGAAACGTTCTGGCACTGGGAGTTCCGGCAGCGATCGCCGGTCAGCTAGGGGTATTTATTGCCAGCGATCTAGTGCCCGAGTACGTGTTGCTGGCCGGGTTTGCCCTTCTCCTGCTGCTGAACGTTTACCTCATTTCTCTTAAAAAGCAGGCCATCTCTCAAGCAACATCTGCTGCGATGAGCGAGTCCCCATCTAGTGCCACCTCCCCAA
>JBCBVA010000068.1:0-20265 GCA_039817825.1 Cyanobacteria bacterium J06642_12 | reverse complement strand
ACCTTCCTCCACAGATTGCCGATCGCCGCATTTCTTCTAAGATCCTGGCTTGCTTCGTTAAATATGGCGTGTTAATTCCCGTAGAGAGCTGTTTTTCTTTGCGGCGAACAGTTTTTCAACGCTTAAGTCATTCATCCATAATCTAAACGAAAGCGTTCTTCCACATTCACCACCAAAGCCAGAGAAACGAACAAGCCACAGTAGTGCTACCTGTGAGGTGATTGCATTGACGAGATCGCCCGTCCAACTGGGAGAAGACACAAGAAGTGACATATATGTTCACAAGCAATTTAATTTTGCACACATATCGAAGAAAACATTAAAGCTCAGCACATAAATTGAGACTGTTTCTACAGTGATCGTAGAGGCAAAGCGCTTGTGGTAACGATGTACTCCTACTCCATCTGTTCGGGAGTGCATTGGCGAATCCACCCCGCGTCCTGCCTGGCTGTTGCCCTCAATTGCACGCTCTATGCAGAACACCTATTTCCCGCCAAACGAAGGCTCTCCAACTGGTGAGACCAGTATCAATGTGAAGCCAGCGATCGTGGCTCGGTTTCGGCTGTACGTGTTTGCACTCGCAGGAATTACATTTTTCTTGATGGCTCTAGGAAGTGCCACCCGAGTGATGAACGCTGGGTTGTCCTGTCCTGATTGGCCCCTGTGTTTTGGCGAAGTGATCCCGCGAGATCGCATGACGCTTCAGGTATTCCTGGAATGGTTTCACCGCGTCATTGCTACCAGCGTAGGGGTAGGAGCTATTGCGTTGGTAGGCAGCAGTTGGGGATTGAGGAAGCACCTTCCTGTTTGGTTGCCTTGGGCTGCGCTTGGCGCTTTGGGGCTCGTGGTATTCCAAGGGATTTTGGGCGGTCTAACGGTAACTGAGCTACTGCGATTCGATATTGTCACCGCTCACTTGGGAACGGGTTTATTGTTTTTCAGCCTGCTGCTGTCGATTGGCATAGGGCTGACGAGGCTGTCTGTTTCCTCATCTAGTAGCTCTAAATCTGTTGATGGCACTCAAGACCGCCAATCTTCGGAGCTTGTGAAGGCCGGAGATAGTGCGATTCCTGCTTATCTGCCTTGGGTTGGGACGATCGCAACTGTAGCCATTTACGGCCAAAGCATTTTGGGGGCATTGGTTGCCTCCCAATGGGCACTGCATCTGTGCTTTGGTGAATCCGAGCTATGCGGAGTGATGAATGCTCACCTGCTCGGTATTCTGCCTGCTGCAACGGCCACCCTTTCTGTTGCAATCGCCACCTGGATTGCCCCTACGAAAACGGCTGGCTTGCGACGACTCTCTTATCTAGCAACACTTCTTCTGATCGCGCAGTTGGCTGTAGGTACTGCCACGTATCGCTTGCACTTACAAGTGGAACCGCTCACTGTTACTCACCAAGCCATTGGTGCCGCTCTGCTGGGAACGCTGCTGTGTTTCACCCTCCTGGCTTGGCGGCTGCGACTCCAGACTTCTGGAGCATCTGGAGAACAAGACCGCACCGAATTAGAACGGGCTGAACGAGCCTCTGCAACCACTGTCTAAGTCCTGAACGCTGTTCCGTTCGCGTTCTCAATCTATTAGGCATTTGAATCTTATGTTTGACACTACTATTGCGGGATCTGGGCGAATTAACCGCACTCTCGGTCAGGTCTTGGGCAGTTACTACCAGCTCACCAAGCCTCGCATTATCGTGCTGCTGCTGATCACTACTGCTGGTGGCATGTGGGTGGCGGCCAAGGGACAACCGTTCGATCCGTGGTTGATGGTTGTCACCTTGCTGGGTGGGGCACTAGCCTCTGGGGCGGCTAATACCATTAACTGCTGGTACGACCGCGATATTGACTTCGACATGGAACGAACCCGCCACCGTCCTTTACCCTCCGGACGAGTTAGCCCTCGAGATGCACTGCTGTTTGCTTGTGTTTTGGCGATCGCCTCGTTCACATTGCTTGCTGCCTATGCCAATCTATTGGCTGCCTTGTTGGCGATGTCGGGAATTGCCGTGTACGTAGCAATCTACACCGTGTGGCTGAAGCGCACCAGTACCCAGAACATCGTGATTGGTGGAGCAGCGGGGGCGATTCCTCCTCTGGTTGGTTGGGCTGCGGTTACCGGCAGTTTGGATTGGGGGGCTTGGGTGTTGTTTGCGGTCGTGCTGCTGTGGACCCCCCCTCATTTTTGGGCTCTGGCGCTGATGATGCGCGATGAATACGCACTGGTTAAGGTACCAATGATGCCAGTAGTCGTGGGGGACAAAGCGACGGTGCAGCAGATGATGATCTATACCTTGCTGACCGTCCCGGCTACGTTTTTATTGGTATTTCCACTCCATCAGTTGGGGTGGGTGTATGCCGCCTGTGCGTTTGTGCTAGGTGAGCTGTTTATTCGCAAAAACTGGTACCTGTTGCGCGACCCGGAAAACCGCGAGTTGGCGCGATCGCTGTTTAAGTATTCTCTCTACTACTTGATGGTTCTGTGCTTCGCAATGGGGGTTGATTCGATGCCTTTTACCCACATTATTACCAGCCAGGTTGGCAGTGTGCTGTCTACGTTGTTGGCTTAGGCGATGTTCGATCGGCAGTTGAGTGGTGAGCATGCTGCCGACGCCCCCGCAAGCGGGGGCGTTTGTCAGGGTTTGTTAAGGCAACTGAGGCTACTCGTTTATTGCGTTATTCAGTCTAAAGTCTCTTGAATTCATGGAGTCACCGAGATAGGACGGACAAAAGTATCGAACACTTAAGCTAGATTGTTTGTACCCAGTCTGACTTTTTGGAAGACGTGCGCTGTTGGCTGAGACTGGTGTGAGATTGAATGCCTCGATGCGATCTAAAATGCTTCCAGCCATACGGCACGATCGTTGGCCCCTTTCTCGGGTGAGCGAGTGTTGAATTTTGTGGGGGTATGGGCAGGCTGATGGGGGTGTGGTGTGGTGCTGACTGCAACTTCAGCCAGGATTTGATGTGCGATCGCTCCCACTTTTGAAATCAGATATTCAGTCGTACTCCTTTGCCTCTCGATATGCCATGTTTGGGGCTCGACTCAGGATGTACGTCAATAACGACTGCATCGATCCCGACCGACCGATCGCGCAGCAGCTCCATCAATGGCACTACCGGTTAGTGCGCCGCCACCATCTGATGGACTCGCTCTTATGCACGCTATCTAATTCGGATTCGTAATCTGGATGCTCTGGGAGTGCCTGCTGCTACGACACCATGCCGTAGACCGAATAGGTTAAGAAGCCAACCCCAATGCAGATGGTAAACATGGCGCTTACGAGCGGCAGTTGCTTAACCCAACGGCTGGTTCCTGGAAATCGATCGAGCCACTGACTGGCATAGACCGCTAATAATCCCAGCCCAGTCAGGACAAAGGCTAACCCAAAACTGAATCCACCCACTAGCACCAATCCAAAGGGAATGCGGTGAATCGCAACAGCACTGAGCAAAAGCACCAGAGCTGAAGGGCAGGGGGTAAGGCCGCTGGAGATACCCAATGCAATTAAGGATGACCAATCTGCGGGGGAATGGTCGGCAGCATCATGGCAACTGCTGCAGGTGTGATGGGTATGGGAGTGATGTAGAGATCGATCCGGTTGTGGGGGATGAAGGCGGTTGAACAGAAGTCGGATGCCGACAATACAGATGGCAAGGCCGCTAGCCACGCTCAGGTACGGATAAAGCTGTTCGGGCAGGAGATATTGGGAGGCAAATAGGGCAATTAGACCCAGGGTATAGATGGCAAGAGTGTGAGAAATCGATGTGGTCAGACCAAGCAAGATCGCTTGCTGCGGAGTGCCTTTCGTACCGATTAAGTAGGCACTGACTAGGGTTTTACCGTGACCGGGAGACAGAGCGTGAGCGGCCCCAAGGGTGCAGGCGATCGCCAAGCCCGCAATAGCGGAGCTGAAGTTGGGGGGGGACTCCAACAGGCTTGTTAGTTGCGGGGCAAGATCGAGATGGGCGAGGATGAGTACTGATTGCAAGTTCTGTCTCCCTGGTGGCCAAGGGTTGGCTGGCGGCGGATCTAGATCGATCGGAGGTCGCTACGGATAAGAGTATTAGCTGTAGTGTTCTGCATCTTTATAAGTTGCATCCTTTTTAACAGTATTCCGCCATGCTGGGCCTGTACCGACTCGTACGAATCTATTGCGGTCTGTACGACCGCTGTCGCCGTCAAGCAGAATCTCAGAGTGGGCAAAACCGTATAGCTAATCCGCTGTAGGAGCCAGAGTGGAAAGACAGCAGACAGCCACGATTTGTGAGGAAAAGCGGATTGCCGATCGCTATAGAGCCGAGCGGCAATGAGATGGCTGTTTGGAGAACGAGTGGGCTTGCTGCACTACATTTGTGGAACGGTAATATTTCCGATTGACATCCGAACGCTCTCCGGGCGGGCGTCACTTCTCCGCCAACCGAGTGATGTTTTTCGAGCGTGTGGCCCAAAAAGTCTGGATTTGTAGCGGATATGTCTCCAATAAGCGACCCGTTTCACGGAATAATATTGGTCGGAATCTAACCGTCTTTGTTCGAACTATGACCCGCATTTTCACGACTCAACTGCGCCGCTTGGCGATCGCCACCATGCTCTGCATCACTTTGTGGACTGGCTTGCAAGTGGCCGCCAATGCAGAAGTTCCGTCCCAAGTCACCAAGCTGCAATCTCAGGTGGAAACCCTGCAGGAATACGTTGAAGGGCGAGAATGGCTGGAAATTCGCTCTTTTATCCACGGCCCCATGGGTCAGGTTCGTCGTCAACTGTTCTTTATCTCTCAGAAACTGCCCAAATCCATGCAAGCGTCTCTGGAAGACGAAATTGAAGCGGTATCTGCCAACTTGAACGTTATGGATGAGGCTGCAGAAAACTACAGCGAAAAGCGATTGGTTAACGCTCAAAAAGAACTGGCTCAAGCTGTTGAAGCCATTGCAGCGTCCTTTTAAAGGGAGATCTCAACCGACGATTGCATTGCTGTAAGCCCGCAGGTGAGTAGTTGTCCACGAGATATTCGCGAGGCTGATGCTGAAGGATGCCATCATGTTTCTAGGATGTGGCAGCCAATCGAAGGGCACTCGTCAACTACTTGCCATCAATCGGATCGCCATCTGCGGGCATCTAATCGTAACTACCGCGCGATCAGTGCGATCTTCGGGTCATCCCATTCCGCCTAGAAAGCCGATTGCGTAAACTTTTGTAAAATCAATGTATTCTCCATTCTTTCGCCATCGAGAGGTTTTTAATGTCTAACCCCAACTTCACTGAGCCCAAGTTCGGCTTTAACGAATATTGCGAGCGTCTGAACGGTCGTGCCGCCATGATCGGATTTATTCTGGCCATCTTGATTGAAGCTGCCACTGGCCAGGGCGTGATGGCTTGGCTGGGGCTTGCCTAACGTTTGTCCGCAACGCAACTCAGCAGTTCACCTAACTTCGGATATGGAGCAGAACTGCTGGATGAGCCGGGTCGCAGTCACGCAAATTGGAGCGACCCGTAGAGTATTTGGGATGGCTCCGCTCCGTTGAACAAGTCATTGCGCGAGTTAGAACAATCACGCGAATTGGCGGCCAAGTTGGATGGGATCGTGAACGGTGATCTTTTTCTTATGAATGGAAATGTATTCGTTCTTGCGCAGGTCCCCCAGCAAGCGAGTGATAGTCACGCGGGTGGAGCCAATCGCCTCGGCAATTTCCTGGTGAGATAAGCGCAGGTCGATGGTGACGCCGTCCGGGCTGGGTAAACCAAAGTCGCGACAGAGTATAAGCAAGAAGCTGACTAAGCGGGAGCCCATGTCTCGGTGAGCAAGGGTCTCGATCATCATCTCTGTTTCCAAGATGCGAGAGGACAGTCCCTTGAGCAAGAGCATCGCGAGTTCGCCATTATTTTCTAGAGCTGTTTGAACTTGCTCGATCGGGAGCGACAGCAGCTCGACAGAGGTGAATGCAACAGAGTGGTAGAAGCGATCGGAATTTTGACCGGTGATGAGCGAGAGGACGCCGAAAATACTGTTCTCCCGCAGCAGGGCTACTGTGATCTCCTCTCCCGATTCGTACACTCGCGATAGCTTAACGGCTCCTTTTTGCAGGAAGTAGACCCGCTCGGCTGGATCTCCTGGAAAGAAAATGGTCTTGCCGCGATCGTAGGTATCCACTGTGGGAGGGTACTGATTGCCCGCCATTTCTTTGAATACAGAAACCAGCGGACGCTCAGTAGGGGCCAGCGTATCTATGGGAGACATAGTCATCACACTCGATAGGGTTGATGCTCGATCGCTGGGGGAACTATGGGATGACGACGGGCGATCGCTCCATCGACATCAACATGATTAAACCGTTGATACAGGATCAGCACGGGTGATCGATTTTGAGACGAGCTGCCTTCAATCAAAACCCCCATTTAGCACTCTAGGAGCCGGCACTCACAAACCTGTCGTCGCAAGAACAAGACAGGAAACCGGTGAAACCTCGATTGCTAATGAATTCTCCATACACTAGTTGCTATGGGAGGATTTATTTTGTATCACAGTGTACATCTCACTATATTTTCAAGCTTCCTATGGCCCTACTTGAATTCAAATTTTCCATAAAATAAATGCAATTTCTGCATTTATAGGCAATCCTGAAACAGGAGTATAGGCAAGCATTACCCCCTAAAACGAAGGACATGCCGCAAGGGGAAGCCGTCGCAGATGTAATCTTTATCCAGCAAACCGTACGCTGTGGTTTGAGATCGACATCAGCTCGACAGGGCTATTTTAAAAGGATAGTAGCCCCACAGCACAACGACAGAATCAGGGTTTAATGCCTCTCGCGTCCTTCTCCCACAACGGGAGAGAGGCTGGGGATACGGGCCATCGAACTCAGGTTGAACAGGGGGAAAGACGGGGCCAACGGACAGACTTGAGGTAACACTGGTTTTTCTGGCCCGCCAACTATGCTGAGAGGTCTTTCAATAGAATTTCCTAGCTGCGATAGGGCACGCTGGCGATTGCCGGAGAGACCACTTCTCGGACTCGGTAGATCGGCCGGTTTTGAGATTCGTGATAGGTGCGCATTTGCAGCTCAGCCAATAGGCCAAAGCTAAACAGCTGAATACCACCTAACAGCAGCACAATCGTCAGCACAAGCAGCGGACGGCTGCCGATGTCTTGCCCCAGAAATAGCTTCAAAATGGTCAGGTACAACCCCATCCCCGAGCCCAGCAACAGAGAGCAGATTCCAGCCCCCCCAAACACGTGCATGGGGCGAGTCAGGAAGGTCTTGATGAAGAAAATCGTGAACAGATCCATCAACACGCGGAACGTGCGGCCTAGACCGTATTTGCTTTGACCAAACTGGCGGGCGTGGTGGTTAACCGGTACTTCGGTAATGCGAGCCCCTTCGATATAGGCCAGTGCTGGTAGGAAGCGATGCAATTCTCCGTAGAGATTCATGTCGGCCACCAGCTCGGAGCGATAGGCTTTGAGGGAGCAGCCGTAGTCGTGCAATCTGACTCCGGTGATGCGGCCAATCAGAGCGTTGGCAATTTTGGAGGGTAGGGTGCGGGTAAGGGCGGCGTCTTTGCGGTTTTTGCGCCAGCCGCTAACCAAGTCGAAGCCCTCGTTCAGCTTCGAGAGCAGCATGGGGATGTCCCGAGGGTCATTTTGTAGATCTCCATCCATGGTGACGATGACTCGACCACGCGCCTGGTGGAATCCGGCTGCCATTGCAGGGGTTTGGCCGTAGTTGCGGCGCAACAGCACGACGCACAAGTCTCGTCTCGATCTGGCCAAGTCTTTGAGTAGTTGGACAGACCCATCGGTGGAACCGTCATCCACGCATATGATTTCGTAGTTGAGCCCAATGGGAGCAACGGCGTTGGCGATCGCGTCGATCAGCCGTGGAATACTCTCTACTTCATTGTAGATGGGGGTGACCACAGACAGGTCAATCCGGGGAGCGGTTCTGGCGATCGTGTTGGAGGAGATAGCGGTTGGTGAGGTCATCGGAACTCTCGACGAAATGAAGGGGGCAGTTGGAGGTAAGCCAGGCCGGCACCCGTTGCTTCCGCAATAATGCTTACCAAACGATAAATTGCGACCGAGCGTAACAGTAGTCCAGGTGCAAAATGTGACTCTAGGAGCGCAACCAAGGTTGCTTCAAATACGCCGAGTCCCCCTGGAGCGCCTGGAACGACCAAGCCAAGGAAATACGCCACACTAAAACTACTCATTAATAAAGGAAGCTGTTGCCACTCCAGAGGGCCAAGAGCGAAAACAATCAGGAGGAAACCCGCACTTCTGAGTAGGAAAAAGGTAACTTCGCCAATCAGGGGGATCAGCGGATATCGGGAAATAACTGTGGCGTCTACCGATTCTGGAGTGACTTCGCCGGACTTAAATTTCAGCTTACTCAGCTTGTGGATGCCGGGGTTTAGTAGTTTGGGATGAAGGACGGCCAGCACGATCGCCAGGGCAATCAATTGAAGGGCCGGACGTGCTAGAGCACCGAGGGAGATAGCAATCAGGAGAGCGGCGGCGATGTCGAGTAAGGGTTCGATCAGGACGCTGAGAGCGGCGATCGGCCAAGCCACTCCTACCGAGTTCACTGCCCGTACTCGCCCAAAAAAGTGCCAGACGTTGCCGGGCAAGTATTTTGCAATGTTGGTTTTCAGGTAGACCCGGATGGTCCAGATCGGGGGAACCGAGCACTTAAACTCGCGCAAGATCCAGGTCCAAACCCACCCCGACCACACATGGGACAGCAGGGTGACGACGGTTGCGAGGACGATAAGTCCCCATCCCTGTGGCGAGATCGACACCTCAACAACTTCCCGCCAGTGTCTGGCAAGAGCGTGACCCAAAAATGCCAGAGTCGCGGCCAGAATGACCCAGCGCAGGTAGGGCTTTACGGCTTTTAGTAGGGATTTAAGACGATTCATTGCCGCCAAGCACACAAAGTTCAATCCTACTACTCCGGCTTACATCCGTGAAATTACCAGTATTTCGTGCAGTCTAAATCGCTGCTGACTAAGATTAAATCCGTGCCTTGAGGCGCTTGTAATCGATCGCCGATGGTCGAACGCTTCTTGCTGAATCAGCCCTTAGGGGGCTTCCATCCGTTCATTCCTGTCTGGGGAGCAACATTGTGAAGTATCCGCAACCCGGTATCTCGCTGGGGCGAGTGCTGGTTACCTTGCTGCTGTTGTGGGGAGCAGTGGCGATCGCCGATCGGCTGTGGTTTCTGGCCGATCGCTCGGTTCCTGCTTGGGATCAAGCGGACTATTTAAACGGATCGCTGACGTACTTGCGTAGCCTGCAAAATCCTCAATGGGCCTCAGGTGACTGGTGGAGGCAGTTCTGGCAATTGCGCTCTAAAATTCCGCCATTGACGTATATTTCTGCGGCCTTGGTGCAGATGGTGGTGGGCAAAGGGCCGGATGCAGCGGTGTTGGTACTGTCAATCTTTTCCCTGGTCTTGCTGGTCTCCACTTACGCAATTGGGGCGCTAGTCTGTACCTCCCAAATTGGGTTGTGGGCGGCGGGGTTGATTGTGCTGCTGCCAGGGCTATATCGATTTCGGCTGGAGTTTTTGCTCGATTATCCGCTAGCGGCGATGGTGACAGCTAGTTTTGCTGCACTAACGTTGTGGCGATCTACCGATCCGGTCTTAAAGGCCACGCGAGAGCGTCAAGTTCGTCTGAGCAAATCTCGCCCTTATCAGCCGGTTCAGTCGGATTCCTCGGGCTCTTCCCTGTCTTCTCAATCGTCTCTTGCCGCTAAATCCCCCCTCCCCCAGCCGACGAAACGTTCTGTGATGGCGTGGGTGATGGAGTGGTTGAGCGCGATCGCCTTCGGTTTCTCCCTCGGTCTAGCGTTTCTAACCAAACAACCAGCGTTGTTTTTCCTCGCCGTCCCTATTGCATGGATGACGGGGGTGGCGCTGGTGAAGCAACATTGGGGGCGGTTGGCTCAGTTGATGGCAGCGTTCGGCGTGTCGTTGGTGGTGTGGGGGCCGTGGTATCGAGCCAACTGGTTGTTGATGCTGACGGCGGGGAAGCGAGCCACGATTGATGCGGCGGCGATTGAAGGAGACCCACCACTAAATACATTGGCGGCCTGGACGTTCTATTTCACGCACTTGCCCCGGTTTGTGTCGTGGCCATTGTTGGCAGTGCCAATCGCCGGATTACTGGCTTACGCGGTGGGTCGGTTTGTCACGGGGCGATCGGTGGAGCGGGTGCTGACCGATACGCGAATTGGCTGGAGGGAAGCTCGCTGGTTGGGATTATTTTTTATCGGGGGATATCTGCTGTCGTCCCTGAATGTGAATAAGGATGCTCGTTATATTTTGCCGTTGGTGCCGGTGTTGGCGGTGGTGTTGGCTGCTGGGCTGGTGGCGTTGGGGCAAAAGGGATGGGGGCGGAATGTGCGCTGGGCGACGGCGATCGCGGGTGGGTTTCTGGCGATTTTCAATTTGGTGCCGTTAGGGATTAATCCAGGCATTGGGTTGGGATGGTCGTATCAGCCGTATACGGGACAGGAATGGCCGCATCAGCAGGTGGTTGATAAAACTGTGGAAGCTGCACCGTATCAGCAATCCACGGTGGGGGTGTTGCCATCTACACCATCGATTAATCAGCACAACATCAACTATTACGGCGCGTTGCGGGATTGGCGGGTGTACGGTCGTCAGGTGGGGACGCGAGCGGCAGATTTGGAGCAGGATGCGCGATCGCTGGATTGGTTTTTGACGAAAACGGGTAATCCTGGTTCGGTGCCGGATACTCAGGCAGACATCAAACGGATTGTGGAAGAGGGAGGGGAGTTTGAGCTGGAGGATAGCTGGACGCTACCCAATGACGAAGGTGTGCTGAAGTTGTATCGACAGTCAGAGCCGCCAGTAGTTGTGGAGCGTGATTCTGATGTTTCCGTCGATCTCGTCCGTTTGGCGTCAGTCACCGTACCCGAGAGTGTGCTTCCCGACCAGCCCGTGCCGGTGACCTACGAATGGATGGGACCCGGTGCAGAGTTGCAAAATGGCGTGGTTTTGCTGACATGGGAGAGCGAGAGGGCGGATGCGGAATCAGAAGGCGAGCTCACCCCCGAAGCCAGCGACTCTGGGACGAATGTAGACGAACAAGAGGATGCGGAAGAGGTAATCAGCCGGTGGATACACGATCGGGGCATAGGTGATGGCTGCCTGCGTACCAGCGCAGAACCTGAGGAAGGCTATCGCGTTATGGATCGCACTGCCATGCTTCCACCGGAAAATATCGACCCTGGCACTTACTCTCTATCCGCCACCTATCTCAGTCGCACCAGCGGTGATACTTACGAGATCGAGCTGCCCGATTCCGTTCAATTGGAAATTGCAGACGATGCCTCGCCGGTCGAAGCGCCCGAGCTGGATTTGGTGACTCAACTGCGCAACCTGGCCCCTCAATTGCGAGCGGGTGATTTTGACCCGGTGTTCGCTGAGATCGGACGCATCAATCAATACGACCCCACCCAAGACTATTTAGAGCAAGCAGCCATCTCACTCGATGCGCGACTGAAAGACGACCCCGACAATCTCGACTACTTGTATGCGTTGGCGATCGCCCGCGTGCAACAACAGGACTCCCAAGCCGCCCTAGCCGCCCTCGAAACCGCCGCCGAACTGGATACCGACAACCCCTACGCTCAAGGATTTGTCGCCTTTGTCCACCTCTACGACTGGCATCCCAATTTGGCCCAACCTTGGATCGATAAGGCGATCGCCCTTGACCCCGATATTGAAGAAATTCAAATCTTGGACGGTGTCGCAGCCCTGATGCGTGGGAATATCGTCAAAGCATGGAGGATGGCAAACACTTATCTATAGACACCTGGGGACATGAACCCCAGTACTCTGTCAGCAAAAAATGGTGGGTGTGCTCTCATTCAGGCTTGCTGCAACGCATTCGTAACTTAATGACACCTTTCTTAGCAAGCCTGACAAATCACAAGTCGGGTCTCGCAGACTGGTAATTTGGCCCGCCATCTCCCGCAATCACAACCCCCTCAAGGGTAAGCAGCTCACTACCCGAAACAGCGACCAATCTGGCGTCCTTACTGGTTTTGCACCCTGAATACATCGGCTAAGCTTAGCAACGTAATCTGTGTGTTATTCGGGTTCACCCTATGGCAGATGTTGCCCAAGCTCCTCTCAAGTTTTTGATTGTTGAAGACCACCCTGAAGTGGCTCAAAACAACTGCGAATGGCTGCAGCGATTGGACGAACATGCCGTCTGCACCAAGGCAACAGCCCCAGAAGAAGCGCAGAAGCGACTGGAACGGGAAACTCCAGATTTGATGGTAGTCGATTTGCTCTACGGCCAGTCCAGCGGCGAACAATCGGCAGAGCCAGGATTGGACTTATTGCGTCACGTATTTGAGACCTACCCCAACCTCAACGTGATGGCCTACTCCAGCGAACCCTTGCTGCTGACTCCCTTAGTCGGGTCGATTAGCCGCCACCAGGGGGGCTTTGCGGCAGTCAATAAAATGGAGCGTCGCACCCTATTTTTGGATGGAGCAAAAAGCGCATTGAATGGTGAGTTGCGCATGCCTCGCGAATTACGCGGTTTGACCAAACTCACCGAGCGCGAGATCGAAGTCCTTCAACTCCTGTGCAAAGAAGCGCTGACCGATCAGGCGATCGCCGATCGCATCCATACCAGCAAGAAAACCGTCCAAAACTGCATTCAGCGCCTGAAAGAGAAGTTGGATGTGTACGGTGCGGAGGATGAAACCAATCCTCGGGTGGCCATGTGCATGGAAGCGGTTAAGAACAAGGTGATTCAGTGGTAATCAGCTAAAACTTGTTCCGTTGAAGAATAGCTTCATTAGTGGCGAGGCCGTTACGGTCTCGCTTTTTCGTACATAAGCACCTGGTGAGTTCAAGACTCCACACTCCTTGTAGCTTGGCGCGTCAACTTGCCCGGCTGAGGCCCTAAAGAATCTGCTGAAAGCTAGACGAATAGCGTTAGCTGAATCCAACCGATCGCTCTCGCGAGTACGGTGTAAGGGCTACTTCGCAGCTAAATTCGTCCTCACAATGCATTCAGCACCACTGCAACTCCAGCTATAAATCTCGGTTCAATAGGGAGGGGGCTCTCCCTTCACTAATTGCTCACCTCCAGGATGCTATGGGGGATCGCTATTAGCGGACCAGTTTCCTCTTTGGGGAAGCGCTAGTTGAAGTCTGCTGCACTAAGGGCGCTGGTGTTGACCCCTTTCAGTACCGCTAACAGATCTCCAGATGCCGAGATCTCGGCATTTCGTCCACTTTGAACAATGGATAGTTGATTGAAACGCAGCCCGCCCCTCAGGCTGATGCGATCCTGACCATCCTTGAAGTCGTCAATCCAGTCGTGCCCGACGCCACGCGCGACTCTGAACGTATCTTGGCCACTTCCACCAAATAACCAATCGTCTCCCTCTTGGCCGTCTACCACATCATCACCACTTCCTCCTAACACTCGATCGCTGCCATCACCACCCATCAACGTGTCATTCCCCACTCCTCCATTCAATTCGTCCGCACCAGTGCCTCCCAACAAACGATCGTTGCCATCAGCCCCCACTACGCGATCGTTGCCGGCACCACCATTTAATTCATCGGCTCCCGAACCGCCGTTTAACGTATCGCTACCAGCTCCTCCAACAATGAAATCGGCATCGGCATCGCCAAAGAGTTTGTCATTGCCATTCCCTCCTTTCAAGGTGTCGCTGCCAGCATGTCCATGGAGAGCATCCACGCCTTTACCACCCAACAGCAGATCGCTGTCATCTCCTCCCTTGAGCATATCGTCGCCACTTTGGCCAACCAGCGTATCGTTTCCTCTGCCGCCAATCAGTTCGTCATTCAGCGATCCTCCCACCAGGCGATCGTCACCATCACCACCAGCGAGGGTGTCATTGCCCTGTTGCCCCTCCAGCAAATCATTGCCGACTTCTCCCAAGAGGCGGTCGTTCCCGCCACCCCCTCGGATGGTATCGTTACCGGATTGGCCGTTGAGACTATCGGCATCGCTATCCCCAAAGATGCGATCGGCATCCGCCCCCCCCCGAATGGTGTCACGACCTGCCCCCCCTCTGAGTTCATCCTGACCGGCATTACCACGCAACACATCTGCGCCCCCCAGCCCGAAAATCTGTTCGCTAGCTTTCCGTCCCTGTATGACATCTTCACCGCCTGTTCCCCTCAACACAATCAGCTTGGGTGCGCCAGCGCTGTCGGTGTCAGCGCCGTCGGTGCCAGAGGGCGGCGGGGGGGTAGGCATATATGGAGTAGGAGAGTCTGGAGGGGGGGGAACTGGAGTCGGTATCTCTTGGCCGGACGCTGGCTTGTCGGTATCTCCGGTTGGAATTTCGAAGTCGCTAGCGGCCAGGAATCCCCAGGTATAGGCAGTTGGGGCGATCGTCTGGTGGATAGTAAATTCAGACTGCTCGAAATTCCAATAATTATCGAAATAATTTTCGTAGATCGGTCGTTGCTCGAAGGGGTACGTGTCCTCTTTATAAAATTCCCTCTGAAAGTGAGCAAACCCAAACTGAGGATCGAGAGGCCCGTAGACCGTAATTCCAGCAGGAGCGTCCTGACCGGTCAATCGAGCATCGATCGCAAACGGATTATTCGGTCCCCGTTGAGCGATACCAGCATCCACCAACCCAGTTGTAAAGACAGTATTCAACGGATTGGCTCCAGCCGAAAACTGACTGCCCAACACGGCCCCGTCGATGTATTTCTTGTCGCCTGATAACGCATAGGCCTGTAGTAGTGAATCCACTTGAGGCGTGGATAACTTGCCAGGGCTCAGAGGTTCCCAGGGATTGCTGCTCTTCGTCCACTTAAATGCCGTACCACTACTGGTACCTTTGATGTTAAAGCCGTTGACATTAACACTACCGCCATTCTGAACGGCAAGGCTATTATCTGCCGCCCGCAAAATTGCATCCTCAGCATGTTGTCTGACCGAACTATCGGTGAGTTGCTGGGGGGCGCGTGCATAGAGATAGGCCGCCTGCTGCTGATTGTGACTCTTGTGCTTGGAGGCGTCACTTGCTTGAGTGAAGGCCGTTGTATCGAGAAACAGCTCGTGCCAACCGGTATCCTCAGTGGTGAGATACAGCTCAAGTGCGGCGAGATTCCTCTCATCGTGAATCTTGGAAACGTCGTATTTTGCATCGCGGCTAAATTCAGCTTCTGCCCAATTCATTGCTCGGATAGCACTATCTCGATACTCCTGAGCCAGATCTGCGTCGTAGGGTTCGAGCACCCTCGACATCCGAGCCGCTACTCCTGCATAGATATAGCTAGACCAGGGATCGGCTGCATAGGCGAATACCGTTTGCGATTCTTCCCAACTGGTCTCGCCAGTCTTGGGATGAGCTGCGGATTCAATCCCTCCTCGAACTCCTCCATCAGCATTTTGCAAGCGTTTAAAGAACTCCACACTCCACAATGATTCATCAAGCAAGTCTGGTAACGCATTGGGAGTGGTTTGGGCTGGAATGTCACTTGCAGATGCGAAGCTCTGGTTGGTTTGGGGAATGCCGAGATTGACCGTTTCAAAGTACTCCGGGAAAAGTTCCAGCAGCTCTAAATGCTGGCGGGTTCCAAACAGGTGCTGGACACGACGATCCCAGTCTCCGGCATCCTTATAGCCTCCCCAAGCATTGTCCAGCGTTGTCAGTTGTTGTGACAGTTCGCTATCTGTGACTTTGTTGTTGCCGTCGAGATCGAGGGGAGAGACATATTGCTTAAATGCATCTTTAAAGCCAATTTTTCCAAGATTGAGCCCCTCACTGCTATCAACGAGCTGAACGGCATCCAGAGTTACTTGCTTGCCATTCACCGTCGTTGTTAGTTGGTCTGTAGCATAGACACGCACACCGTCGTCGGGGTGAAACGATCGCTCGTATTCGACATTTGAGTAGTCACCGCCGATAGCTGTACCGCTACGCTGGTTATACAACCCTTTCATCGATACTTGAAAGGCTTTCTCCCACGTGTTTTCGGCAATTTCAAACTCGAAGGATTTGCCGACTCCATCCACATACAAGTGGTACTTACCGGGGGTATCAAAGTTACTAAAATCTAATGTGTAAACATCGGTATCGGCATAGTTTTGATGTCCTTCACGAATGTCTTCATCAGTGCCTGCCGCTGATGTGAGTTGAGCCGAACGAACAACATCTCCGTCAACTCGTTGTCCTGTGGTTGCATCAACAATCCAGAACTCCGGTTCGGTGGAAAAATGCCCGGGGGTAGCTGTCGAATTCCCTTCAGCGTCTTGCCCTCGCCACAGCGATAAAAAGGCAACTTTTGGATCGTCGGGATCGAACCCCAATTGCGATACGTGAATGGCTTCGCTGAACAGCGTTTCTGGTTGGTAGCTGAACTGCTGTACATCCTGAATGTCGTCATTTAATGCCCCCGCAAAGTTGATGGAGTATGTTTTGCCGGGTTTGAACTCGATGTTGTCTGGCAGTTCCAGAAAGACGGTGTGCTCTTGCGCAAATTCTAGATGGTCGGTGGAGAATCTCCGTTTTTTGTCCAGGAAGGCAATGTCAGTCGTTCGGCTTTTAAGGTGAATTCGACCGGACGACAGTTGAATGGGGGTGGCAAAGTCGGGATCGTCGCTCGAAGAAATGATGAAGTTATTGGACTCAAGCAAGTCTTGAATCTCGATTTTGTCCCCACTGAACTGGTCGGGAGATAAGCCTTTCCCTTTGGTAACTGAGCCAACATCGAGCTGAACCGCAAGTATATCTGGGGCAACCGACTGGATCTCTACAACGTTCATCAGGACATACACCGCAACTCCAACAGTGGGAGCATGCCCTTTACGAAAAATTTACATTACCAGGGATACACGGATATGGTAGTCATCCTATCGATCTCATGCCGAGAATATACGCGGGCCTACACATTTATGGCTACAGCTATTACAGAGAAAAGGTTGGAACGAATACTGAGAGAGATCGCCAATTCATCGCAATAAAAGATACTCCTTGGCTGGGGTTCGTGCGTATATTTCATGCAAGTGTTGCTTCTTAATGAGCTTCCTCGCCTCACTATCGAGAACGGTGAGTAGTGAAGAAGCTGCCGTTCCACTGGCCTTGGAACAAGGGTTATCGGCTTGATTAAAGAATTGCCAGCTCAAATTCTGAGGGCAGAACGAGACTGCATATACTGAGTCAATAAAAGTACGTACTGCTAGACAAAACCAGCGACAAATCTTACTGGTCAACGTCAGCAGTGGAGAGTGTCATGAAATGTAAAGGATCGAGTGGACAGTGTAGATCTTCTAGCCTGCATAGGCCACATCAAAATTGTGTCTTGTTACGGGGCCAGGCTGGCTATACTTAGCCACGTGATTTTGGTTTCTACTCGATGGCCAAAGTATTGATTATTGGAGCGGGTGGTGTGGGGCAAGTGGTGACCCACAAGTGCGCTCAACTGTCAGATACATTTACCGAGATTGTGCTGGCCAGCCGCACGGAAGAAAAGTGCCGCAAGATCGCCGCTCAACTCGATCGCCCCATCTCCACCGCCCAGGTGGACGCAAACAATGTCCCCGAGTTGGTTGAGTTGATTCGGTATACCAACCCGCAACTGATCGTCAATGTGGCATTGCCCTATCAAGACTTGACCATTATGGATGCCTGTTTGGAAACGGGCGTTCACTATTTAGACACCGCCAATTACGAGCCGCTCGACACCGCGAAATTCGAATACAAGTGGCAATGGGCTTACCAAGACCGGTTTAAACAAGCGGGATTGATGGCATTGTTGGGATCGGGATTCGATCCGGGTGCCACAAATGTCTTTACGGCCTATATTGCCAAGCACTATTTCGACGACATTCACGACCTCAACATCATTGACGTCAATGGCGGGGATCATGGCTATCCGTTTGCCACCAATTTCAACCCTGAAATCAACATTCGCGAAATCACAGCAGAATGTCGCCATTGGGAAAACGGCACGTTTGTCACCACCCCTGCCATGTCGAAGCAGCAATCGTTTACCTGCCCGGAAGGTGTGGGAACCTACCGGATCTACCGCATGTATCACGAAGAGCTGGAGTCCCTCACCAAGCACTACCCCACCCTGAATAAAGCTCAGTTTTGGATGAGTTTTTCAGACAACTACCTCAAGCATCTGGAGGTGTTAGGCAATGTCGGGATGACGGGGATCGAGCCGATCTCGTTTCAAGGGCAGGACATCGTACCGGTTCAGTTTTTGAAAGCCCTCCTTCCCGATCCGTCCACCCTTGGACCTCTTACGGTCGGGAAAACCTGCATTGGCTGCGTCGTTCGAGGCATCAAAGACGGTCAATCTAAAACCGTGTACGTGTATAACGTTTGCGACCATCAAGCAGCGTACCAAGAGGTGCAGTCTCAGGCGATTTCCTATACAACCGGCGTTCCGGCGGCGATCGGGGCCAAGCTAATGGCTGAGGGGACATGGATGAAGCCAGGGGTATGGAATATTGAGCAGATGGATCCCGACCCGTTTATGGATTGTATGAACCAGTACGGCCTGCCTTGGACGGTGATTGATGAGCCCGATTTTGTTCTCAAATAAGTGCAACACAGGTTTTGCAGAACGGAGTGCACTATTATCCAATGTAAACGAAGGGATTGATATTCAACCAAAGACTCAGCTTGCTTACAGCTATTTCAGCGTTTCAGCGAGTGTAACGTGATTGGCAGTCAGTCCTTTTGGGGATTCGATCCATCCCGCGTGCCGTCGCCTTGTTTTGTGGTGGACGAAGAAGTCGTTCGGCAGCATTTGGAGATACTGGCACGAGTTCAAGCCCAATCAGGAGCCAAGGTGCTGATGGCACTGAAGGCCTTTTCAATGTTCAGTTTGGCTCCACTGATTTCGCAGTACTTAGCGGGAACCTGTGCCAGCGGATTGCACGAAGCTCGCTTGGGTGCGGAGAAATTTGGTGGGGAGGTGCATACGTTTTCGGCAGCGTATTCTGCTGAGGATTTGCAGGCCATTCTGCACATTTCTGACCATGTTTCGTTCAATTCGTTTGGGCAGTGGCAGCGGTTTCAACCGTTGATTCACTCCGCTTTAGAGAGGCGATCGCAGCTTAAGTTCGGGCTGAGGGTCAATCCCCTGCATTCGGAAGGAACGACCCCGATTTACGATCCCTGCGGACCGGGATCGCGGCTGGGCATTCCCAAGTCTGGGTTTGAGGGCCAGAATTTGAGTGGGCTGAGCGGATTGCACTTTCACACCCTCTGCGAACAAGACTTCCCGCCCCTATCTCGCACACTGGATGCTATTGAAGCTCAGTTTGCAGATTGGCTACCCCAGTTGGAGTGGGTAAATTTTGGCGGGGGCCATCACATTACACGCCGGGGCTATCAGATAGACGCGCTAATCGATCGCATTCGGGAATTTCAAAACCGGTACAGCGTGCAAGTGTATTTGGAGCCAGGGGAGGCGATCGCCTTCCAGACCGGTGTTTTAGTGTGCGAGGTGTTGGATGTGGTGCGCACCGATATAGACATTGCCATTCTGGATACCTCTGCCACGTGTCATATGCCCGACACGTTGGAAATGCCTTACCATGCTGACGTGTTTGGAGCCGGGGCAGCTGGAGAAAAGCGGTTTACCTATCGCCTAGGAGGACTCACCTGTTTGGCAGGGGACGTGATGGGGGATTACAGCTTTGATGCTCCGTTGCAGGTGGGGCAACGACTGATGTTTGACGATATGGCCCACTATACGATGGTGAAAACGTCGACCTTTAACGGCACGAAATTACCGGCGATCGCTCTTTGGAATTCATCGACAAATGACTTAAAGGTGGTTAAAACATTTGGCTACGAGGATTTCAGAAGCAGGCTCTCGTAATCCACCAATCCGCTTGTCAGTTTCGGCAATTTGACTAATAAAATACTCCTATTACAGAAGATTGAGGTTATCTGTGTAAGCTGCGCTTGGTGCTGTCCCCCATCCATTAACAGAGCAGCTTGAGCAGGATACTCGCCCCGAAAGCACAACGACATCGGTAGTGCTGGGCTTCTCCGGCTCCCTCCCACTGTCGAACTGACGTTCAATATATGCTTTAGCGAAGTCAGGTTATGTCAACAGCCAGTTGTAATGGCAAATCGCGATAAGAGCTAATTTGTAAAGCCAAGCTGAAGAGCCAGAGAAGGGTGTTGGCAGCGTGTCTAAACTATCGGAGTCGTGAGCAGAGGTGGTAGCGATGAGTCGCTTACCCGGGTAAGCGAC
>JBCBVA010000067.1:0-20624 GCA_039817825.1 Cyanobacteria bacterium J06642_12 | reverse complement strand
CTCAAACATCAACAACCTTGGCGGGATTGCTCCACCACCACTTAAGGCTTGACTTAGGCAAGATAATCGCTCATCCCAAACCCTTCTCACTCAGCCTCTCTCTACCAGAGGGGAGCAGACAGGAAGAGACTAAATACCTAATGATTTCGTTGTGCTGCGAAGCAAAAGTCAGATTCAAGTAACACCGTCGAACTGACGTTATCTCGACAACTCGGAAAAGAGTTTCATCAATGGCTTTGTCTCAGACTGAATTAAATCAACAACAACTCCAGCCAGTGTCAGCAACACTATGCGCGATCGACCACCAAGCAGGCATCAACAACTTCAAACCTGCATCGCCATCAAGATTGTGTGAGGTCAATACAATTAGGTAAAGTTGCAGTAAAGTAATTTCTTGCATGACTGCGTGTCATTCACGATGACATCTCAGTTTTACTCATTCTCATTCCTCAACCCTTTATGACAACTCACCTCCCTAGTGCGGGCTTCGTGTTGGTTTCGCTAGCTGCAGCGGTTGCTTGTAGCCCTGTTGATTCCGCTAGTCTTCCTGAATCCCATCTCAAAGCAACTGAGGAACTGACCGTTTCGGTCTATCCCGACCCAACCGCAGAATCTCAATCCTGTCGCCCCAAAACATTGCTGTACACCGCAGTAGAGCAGCCCCTGCGCCGAATCGAGGCCAGGTTGCGCATGACAGGTCCCGACGATCTATCCGTTACCGAGATTCCCTTCGAAGCCATCCTCACGGGATATGACGGACTGGAAGTGGTTCGAGAAGAAGACATCTCCATCCATAACTTTGAAGCGGATTGCACCGACTTGGCGATTGAAATTCAGGATCTGAGTTGCTTTGATGACAGCCGCCAATCGATCGACTGTCCGGCAATTGTTCTAGACACCGCCGAGGATTTTAAATCCGTATCTCTGACCTCTTCACAATCCGTTCCATTGCCTCAATCGTCCCGTTCGGAGGTCCAATCTCAGCGACAGTGAAACCACTCGGAAATCACGTTCGGGCACCGTTAAGAGGGAGTTCGGAATCGCTTGTTACCTCGCCCGCAGCAAAGTTTTCCGAAAAGACGTGCCACACGAAGTCCCTGGTGTTATTATGACTATCCGGAGGCAGGAGCTGACCCCCCTCGGTTTCTGTCTCCACCCAAGAATTACGTTCTTGAGTGCGCCGATTCTAGAATTAACAGTTTCCCAAAGGATGTGCTCCAGCGACACGATGTCAGGTGGGGCCTTTATATTTTTGTGGTGAGTTCTGTTCTGTATAGAGTCTATGCGGGTGTGGTATATGGGTTGTGCCCTAGCCTTCCAAGCTAGAGAACCGGGTTCGAGTCCCGGCACCCGCTTCTCTGTCTCAAATAGCTTTGAGTTATCCAGGTCGTACTTGACTATTGGTAGCCGCCCAATCCTACGGAATGTAGGCGGGAGCTGTGAAGAGTCGCTGTTAAGACCGTCTCAGCGGGGGGGGCTGGAACCGAGGAGTGAACATCGTAGTCGCAATAGGATGCGATTTGGCACGGCTGTTCAGTCGAAGGTAAGCAGCGATACCGATGTCATAACGCAGACTCGCAAGACACTCATACGGTAACTGTGCCTGAGCGATTACAAAACCTCTGAGTTCTAATCTTCGCGCACCACTCGAACTAACCGTTCGGTGCACCACCAGGGGTCGGTACCAAATTGAGGGATGGGAGCCGTGCCGGTTTCTCCCAACATGACCTTACGCAAGTCGCGATCTAAACGTGCCCCAGCCCCATAGTAATCTGACGGAATATCCTTACGCGTACCCAAACTTGGCAACCGGAAAATATCCGGCTCGATCGCCGACTGACTGACAAAAATCTTAAATACATCCAGCCCGTCGCTGTATCCTTCCGGCACCTGCATCTCTAACAAGTAGTCTGGGCCAGCCCCCACCAGCAACACCGGATCGTCCCCTTTAACGCGTGCGGTAAATTCTTCCTTGTAAGGATAGACCAACCCTGCACCTTGCAGGCGACGATCGAGGGATACAACGTAGAAATACAGTGGATTGGGAGAGTTGTGCTCGAACGTGATGGCTAAATTCTTTCCACCTCCCAAAATATATTCGCCAGCTTCATTAGTGCGCAGAGGTGCCGCCGCCGGTTCCTTCAAGCTGCCGCGCGTAGCAGGCTCCAACAACTGCACGAAATCGATGTTGACCGTTCCTTCGATGTAAGACTCAGGGGCCTCAATCGCTGAAAGATTCCGAAACGCCGCAATCTGCTCCAGAATGCTGCGCAGTTTACGCTGTAGCGACCGCACTTTTTTGACTGGGATGCGAAACGCGGCCAGAGCTACAGCGCTACCTTTGAAGTAAAGACGAAAAATAGAGTTCGGTTGTGCTACGACTCGTATGTCAGCAACATCCTCAGTTTCAGCTAACACCACTAGCGGACTATTGGCGATCGCCGCCTCAAGATCCGATCTGGCCACATCACCGCTGTCAATCGCTTCCCCCGCCAACGCGACAGATAGGGGGGCAGGGGTCAAGGTTGCTTCCGCATCGGTCATGGACTGAATCTCTCAAGCAATTCTTACTACTGTAACGGTTTGTTGCGCCCTCTCCAGTCTAGATTTATCGCACTGGCCATACCGCTGCGGACATTTCAGCTAGGTCCCTCCCTGACCATGCCTAGAAACCGTTGCCATAACTGAAATGGCAACCGTTATATGAAAGACAGGTATGCAGACGGTAGCAGTTTGCGGCGCACCGTCCGAACTGGTGAGCGAACTTATGGAGCTGTGGTAAGTGTGGTGCGGGCGACCAGTCAAGCAGTTCAGCAGGTGTACAACCAACAAGTACTAGCCGTAAAGGGCGAAGCAGCACTAAGTATTCAACTGGAAACTAGAGAGGATGGTACCGACTGGCTCAATCCACTCTGACTTGTAATCCGAAAGAAGGGAAACTCGCAGCTCGTACGTTTTATCCAGTTGTGGGCTGAATACTACTTTGTGGGTCGATTCAATCGAGAACAGCTTCGATTGTTTTCTTGCGACTATTGTCAATTGTTGCTCATCATTAGTGGTTTCTTCTGTTTCCTCTAAAATCTGCACGCTACTATTTCTGGCCGCGTTCCGACAGAGTTCCAAGCCATTACCAGGGGTAACGCTGACCACTGCCCACGCATAACTGAACTCTTCTCGCACCTGATGCCCATCCACAATCTGGATAAGTCCTGAGCGTCGATCGGAATATAATTCCAGTGCAAACAGCTGGCTGGCCGAGCTTGGAGATGGACAGCTAAATCCAGCTGGCTTCATCAATGAAAACTCGTCTGTTTCTATTCGTTTGGCTGGTGACGGCTTAGGCGCAGAAGCAAATAATCGCTTCAGATTCCTCTGATTTTTTAGTAAGAATGTGATGGCAATAAATGCAATAACTAGGATGACAAGCAGATTCATGGTTGTAATGTTTTGAAAGGAGTTGATTGTTGCTAAGTAGTTCAGTTGAATTAATACACGTAAAACGAATGCTCTAGAACCCTCGCTGGGAGTTCTTCTCCTAAACGTTTATTAGAGAACAGCCAACTTACTGCCGCTTCAAACGGACGGAATGCAACTGTCGAAGGGAAACGAGCACTTGCTGAGTGATTGGAGCCTTAACCAGAATGTGTCAGTGGTTTTGCGGTCATGTGTAACTCTTTGTTGTGGCTGACGAGAGATCGTATCCCCCTATTCATCCACCAAAGATAAGGCGCATCAAATCTAGAATCTGGCATAGCTTATGCCTAATTTCTCTATCGCATTGACGTTGGCAAGGCATAATGAACTCCCGCTCCCACAAAATCCCCTAAAAAGAATCTACGATCGCCATGGCCTCGCCATTCCACCAGGGAAATCAGGCTAAGCTATTGCACGAGAGCTATTCCAAGAGAGCCCCTGCGCAACGGTCGATAGCATCCTGACGGCCCTGCCCTGCTCCACCCCACCGTGTTATCACCCCACCGTGTTGAGTCACCCCGCCATGCTGAGAATTGTCACCCAGCGCACAGACGCCGAGGCAGAGCTAAAACGCATCAGCGATCGCATTCAAACTGGCGACCAGATACATCGCGAAGCCACCGTGCGTGAAATCGTTCAAACCGTTCAGCGCAAGAAAGACCAGGCCTTGATTGACTACACTGCTGAGTTCGATGGCGTGGAGCTGACTGCCTATACTCTGCGGGTGACTGGTGCAGAACTGGAAGCCGCATACCAGGCTGTCTCCCCTCTGCTCGTGGATGCTATTCGCATGGCCCAGCAGCGGATTGAAGCCTTTCACCGCCAGCGCATCCCCAAAGGATGGGTCACTTTTTCCGACCCCGATATTGTGCTGGGCAAGCGCTATACTGCGGTCGATCGCGCCGGTCTTTACGTGCCGGGAGGGCGGGCTGCCTACCCCAGCACCGTGCTGATGAATGCCGTGCCTGCCAAAGTGGCAGGGGTCAAAGAAATTGTTATGGTCACCCCACCGGGGTCGGCGGCCATTGGAGATGGGACTGGTCGACGAAGCAGCGGTATTAGCCCCGCTGTACTGGTTGCCGCTCAAGAGGCTGGTATCGACAAGATTTATCGGGTGGGTGGAGCCCAGGCGATCGCTGCGTTGGCCTACGGTACCGAGACGATCCCCAAAGTCGATGTCATCTCTGGCCCCGGCAATATTTACGTTACCCTCGCCAAGAAATACGTTTACGGCACTGTCGGTATTGACTCGCTGGCGGGTCCATCCGAAGTGCTAGTGATTGCAGATAGCACCGCCAATCCCACTTTCCTGGCAGCAGATTTACTCGCTCAGGCAGAACACGATCCCTTGGCTGCGGCCATTTTGTTGACCACCGACTACGACCAAGCACAGCAAGTTGTGAAAGAAGTACAGAACCAACTGGAGAACCATCCGCGTCGGACCCTGACCGAAAAGTCGATCGCCCATTACGGCGTCATTATTGTGGTGGAAAACTTGGACGTTGCGGTGGCCCTGTCTAACCTGTTTGCTCCCGAACACCTGGAACTAGAAGTGGCCGAGCCCTGGGACGTTATTGAGGGGATTCGCCATGCCGGAGCGATCTTTATGGGACACAATACTCCCGAAGCTGTGGGGGATTACATTGCTGGTCCTAACCACACCTTGCCCACTAGCGGAGCTGCCCGCTATGCCTCTGCTCTTGGGGTAGAGACCTTCATGAAACACTCCAGTGTCATCCAGTACAGCTCGGACGCCTTGCAAGAGGTCTCGGGGGCGATCACGGCATTGACAGAGGCCGAAGGTCTCCCGTCTCACGGTGCATCGGTGCGCCTGCGCTTGGAAGATTTGGGAATGGATGCTTGAGTAGAGGGGTGATGTGTTCCACTCTGCCGGTATGAAGATGACGTCGAGAACTGCGTGGGTGGCTGTTTTGGGCGGCATCGCTGTGGGCAGCCTGTGGGCGATGCCCCCGTCTTTGGCGGAAGCTATCAATCCTGAAGAAGCTCCCATCCCTCGCCTGTGGTTGCAGGATATTCAAGACCAAGCGTACGAGCGCAACTGTACACTAGTGGGGGTTTTGCGCGGTCAGCCGCTGGTTTCGGAAGATGGCCGTTGGGAAGTGTACAGTCGGGTGACCTACGAAATTACGCCGGTGGGGTTCGGACGCCTCAGCAGTGCGCTGTTTGCGCGCGATCGCCAAACTCAGGCGTTAGAAACCATCTACGCTCCGGCCTCGGTCTTCCGCACCGACGACGAACTCGGGTTAGATTTTCTGTTTTTACTCCCGATTGAGTGGCGCAATAACCGCGTGTTAGTGCGGGAATTTTCCGGACTCTTTCGCTCGCAAGCCATTCTCAATCAGGCAATTGTCTGGCAGCCTCCCACAGATAGCGCTCCTGCCCGACTGCAAATCGAGACTCCCCAGTCAGATTTTCCCGCTTCGGTACTGATGGGCTGGGAAGCAGAATCCGAATCCGACAGTATTTTGTTTGCCATTAGTGATTTCAGCGGTCCCCCGCAAGTGGTGTCAATTAGCGATCGCGGCATACTACCGGTGAATGATATTCCCGCCCCCGATTGGCCTGCCATCTCGGATAGCGTCAATCTAGAGCGCGAGGTCAGCGACGCCGAACTCGAAGCCGAAATTGCCCGCTGGGAATCCGGTTGGCCCGCCTTGACCGGTCAGTTGTGTGGCAGTTCTGAAGGGTAATCGCTGGCAAAGTTGTGTCACTTTAGGGCGCTGAGAGGCGGCGGTGCTGCAGGCTGGGCATCTGGCGACGCACTTGTTGCAGGCGATCGGGATCGATTTCAGCAATCGCTACCCCTGGTTTAACCCCACCAGCATCCGCCAGAATCGTCCCCCAAGGGTCCACAATCAGAGCGTGACCGTGGGTTTGGCGACGGGCATAATGCACTCCTACCTGGGCGGGAGCAATCACGTAGCAGGTATTTTCAATGGCCCGCGCCTGAATCAAGACTTGCCAGTGATCCTTACCTGTAAACTCCGTAAATGCAGCCGGAATCAGCAGCACATCGGCCCCCTGGGAGGAGAGAGTGCGATATAGCTCGGGAAAGCGCACGTCGTAACAGACAGAGAGTCCCAGAGTGCCGAGGCTATCGATATAGCAGGACTGCAACTGACCGGACCCCGGCATGATGGTGTTGGACTCGCGGTAGGTATTGCCATCTGGCAGGTTCACGTCAAAGAGATGAATTTTTTGGTATCGAGATAGCTCTTCTCCATTCGGACTCACTAGCGTTGCTGTGTTGAAAACCCGTTCGTCTCCCGCTTCCGAAGTTGCAGTACCACTGCTCGCTGCCGCTGGCGAATGGGTCGGAACGGGATACCCTCCCCCCAGCACGTGAACCTGATAGCGCAATGCCATCGTGCGCAAAAATTCTTCAGTCTGCTGCGCTATCTCAGCCGCCAGTTTAAGCTTTTCTTGCTCCTCGCCCATATAGGCAAAGTTCTCGGGCAAGACGATCAGCTTGCACCCCTGCCTGACTGCAAAATCAATCAGTTCCTCTGCCTGCTCTAAGTTAGCAGCGAGGTTTGGCTTGCTGGTCATTTGGATGGCAGCGGCAAGATATGGCTTCATGCAGACTAGACTTTCCGAAAATCAACTGGAACGGTGACACACAGTGGGGCATAACGCCTGAACGTGGGTGAACGGGGTAATTCAGATAACTAAGCGATTCAGAATAGTATCAGTCTGTGACCTATTGCAACAGCGCATTAGTTCCTATTTGAAAGTAACGTTAAGGGCGATCGCTATCCCCTGCAATAGGTTTGATTCCTAACTTTGACTCCCACTATATCTGTCCCTACGGTGCATCAGTTAGTGGCGGGGCGGTCACTGTCACCGTGCTGTCAGGAGCCAGGGTGACCCGAACCTGAATGCCTGCTAAATCCGAGGTTTCCGGCAGATCGGCAAATGGAGTTTGAGCCTGGAATTCTGCCGCCCGTTCATCCACTGGTACTGCCGTGAGGAGTGTTCCATCCTCCGCAATGGTGAGATCGTAATCAACGGGGTCGGTCAGCGCTTCGGGGGCTTGCCAACTATCCTCCAACGAGCTGCTCAGTTGACGAGAGCGTAATGCGGACGCAGCGTCACGTGAGGAATCGGCATCGAGGCCGCCCTCTAAATCAACCGGGGCAAGATCTGGAGAGGTTAGCGATCGTGCGGTGTCATCTGACTCTTCGACCGCAGCCACTTGATTGCTGACTTCCACATCGCTGTTGATGTCCCCAGAGGCAATCTCAGATGGAATAGCAGTATCGGGATCTGCTTCAACTCCGCTCAGGATACCGGTGTCTGACGCCACAGCATTGGAGGATTCTTGGGTCGGAGCATTGCTGCTGGGCGCTTCGGCGGGCGCTTCGGCTTCGACTCCATCATCAGGAGCGGCGGCAGGAGGTTGTTCCGGAGGCTCTGTCAGTTGGCTGATGGACTCATCTACGCGGAACTCGCTCTCACCCAACTCTTCGGTTGCAGGGCGCGTCAGAACCAAGCTTGTGGCAACGACCCCAACCCCAACAACTGCGAGCGCTGCAACGCTGGCGGCTGGGCGGCGGTACCAAGCCACGGTTTTAGGGCGAGTTTTGAGTCGGGCCAGTTGAGGGATGGCGTCGTCGATTTCCCCCAGTGATTCGGCCAGATCGTAGAGCTGCGTAGTCGTTAAATCCGCCTGTCCGACACCGTTCCCTTGCTTGAGGGTGATGCGATGACGTACAGCATCGAGAGGGCGAATGGCGACGCTACCGCTAAAGGTGCCCTGAGACTGGCTGGAGAGCAGGTAATTGAGATAGCGGTTAATGGTGGTGACCAGATCGCTGAGGGTTTCGCCATCTCCTTCAAAGGTGTGGGAGCCTCCGCTGGCATCCAACTGGATCGTGCAATTGACTGGAGAGGTCAGCTCGGCAATCCGATCGGGCGTTACGGTTTTCCCTTCCACAGAAATGCGGCAGGTGGTATGGGAGAAGTCTTTCGTAATTGGGGTGGTAGGCATGGCAACTCTAGCCGCTGGCAAACATCAAAAAAGCTAAGGCACAAAAAAATTAGGTCACAATCCGATCGTACGGGGACTGGAGAAGAAGTTTGTCTCGATTCCAATTTCTGTAACGGCGGGATGGAATCGGTATGACAGCGAAGGAACCTGCTGGTTCGATCTGTCTCACCCCTAAATCGCTAAGCATCGATCGCCGATGGAGCCGAATTCTCCACTGGCTCCTCGCTCGGCATCTCCCCCACTGGGGGGCCTGCGGAGCTGCTAGTGTCAGTTGCCTCTGTTTCTGTGGGGATGTCGTTTTCTGTAGGGATATCGCTTTCTGAAGGGATATCGTTTTCTGCGGGAAGATCGGGCAAGACCATCTCTGGGCGGGTAACCAGAGAGGTCCACAGACGCATGGGGCCAAACCGACTGCCGTAGTACAACAGCTCCACCAACAGGCTGAGGGCTTGTTCGCTGATGTCTTTGTTGGATTTGCGATCGCCATCAACCATGCGCTCTCGATACGCCGTGTGAAATGCATCCAGATAATCGGCGATCAAGGGTTCTTTCAGGGGAGAGACTTCATTGGAAAAGCAGTCTTCTAGACGCTCTACAACCGTGCGGATGTGAGAGTGCTGAGCGCGGGCCAAGTAGCAGACCACCATGACTAGGACGCGGACTTCGTCCACATCGACTTTTTTGCGGCCACCGCTGCTGTTGCGCAGTGGGTTGGCATTGCGCAGCCGCCATAACGTGACGCGATCCCCAATCGTGTCTCCTAGCCCCAATGATTGTGCGGCTGCCAGCATGACTTCCGACCCTTCTTCGCTCAGGGTTTCCAGCGAAAGCAACAAAAAATCCAAATGAGCTTTAGTCGTGCCTTCTAGGCCCGTGCGATTATCCGGCAAACTCAACGCTTGTAGCGTTGCCGTTACGCTATCTCGACTCGCCCGTTCGCGACTGTCGTCGGTCATTCCGATTGCTTCCTCATCACGCCGTACAGTTGGCTGTGTTTAGACTACCCAAGCAGCCCCACTACCACCAGATTCCCCCTAGCAGATTTCAGCTTTTCGCCGGTCGGTTATCCGCCCCCGCGGGTCTCGTGCGACTCACTAAGACTCATCGATCTGGTGCTGCAAGTGTAATCATCTTGCCACCCCTCTCGACTGCGGAGACTCGCCTAATGGACATTTAATCTGCGCAGTAGAGCGATCGGCGGGGCGTGACTGCACAACTGCTGAGAGCGTCACCAGATACACAGCATTATTTCGGTTGTCTATTTTGGGTGCGAAGACAGGCGAGCGTGGTTCAGGGTCGAGCGAGTGTGCAATCAGCAGTGAGTACGGCAATTGTTAATACGGCAATTGTTAATACGGCAGTTGTTCATAGTGCAATTATTAGTGTTGCAACCCGAGCGCTGTGCAGGATGTCCGGTGTTATAGGGTGGCTTGCTAAGGTTAGAAAGCTGCCAGCAGATCGGTCTGCATTTTCAATCGATTATGAGTATTCTCACCCTCCAGTCTATTCGGAAAGATTTTGGCATTAAGGAAATTCTGCGGGATGCCACCTTCAGCATGGCAGATGGCGAAAAAGTCGGACTGATTGGGGTGAACGGTTCGGGAAAATCTACCCTGTTGAAGATGCTGGCGGGGTTGGAGCCGATTGACGGTGGTCAGCGACTACTGCGCTCGGGTGCTCGGGTGGTGTATTTGCCCCAGCAGCCAGATGTCGATGAAGACAATACAGTGCTGGAGCAGATTTTTGCCGACAGCAGCGAGCAAATGCAGCTCGTCCGGCAGTACGAAGATCTATCTCACAGAATGGCCCGGGCCAGTGGTGACGAGTTGGATACCCTGATGCGCCGTTTGTCTGGGGTGACGGAGCGGATGGAGCGGGCGGATGCCTGGGGGTTGGAAACCAAAGCCAAGATTGTTCTCAGTAAATTAGGTATTGATGATTTTGAAGTTAAGGTCGGTACGCTGTCGGGGGGATATCGCAAGCGAATTGCCTTAGCCACAGCTCTGCTGTCAGAACCGGATTTGCTGCTGATGGACGAGCCCACGAACCACCTGGACGCGGAGTCGGTGGAGTGGTTGCAGAATTACCTGAATGACTATCGTGGTGCCATTCTGCTAATTACTCACGATCGCTACTTTTTAGATCGCGTCACCAACCGAATTCTAGAAATCGATCGCGGCGATCTCTACATGTACTCCGGGAACTATTCGTATTTTCTGGAGAAAAAAGCCGCTCAAGAAGAAGCGATCGCATCGAGTCAGAAGAAATTACAGGGGGTGTTGCGGCGGGAGCTGGCTTGGTTGCGGCGAGGAGCCCAGGCGCGCAGTACGAAGCAGAAGGCGCGGATCGATCGCTATCACGAGATGAATAACCGCGAGTTTAAGGAGGTGCAGGGGAACGTTGATATCGACACTCCAGGGCGGCGGATTGGCAAAAAAGTGATCGCGCTTGAGGGGGTGAGCAAGCAATTTGGCGATCGACATTTGTTGCAGGATTTTACGTTTGAGTTCAGTCCCCAAGACCGGATTGGGATTATTGGCGGCAACGGAGCCGGTAAATCGACGTTGCTTAATATCATTACGGGTCGGCTTGAGCCGGATGCGGGCAACGTCGAGATTGGTTCCACCATTCATATTGGGTATTTCGATCAGCATTCCGACAATTTGCTGTCTGCAGCCGAACAGCAACAGCGCGTCATGGAGTACATCAAGGATGTCGCCGCTTACGTCACCACTGCCGACGGTAGTCAAATCAGTGCCTCGCAAATGCTGGAGCGATTTTTATTCAACAGCAATCAGCAGTACATCCCCATCCACAAGCTGTCAGGGGGTGAAAAGCGGCGGCTGTTTTTGCTTAAAGTGCTGATGTCTGCTCCCAATGTCTTGATTTTGGACGAGCCCACCAACGATCTGGATGTGCAGACTTTGGCGGTGCTGGAAGAATATTTGCAGGATTTCAATGGCTGCGCGATCGCGGTCTCTCACGATCGCTATTTCCTCGATCGCACCGTCAATCGTATCTTTGCCCTGGAGCCCGGTGGCAGCGTTCGCCAGTATCCCGGTAACTACTCTGTTTATCTCGAGTTCAAAACCGCCGAAGAGGATGAGGCAAAGGCAGAAACAGACGCGACTTTCGAGGCGAAGCCAAAGAAGACGGCTCCTAAAGACAGATCGAAATCGACAAGTAAACCAAAACGCCTATCGAATTATCAACGGCGGGAGTATGAAGAATTAGAGGCGAAGATTCCCGAGTTGGAGGAGCAAAAAGAGGCACTAGAAGCTGTCTTATACCAAAACCCTCCCAGTGCCTACGATGAAGTCCAAAAGCTATCCGAGCAGTTGGCTGCATTGGCGGAGGAAATCGATCGCTCGACGGAACGCTGGATGGAACTGGCTGAACTAGATACTTAGTAGACGTCTGACGACACATCACAGACTGACATTCACGAAGGGCTGGCAACCATAGCAATCCGCTCCCGGCTTGTCAGTCCAATCGAACAGAGACGATTATAGAGCCCCAATGCCTTTGTCTGAAAGAAGAATTGGTGAAATCGAAAGCTGAAAAACCAGATGAACCTAGCAGCAGGCAAGAGCATTTCCTACGAGCAAAGCATGGTACGGCACAGGATCTAAAGCTTTCGAAATATGTCAATAAATAAAGTAATGTCTAACCAGATTAAGAGTATCTCGAGATCGGCTTAACAAAGTAGCCGAATGTAATGGCGATCGCTTACTTTGAATTACCAACATGCATACTGCATTACCAAATTTGAAAAAGATCTAAAGACGTTTCTAGATTCCCGAATATGAACGATCTTCAAAAATATCGACTCCGCTGCACCCTTACCTTTGGAGATATTTACGGACAAATTGTAGTCTGGCTGCTAGTTATTTTCGCTAGCTTGGCTGCTGCTTTGGCGTCCATGGCGGGTAGCAGTCAGCCCCTCTACGCCCTTGCAACAGTTGCATTGGTTCTAGTCGTAACTCTGCCGTTCTTGCTGTTCGCCTTTGTGACCACGTTGTTTAACCACATTGAAGCGATGCCTGCAGAAGTCAGTGCTACCAAGCCAGCATCTAAGACCAATGCCGTACCTACATCGTCAGCGGCTTCAGCTGGCGCGTAGTTCTCTGTCTCGAACGAGAAGCATTAACGCTTTCGTCCGTGTCTCTAGACTCACTCCACACTAGCTCTCCTATTTGGGGGAGCTTTTTTGCGTTTGGGAAGACAGTGTTGTGGGTTGTGCAATGGTCTGTTGTGCAATAGTCTATGGAGCGGTTCTCGCGCGTCTTATTCTTATACTGTGTGACTATCTAGATTGCTCACCCTGTGTAGAGAGAGACCCCGGACGGCTAACCGGGAATACTGAATAGAACGTCTCGCCCCAACACCAATCGGCACGACACTCTAGGATTTTCCGCCATGAATTTTGCCCGAGTTCTTTCCCTCAGCGTCCTGTCTGTAACGGTCGCGGCCTTCACTGCTGCGGCTCCGGTCAGCGCAGGTGTGCGCACGATTCGTGCCGCTGATTCTAGTGTTAGCGACAGTTTTAGCACTCTCTCCAGCGAAAACCGGCGTACGGTCTTTCGCGTAACGTCGGGAGGGTTGGACTATTTTGTGGACGCGGAAGGGGACGACAGACCGGAATGGCGCGGCCAGATATTTGACGATCCCAAGCGACCCACTATCTATGGGAATAGCTGGCATGAATTTCGCTCGAATGATGTGTCAAGCAGTCGAACGTGCGAAGGGTCGGTCTATTTTGGTGAGTTCAGGCGCGGACAAACTATTGCAACATTTGAGTTCAAGAGTGGGTTTGACTGTCCGTTTGTGGGGCTGATCCAAGAACTCGATCTGTGGGTTGAGTAATAGCTTGTCAGGCTTGCTAGGGGAGAACCTTAACGGCATGTGCATGGCAGCAAGTGACCGCTGTTCCGGTAATGCGAGATTGCGTTCGCGGTTGATTTTAGAACTCTCGGATTCGATCCCAAAGCAGGCTTTTTTTTGACACAGTTAGTCCAGAGATACTGGTGAGTTCGGGCACGTATGGGTTGGTTTATTGCGGCAGGCATCTTCTTCTCGATCGCAGCCGGTTTGGGGTACGGAGCCACTCGGGCACAGAAGCGTGCGGGCTTAATGGCTGCAACAGACACATCTACCGTCGAATTGTTGGAGTCGATGGCTAGCGATTTGAGTGGCAGCTCGCTGTCCTACCTCACCGAGGTGAAGGGAATGGTTGTAGCTGACAATCCTTTGGTTTCGGAGTTGAGCCAGACGGAATGCGTGTATTACTCCATGAAGGTCGAGCGGGAATACGAAGAAGAGGAATACGAAACCGATTCAGACGGTAACCGCCGCCGCACCACCCATACCCGCAGCCAGACTGTCTCTCAAAACAAGCGATCGCTCCCCTTTTACGTCCAAGACAGCACCGGCAAAATTCAGGTGCGCCCAGAGGGGGCACAACTGATAGCCGAGAAAGTTGTCGATCGGTTCGAACCGGAAGGGGGGGCGCGATCGGGGCTATCAATGGGCAGCTTTAACTTGGACATCAATATTGGCAGGTTCAATCTCGGTAGTGGTTCCAGAACTCTCGGGTATCGATTTACCGAAGAAGTGATTCCGATTAATCGCGATATTTACGTGTTGGGTGAAGCTTCAGGAAACGCGCACCAGCTTGCCATTAAGAAACCAGCTAGTGGTCCGATGATAGTGAGCGTCAAAAGCGAAGAACAACTGCAGCAAGACGCTGGAAAATCGGGAAAGGCCTTTCTGTTTGGCGCAGCGATCTGCGCGGTAATTGCGGCAATTTGCTTGGTCATGGGACTGAAGTAACGTCAAAACCTGCCGCAAGCAATAGGGAACGAGCAAAGGCAAATCCGAACTGTTTTATGCTTGAAATCCACCACTCCGCTTACCAATACCGATACCTAATGGACGATCGCACCTTAGATGCCCTGCTCGAGTTCTTTGCGCAATTTGTGACGGAACACAAACGCGATCGCATGGCTGAGGTGCTGGCAGAACGGACGCGACACATCACTGTAGTCGTAGAAGATATCCTCAAACCCCACAATGCCAGTGCCGTTGTGCGGAGCTGCGATTGCTACGGCGTCCAAGATTTCCACGTGGTCGAGAATCGCTACGAATATGACGTGAATCCGGCGGTGACGCGAGGAGCCTCGAAATGGGTGGATCTAATTCGCTACCGCAAACAGGAAGGACTCAACAACACTGAGGTGTGCTTCAATCGCCTGCGTGCCGAGGGGTACACCATCTATGCCACCACTCCCCACACCAACAGCACTCTTCTCCCCGATGTGGATGTCACCGACAAAGTCGCATTGGTCTTTGGGAACGAGTTGGAAGGGGTCAGCGACTACGCCTTAGAGCACGCCGATCGCGCTCTAGCCATTCCCATGTACGGCTTCACCGAAAGTTTTAATTTGTCGGTCAGTGCCGCCATCTGTCTGTACGATCTCACCCGAAAACTCAGAGCGTCCTCACTCAATTGGCAATTATCGGAGCGAGAGCGAAAGGAAATCACCCTGCGCTGGTACAAGAAAGTCGTCAAGCATGCCGAAACAATGCAGGCAGACTTCTTAAGTGGATTGCCCGTAGCCTAAGAGTTACCTATGATGTTGAGCCAGACAGCAAGGATAAACTTAGCCTCAAATAGTCCTGCTCTCCTCCGCAGAAGCTCCGATGTGCAGTGAGTCGCAGCGAGATTGAGAAAGCTGATGGCCCAGGGCTATACGAACTGTCGGCACGTTCAAAAATATCACTGGCAGCTTTCCGGTTGGGATTGGAAACTGGCTTATGCACGAGGGGTCGTCATCGAGACGAACTCCTCTGCTGAGGATGGGTGCAGGGCCATCGTTCTGTCGAAATCCTGCTTGGTGGCCCCCATGTTGAGAGCGATCGCAACAGATTGAATGATTTCTGCTGCATCTTTGCCCACCATATGAGCCCCGAGGACGCGATCGCTGTGGCGATCGACCACCAGTTTCATCAATGTTTTCTCGCTTGTCCCCGTCAAGCTGTAGTACATGGGGCGAAACATAGATTGGTAGACCGTCACACCGTCACGACCCCATTGCTCGATCGCTTCGGTCTCTGTCAAACCGACAGTCGCCAACTCCGGTTGGCTGAAGACGGCGGTGGGAATGGTGCTGTGGTTCACCTGACGGGGGAGATCGCCAAACACCGTGTCGGCAAATGCCCGCCCCTCGTCGATCGCTACAGGGGTTAAGTTGACGCGATCGGTCACATCTCCCACAGCATAGATGTGGGATTGGTTGGTTTGGCTCCAGGTGTTGACGGTAACAGCACCTTTGGCGGTGGTGCGTACACCTGCGCGCTCCAGTTTCAGGTCAGCAGTATTGGGGGCACGACCCGTGGCAAATAGAACAACGGTCTCAACGGTGATGGAATCGGGGACATTGGGGCCTTTGAGGGATAGTGTTGTCCCGTCACTGGTTTTCTCAAGCCGTTCTACCTGGGTATCACTCAAGATGGTGATGCCGCGGAGGGACATTGCTGCTTGCAGGTGCGTGCGAATGTCGAGATCGAACCGTCTCAGGATGGAGTTCCCTCGCACCAGTTGAATAACTTCGGTGCCCAAGCCGTTGAAGATACCGGCAAATTCCACGCCGATGTAACCGCCGCCAATAATAGCCATGCGCTTGGGTTGCTCGGGCAATTTGAAGATATCGCGAGAGGTAAGGGCGTGCTCGATGCCAGGGATATCGGGCAGGATGGCCTCGCTGCCGGTGGCAATGAGAATGCGCTCGGCGGTGAATTGGCGTGGGGTAGCATTCAGCCTGTTGGATCGGCTATTGATGGCGATCGTGTGGGGGTCGACGAAAGCGGCTTGGCCTTCCAGCAGGTCCACTTTCGATGTATCCAAAAAACCGACATGCAGTTGACTGAGCCGATTCACTTCGGTATCGACGATGTCGGTCAGTCGCGTCCAATTGAACTGGGGGGTGACAGCATCCCAGCCGTAGCCTTGGGCATCTGTGTAGATGTGGGAGAAGCGGGACGCGTAAACCAATAGTTTTTTGGGGACACAACCCCGTACCACGCAGGTTCCCCCCACTAAATCGCTTTCGACGATCGCGACGCGGGCACCGTAGCCAGCAGCTCGTTTGGCGGCAGCAAGTCCACCAGAACCTGCTCCAATAACGAGTAAGTCGTAGTCATACGTCACGATAGATACCTCCAGCGCATTCCCGTCCTAACGAAATTGGGAGCGACGACACAGTCCTCAACCTCAGTGAGAGTAGTGAGTTATTAGTGCTAGTTGGCACTCCTGTGTTGGCTTGTTTGGCGTGGTCAGCCAACATGTCCATGATGGCAACTGGGTACAGGGGTTGGAGAGAGTGAAAACGCTCAAACTTGGCCAGCGGACTCAGCAGAGGGGCTGTAATGGCAGCGGGTAAACCACCAAGTAGAACACTCGAGTTTTTAAATTGCGCTATAGAGACTCGAACACTGTCAGACCTCTCGGCCTTAAAGCAGTGTGTAATATATTCGGGGAGCAATAATGACCGAACCAGCTTGAACGGCAAAGACAAGATTGCATCGTTTCGATCCCGCATTGCGCGAGGGCAGGTTCGGCTAACCTGGGTTCAATCGCCCCGATCTCCGGCCTTGGTCCACACTGGAAGCAGGGAGCTCTTCAATCCTAGTGATGCCGTTGTACTGCGAGGTCAGTATTCTGCTCGCGTAGCTCCATTGAATTAGCGTCGGTTCAAGCCCCTGAATCTAATCTCACAGTTGAAGAGCGATTAAATCAGAGGCAAGCAGTTTCTGGCGCTCGCGATGTCTGTCGAGTCACGGCCTGACTCCATCAAACGCTAACTTATTTCAGCTAACCTCTGATGATACGATAGCTGCAACGAAAGAAAAAGAGATAACGACAGAATGACCGAATATCGCAAGTCGATTTCCTTCTACGGACGGGAAATCGAAATCTCTACTGGCGTGCTTGCACCACAAGCTGGTGGAGCGGTAAAGATTACCTCGGGAGACACTTGCATCCTTATCACTGCTACCCAGCAGAAAGGGCGTCCCGGAATCGATTTCATGCCCCTGATGGTGGATTACGAAGAGCGACTGTACGCAGCGGGTCGCATTCCCGGCAGTTTCATGCGCAGGGAGGGACGTCCTCCAGAACGCGCAACTCTCACCTCTCGGTTAATCGATCGCCCAATGCGTCCGTTATTCCCCAGTTGGCTGCGGGATGACGTTCAGATCGTAGCCACGACTCTATCCGTCGATGAGACGGTGCCTCCGGATGTACTGTGCATCACGGCGGCGTCGGTGGCCGTACGCCTGGCGGGGACTCCGTTTGCCGGTCCGGTGGCCGCTGTCCGCGTAGGCTTGCTCAACGATGACTTTATTATCAACCCCACCTATGCCGAAGTGGCTGCAGGCGACCTTGACCTGGTTGTCGCCGGAACCGCCGAAGGCATCATTATGGTGGAGGCCGGTGCCGATCAACTGCCTGAAAACGATGTCATCGAAGCGATTGACTTTGCCTACGAAGCTATTCAAGAGTTATTGAACGCTCAAGAAGACATCTTCAAAGAGTTGGAGCTTCCCAAGATTGAAGGGACTCCTCCCGAAGAGAATCCAGCCGTTGGCGAATTTGTCAGCGCTCAGGCTCAAGACAAGGTGCAAGCGATTCTCAAGCAGTATCTGGGCAAAAAAGAGCGCGATACGGCTCTGGATGGGCTGAAAGAAGCTGTAGTTGCAGCCATCGATGAGCGTCCTCAAGATGACGAGCTGCGAGTCTATCTGAACGAGAATCCTAAAGCGATCGGCAAAGCGTTCAAAGCATTGACGAAAGTGTTGATGCGAAAGCAAATCGTAGACGAGAATGTTCGTGTCGATGGTCGTGCCCTGGACGAGGTTCGACCCATATCCTGCCAAGCTGGTTTAGTACCGAAAGTTCACGGCAGTGGTCTATTTACTCGCGGTTTGACTCAGGTGCTCTCCATCACGACCCTCGGCACCCCCGATGATGCCCAAGAGATGGACGACCTGCATCCCTCTAGTGAAAAGCGCTACCTACACCACTACAATTTCCCGGCCTATTCTGTTGGCGAGACCAAACCGGCTCGATCTCCCGGTCGCCGAGAAATTGGCCACGGAGCTCTGGCCGAACGCGCGCTGCTGCCCGTCCTGCCTGCCTCCACTGACTTTGGCTACGTTCTCAGGGTGGTCTCGGAGGTATTGTCTTCCAACGGCTCTACGTCGATGGGCTCGGTCTGCGGCTCTACCCTCTCCTTGATGGATGCAGGCGTGCCGATTGCTGCCCCTGTGGGTGGGGTTGCCATGGGGCTGATCCGCGAGGGTGACGAAACCCGCATCTTGACAGATATCCAGGGAATCGAAGATTTCCTTGGAGATATGGATTTTAAGGTGGCGGGCACCGAAGACGGGATCAATGCCTTGCAGATGGACATGAAGATCACGGGAATCACCGTTGAAACGGTTAGCGAGGCCATTCGACAGGCGAAATCCGGCCGACTGCACATCCTCGGCAAAATGACGGATGTTCTGGCCGCGCCACGGGAGGACTTGGCTCCCACAGCGCCACGCCTATTGACCTTCAAGATTCGTCCCGATCAAATCGGTATGATTATTGGCCCCGGGGGCAAAACCATCAAAGGGATTGTCGAAGCAACTGGAGCCAAGATCGACATCGAAGATGACGGTACGGTGGTTGTCTCCTCCACTCAGGGTGGCGCGGCAGAAGCAGCCCGCAAAACCATTGAAGGGATGACCAAAACCGTCGAGGAAGGTCAAATTTACATGGCCAAAATCACTCGGATTATCCCGATTGGAGCGTTTGCAGAGTTCTTGCCCCAGAAAGAGGGCATGATTCACATCTCGCAAATTGCCGATTATCGGGTGGGCAAGGTTGAGGATGAACTAGCGGTCGGCGATCGCGTCGTCGTCAAAGTTCGCAGCATTGACAATCGCGGTCGTATCAACCTCACTCGCTTGGGCATCAGTGCCGAAGAAGCCACTAAAGCAAGAGAAGCTGCTGCTGCTGCTCAATAACAGCAGAGTTGACTGCATATGCGTGCATTAGCCATGCGGGTAGGAGCGAGCACTTTTAAGGGGGGCTCGCTCTTGTCATCTGTTCGCGAGGGCAGGTAGTCTCTGTGACCGACACAGACGTTCAGTCAGCCAATCTAGGCCGCTGCCTGTTGATGCTGAGCCGTTTATGTGATTAGTGCCGGCTGGGTTTAGCTGGCGTCGTGACGCTTGGGCAGTCCTCGCAACGATTGAATAGTCCGGTCTTATTGGTGGTACGTGTGCTCGGAACTAGCTCCACTGTAGTAATTGCAAGCGATCGCTATCCAACCTGCGTAACGAATTCTGTCAGAAACGAAGACTATGCCTGAGCAAGAAAACCAATGGCTAACGGTTGGAAAAATAACATCCCCTCATGGCCTGAAAGGATTGGTGAAGGTTCGGAGCTTCTCTGATTTTCCCGAGCGTTTCTTGGAACCTGGGAAACGGTGGGTGCAACAGGACGGTGGGCAACCGATCGCGATGCAACTCCTGAAAGGGACGTTTCAGCCGGGAAAGAATCTGTATCTAGTTCAATTCAATCGCATTCAAGATCGCAACGATGCGGAAGACTGGACAGGCGCATCTGTGTTGGTTCCAACCGGCGATCGCCCTCACCTAGACGACGAAGAGTACCATGTTGCCGATTTGCTTGGACTGGAGGCGATCGAACAATCGAGTGGTCGCGTCCTCGGAGTGATTGCTTCAGTGTTACCGGCTGGAAACGATTTATTAGAGGTGCGCCAGGGAACGAAACATATGCTGATTCCCTTTGTAAAAGCTGTCGTTCCTACTGTCGACATTGCTGCCGGTCGAGTCGAGATTCAACCGCCCATTGGCTTAATTCCAGACGATTGGTAGTGGATGTGGAGTTTTAATCTGAACACTGCGATCGAGAAGGAACGCTGTCAGCCAAACATCAGAGACGTACCTCTTCGTTAGCAATGCGAGTATCCTATTTGGGCATAGATTGCGACAGTCTGCTAGATGAGATCGCACAATTCATGTTGAGTGGATACACGGAAATGGTCAGTATTGTGTAAAATACGTG
>JBCBVA010000066.1:0-20880 GCA_039817825.1 Cyanobacteria bacterium J06642_12 | reverse complement strand
GTTCCATTGGTGTTTTGGTTGCGAATGACAAAATTTGCGGTCGTACTGGCTCCCGAGTTGAAGGTAAATGTGAAGGTTCGCCACTGTGCGGTGACAAGCTCTGCATTTGTGACAGTGCCGATAACCGTGCCATTGATTTCGATGTCAAACGGGCCAGCTGAAAAATTGTTTTGACGTCCCAAATCAAGGCTGACGGTATAGTCAGTATTCGGCTGGATCGCGATTCCCGATCGCCCAAACACGATGTCTTGGCCAGTAGGGACACTCCCTCCCGTGTTGTGAAACAGGTACGTACCGTCAGCAGTACTGCCTAAGCCGGGGGCCGTAGTGTCTCTGACGAAACCATTTTGGCTGCTGCCACCATTGAAGTCTCCTCCCCAATAAGGGTCAGACTCAATTTGGGCCGCAGTCGCCCGCGTTCCCGGAGTCAACTCTTCGAAGTCGATCAGGATCGTGCTGGGGATAAACTCGGCCACCTGAAGCTCGAAGGTTCGCGAGGGAGAAGCCGTTGGGTTGTCGCTGGTGTTTTCGTAGCGAATCCCCCGAATCAATGTATTTAAATCAGCTGTTGTTAGCGGCCCACCTGCCTGTTCCGTTATGGTAAAAACACCGCCCTGATAAGCAATATCTACCACTGTGGATGTGCCGGGAATCGTCACTCCACCTTCCGTTAGATCGGCGTTTAGCACGAAAGACTCGCCAGCTACCGACAGCACCTCGGCTGCCCCATCTTGCAAGCTTCCAGGAGTGATTTTGAGGAACTGGAATGAATCTCCGTCTATATCGAAGACGTTGGCATCCGTATCGGTGATGGCAACGGCAGGTAACCCTTCCGTGAATTGGGAGCTAAAGTCAACTCCCAAGCCATCCGAACCATTGAGGTCTAGAACTGGAAGATCGTTCTCACCGGTGATAGTGACGGTGACAGTAGCAGTATCGGTCCCTCCATCACCATCGGTAACGGTGTAGGTGAAGGTATCGGTGGCCGTTTGGCCAACAGCGAGAGAATCGAATGCGGTACCAGCGTTATAGGTGACAGAATCGCTGTCGCTATTGATGGTGACGGAGCCTTGAGTACCCGAGGTATTAATCCCAGAGATTTCGAGATCGTCGCTGGGATTGGTGTCGGTGTCGTTAGCAGTTAGGTTTATGGAAGCAGTGCCGTTCTCGGTGACGCTGCCGGTGTCGTTAACTGCAGTGGGGGGAAGATTGTCGAGTCGGTAGTCAACCTCACCTGTGTTTGCAGGATCGATCGCACCGCCGCTAGCCAGATCCCCTGGCGGATTATCAATGGTGCCTTCGGGATTGGAATAGCTAGCTCCAATGTTGTCGCCAATGCCATCCCCATTGTTATCCGAACCAGGTGTGAGGCCGGATTCTGCGCTATCTAAGTCACCATCTCCGTCGCTATCGTCATCGAGATAATCGGGGGTGCTGTCGCTGTTGGTTAGGGTGGAATCGGTGTTGACGGGAGGGGTAAAACTGCCACCGTGACCGGGGGTGGTATCGAAGGCATCGATAACCCCATCGAAATCACTGTCGTCGTCGCGAACATCGCCGTCATTTGCCATGTAACCGGATGTCGGACGGGCTTCTACGGTGTCGGGGATACCGTCGTTGTCGCTGTCGAGATCGCGGAAATCATCAATTGCATCGGTGTCGCTGTTGATGGGATCGACACCACCATTTGCAGCAATTGGTACTCCGTTGTCGTCTTCCGTTCCGTCATGGACACCGTCGTTGTTCGTGTCAACAGCCGAGGCATCTTGACCGCTTTCCGTCAGGTCGCTGATGCCGTCGTTATCGCTATCAAGATCGAGATGGTCGTCAATGCCATCACCATCTGTATCCACACCCATTTCCGTCTGAACGGCGATGTCAAGCTGGGGCAGGTAATCCCAACGCATGCCGCCCAAACCGGAATTGAAGGCGAACAGTGAGGCCGTTTCTTGGGGAGTGTCAAACTCGAACCTAGCAGTATGGCCGCTAGTAGAACCAGCCATGTTGAGCAACACTTCCGAAATAGTGCTGTCTACACCAAGAACTTGATTGAAGTTGTTGATGTCACCAATGTCGTTATTGCCGTCCGGATCGTTGATGATAAAGCTACCGACACCATCAGTCGCCAAGGGATCGGGAGAAACAACGGCTCCTGCAGGTGAACCGAGAGGAGTCCACGAGCCGGATTCACTCCAAGCATAGGCATCCCGAACTCCCGAAGAGTTAGATGCAGCTGTCAAGCTGTTGATGTCTTGAATTTCGAGGGTGGATAGCCGGAACGGGATAGGGGAATTGGCCGTTGTGTAGATAATCTCGACAACTTCGTTGTTTTGAACGGAGTCGATATCGCCAATACGTCCTGTGGTGGTATTGAACGAGTAACGTGCCCCTGGGGACGTTCTACTGCCTTGATAAATGTCGAGGACGTACTGACCCGTTGAGTCAGATAACCTCAGACCGGGGGGATTGCCAGCGATATTGCCGAGAGGGATGGCTGATACTTGGTCGAGAGTAAAGGTCTGGAAGGTTAGCCCTTCATCAGCATCGGTAATACCGTCGTTATCGTCGTCAAAGTCGAGGATATCTTCAACGCCATCGCCATCGGTGTCCAGGCTCACTAGCGCTTGTGGCGCAGCGGTGTTGTCGTTTCCGGCGGCGTCTTGGGCCACAGCGGAAGCCACATCGATGGTGATATTGCCGTTGCCATCGGGGGTGATGTCGGCGGTGTAGGTGTTGCCGTCCACCGTCTGGAAATTACTGGCGCTACCGTTGCCGACGGTGATATCTTCCAGCGCGAAGTCGGTGACATCTTCGCTGAATTCGAAGGTGACCTCGAAGGGATCGGTGGTGTTGAAGGTGTTGGGTGCGTTCTGAATATCGACCGTTGGAGGGGTCGTGTCGGTGGCTCCCGGTACATCGACAACCGTGATGAACGTGGTTGCCGGATCGGACTGTTGGCCAGCATCGTCCGTTAGCTGGATTTCGATGGTGCGAATCGGGTCAGTATCCGGCGTCGACGACGTGTTTTCAAATCCGATCGCCCTAATTGCCGTTTCGTAATCGTCGGGCGATGCCAGTCCCGTCAGTCGAATAGTGGTTGCATTCGATTGGCCCTGATCGATCGAAATACCAGTGGGCAGATTTGTCGGCTGCACCAGGCGATCGTTTGGCTGGGCGTTGGTAATCGTGATGGTGGCCGAATCAATCTGACCGTCATCGACAATCGCGATCGAATCCTTCGCAATGGAAACGGGGCTGTCCCCTTCCGTGAAGATCGCTGCGAAGTCGGGGTTGGTGTCCTGCGTTTCGGGAGTAGGAAAGAACGGTGTGGTGAAGTTGCCATCAAACGTAAAATTCGCAGCCCCCGTTCTGTCGTAGAAAATTTCAAAACTGGAGGTCGACGAAAAGATCAGTTGAACCGCGTTGGTGGGATCGACTCCCGGTGTTCCCGGATCCGCGTCTGACGGTTGGAACGTCAGCACCCCATTGTTGACACTCGGTGTGAGGTCTGAATTGCCGTTGCCTTCAATAACAAATCCGTCGATCGCGTCTTCAGAAATACTGATGCGCTCGCCACGGAAACCGTTGTTCTGGTTTCCATTAGCATCCAGATCGGTGATCAGAATCGTGAAGTCAGCAGCAATCGGAATTGGGTTCCCTGCTACAACGGTTCCGGCTTCAAAAGCCTCCCAACGCACTAGCGCCGTCGTTTGTACCCCGTTAGTACCTGTACCCGGACTCATGTTGACGTTGGCGTTGTCACCTTGCAGATTGAAGGTCGGATTGAAGCTTGAATTGTTCGGATCTGAGATAGTAAAGTTGACGACGGTTGCACGTATGTCAATGGTGGTTCCGTTGAACGTACCGACACTCTCAAACAGGGCGGTCTCGCCGTTACCTACCCCATTGGCCTGTTCGGTCTGACCATCATTGGTGACGATCGGCGCGCTGAAGCTGAAGCTGCTAAAGCCTCCTGCCCCAGGCGTGGGAGGTGTGTCGTTAACATCCAAATCGATCGTGGGTTTGTCTGGTCCCATCAAGACTCCCTGCCATGCAGATCGACTGGCAGTATGAAAGGGCAGCTCGATATCGCACGAACCCAACTGGTATTCCAGGTTCCAGTCCCCCCCCAAGTCGGTATGGCCGGTGGGACTGGCGGAAGCCGCAATATGGGCTCCCGTTAAGTTGTTGAGCTTACTGAGAAATTCTTCGCCTGCGTCCCCAGCTGCCACATTGCAGCCGTACAAAACCACAGAGGGTGATTCGTCACGCTTTGGAAGCGATCGCTCGAACCAAGCTGTCAACGCCCAACTGTACGTATCGAGGCTTTGGAGATCGAGCTTGGTATTGCCGAGGTAGAGGCAGCCAGGGGAACCGTGGGAGAGGATGTGAACCGTCTCGACCCAGCGATACTCTCGCAATACCTCGGTGATTTGAATTACTCCATCCCGTTGAGGGTCGAGAGCAATCGCTTTTACCCCCGACTTCAGCCCCTGCAACAGAACCTCTGCATCCTGTACGGACGAGTCGATAAACAGAAGTTTCGTGTTTTGGGAAGGAATCATAATTTCGGTTGAAGAAAGCGTCATAGCAAGGGAAGCAAGAGAGTTTGTCAGCGCTGAGGGCTGATGAGCGGAGTGAACGTTTGGAGGAAATTCGGAAGGATCGAGAAATCTAGAGCTAGCTTTACAAGCAGAGACTTCCGACGAAGCTAGTAATGAATGAGAATAAAAAAACCGGCTACGCGGTTCGAATCGGGCGGATTTAGATGTTGGCCAAACATCCGCTCTCCAGGGATTACTCATCCGATCTCTCATATAAAACGAGTGCCTCACGCTATCTCAAATTGACCTTATTAATTGCAAACGATGGTCAACGCATTAATGCGCCGAACAATAAGGCCAAATCTAAGGTGAATCTGCCCAGTCAACTCATTCAAAGATCAGCATGATGAGACAGAGGGCGATCTAAAAAATAAGCTGGCACAATACGCTAAACCTCGGTATTTTCAAGCAAATTCTGCAATTCTAGTGAATTTGCTTATACGAAGGTAAGGCCATAGTTCCACCGAGAAACATCCACCCGAACCCTTAAAACACCTTATGCAAAAAACTTTTAGGGCATAACAGGATAGAGTGATTGATATTTTCTATTGTTATGAAGTTAGGGGATAAGACTGATGTTTCCTCAATGCTCCGTTGTCTTGATACTAGCGATTACCGTTGATTCACTGCACTAATATCACTGAGAGGTAAATACTGATATTTCGGCAGGCATAAGCTTTTGAATTTATTCAAAATTTATATCAGATCAATCAAGAGTCGTAGAAAACTCGCGAATTTAATGTTATTAAACACATTCAAAATCGATTTCTTGCAGGAAAATACAGATGACTTCGGTTTATTCGTAGGCGTTCGTAAAGGAGTAATCATCGTGTCTTTACACAACCTTCGCGATAGCCCGGTTGAAACCCACACCGTTGGGCACCAACATCCGTAATTTTCAGCAATTGATGGAAACACCGTATCTACACGGACAAGCCCTTCTTTGGGGAGGCAAAATGCTTCAGCTAAGAATCAACAAACTGGTGTACCGGAAGGACACCAATAGCGAATGGCAAGAAAAGGAACAACGCAGATGGGCGATCGCCATTCGTCACCACTCATCAACCTCTCAGCCTTTTTGCTATAACGGCGGCTAGGGTATGACTATCCCATTTCCCTATGGCAGCCGTGCAAGTCCGTACAGTGAATCAAGCGATCGAGCGTCCTATATCCCGTAGCTCTGCGGTTCCCTGTCTCGACCGCCTGCACATCGAAGTCACCAACGTATGCAATTTCAAATGCGAGTTTTGCCCCGACGCCATCATGGAGCGCAAGCGGGGACATATCGATCTGGCTCTCTTAGAACGACTGCTCGATGAAATTGCAGAGACAGGCTTGGCGAGGATTATCACCTTTCACTTGATGGGGGAACCGCTGATCTATCCCCACATCTTTGAGGCGATCGCCTTAGCCGTAGACCGCAACCTAGAGCTGCACCTGACCACCAACGGCAGCACCTTCGCCATCCGCCCAGATCATGTCGAGAAGTTGGTAGCCTCCGGCATCCCCAAAGTCACCATTTCGTTGCAAACTCCAGACACCGACACCTTCACCATTCGCGGAGCCCCCCCTAGTCTCTCCCCAGATCGCTATTTCTCGGGCATCACCCAGTACGTGCAGGCCAACTTAGCAGCCGAAGCGTCCCCCACCCGCATCAACATCAAGTTCCTCGACACTACCCCTCATCCCTTCCTCGTCCCCCACAAACCGCTCACAATTGTGGAAGGGCGCGAGCAGATGCAGACAGAACTGAATCGCTGGGCCGACATTCTGTTCAACGACTACCCCCATCCCCCCGATCGCCAGTGGATGACCCAGCAAATCTCCAAACACAAACCCGGTCGCTGGCAGGTAGTTGACCTCCACCCCAAACTCGGCCTAGAAACCTTTCCCCTCGATAGTTGGGGCAATGTGGAATTGGGGGCGGATGTAATCCCTGCCAGCTTCGGCACATGTAACGGTGCATCTCGCCAGGCGGGTGTCTTGTACGACGGAACCGTAGTGCCCTGCTGCAAAGACTACGAAGGACTGATTCCTCTAGGGAACGTTAACGAGCGATCGCTGCAGGAGATTTTGGGCGATCGACCCGCCTGCACCCTGCGCTCCGACTTCAACCGCCTCAAAGTCACCAACCCCGCCTGCCAGCGCTGCATCGGAGCCGACACCCCTCAAAAAGCCGTCGCCCGCCAACTCGCCTCCATCGCCTACTTCAAGCTTTACACCCCGCTGATGCGCAAACTCCATCCACATTGGGGAGATGTTTAGCGATTGACGACTAATTGACTTACGTTCGATGACCCAGTTTCGTCCTTTGTCCTTCGTCATTAGTCATTTGTCGTGATTAAAAAGCAATGACCAATGACCAATGACCAATGACCAATGACTAGTGACCAGGGACCAATGACCAATGACCAATGACTAACAACCAATCCCCCCCCCGAACCCAAATTTGCGCAAACCTGAATCCCTCTCCCTGGCCCCATCTGCTACAACAAACCTGTAAAAGCCAAACCTGTCACCATGAAACGGCTGTTCTCCTCCACCTCTCTACTCTCGGTTGCGATCGCCCTCACTCCCACAGCATTTCTCCTCCGCCCCGCAACAGCCAATACCTTTTTGTCAGGTGATGTGGACGGTAACGGTCAGGTGAATGGGGCTGACCTAGAGCTGCTCTCCGACTACCTTGCTGGAGCCACAACTCTGGTTGACGACCAAATTGCCGCCGCCGACGTCGACCAAGACGGAGTTATCACTCAGGCGGACTACAGCCAACTGTCCAGTAGTATCCAAGCAGCTTCCCCCAGAATTAACTCCGAAGTTCAGCTTGATTCCGCCTATTCCGGTCAGGTGATCGATCGCGCCACTGGAGAGCCTCTAGCCAATGTAGCGGTGGACATTCCCGGTGCAGGAGTGGCCGTTCGCACCGATAGTCAAGGACGCTTCACCCTGCCCGAAAACGTACCGTCGGATGAAATCCTGACCGCCAAGCTAGAAGACTACACCCCCTTCTCCCAAACCACCTCTGGTGATGGCGAGCCTTTACGGGTTGAACTGGATCGGTTGAACGAAAACACCACCCACGTCTTGCAAACCGATGTCGTGCATCTGGGGGACGATCAATATTCCGAACAGTCTGCCGGCGCGCAAGATTTTCGGTTGAGGGCACAGGGCCGAGAGATGGTGCGCCAGTTCCGTCTAGAGCGCGTGCCTTCTCAACCCGCCGAATTGGTGATTGGTTCCCTAATTGGGTTAGATACGGCTGCCGCTGTGCGCGCAGGTCAGTCTGGCATTGCCACCGCCGATATGTCTCCGATGGAAATCGAACTGAACGGTCAAACCATTCACACCATTGATATTGCCGCCGACAACATCCGCATTCCCCTCTCCCCCAGCTACCTACGACCGGGGCAGAATACCGTTGTGATTCGAACGGGAAAAGTCAGTCAGGTGGTGTCTACACGGCGTCGCGGCCCGTCAATTGCGATTCCAATCTTTGGTGGCAACATTCGCGCACGAGTCCCTGCCGGTCAACGGCTGAATGGGATTCCCCTCACCGATCACGATGATGTGGAGCTGGCCAATGTGAGGGTGGAAGTGCCCTAGAGGGTTGGTCACTGGTCATTGGTCATTGGTCATTGGTCATTGGTCATTGGTCATTGAACTAATAACTAAGGACAAATGACTGAGCACTAGGGACGAAGAACAAAACTGATGACTAAGGACGAATGACTAAGGACTAAAAACCAACAAACACACATCCCAACACTGGAATCATCCAACCAATCGAGATACAGTTAATCCTTACCTTGCACGTTCAAGGACAGAGTTAATCTGGATGGGATGCAGCCAATGGCAACCTCCACAGTCGAAATTTTGGACTCAGCAGAGGTTCGTCGTACGTTGACTCGACTGGCCTCTGAAGTTATCGAGCACCATCCCGATCTCGCTCAGATTGTTCTGCTGGGCATTCGCACTCGCGGGGTGCCGTTGGCCCATCGGTTGGCCGGACAAATCCAGCGGTTGGAAGCTAGCCAACGGGGGGTCGATTTTAGCGAAGTGAATGTAGCTGTCGGAGCGTTGGACATTACGTTCTACAGGGACGATCTGGAGCGATTGCACATGCGCACCCCCGATCCCAGCGATTTACCTTGCGACATCACCAATCGTCAGGTGATTTTAGTTGACGATGTCATCTACAGCGGTCGTACCATTCGCGCCGCTTTGGAAGCGATCAACGGATTTGGGCGTCCGCAGTTTGTGCGTCTGGCTGTCCTGATCGATCGCGGTCACCGAGATTTACCCATTCACCCAGACTACGTCGGCAAAGCATTGCCCACCGCCAAATCTGAGAGCGTCCGGGTCAATGTAGCGGAAGTGGATGGAGAGGATCGAGTCTTTTTGCAACGGGCCACCGATTGATCTCCACATGCGGGCAGGGGAGTCCGATCAACGGGGCCCCCATTTCCCATCCCTTTACCCCTCCTCTTTTGACACGGAGTTAGAGCAACGCTCCTCGCTGTCTCCAGTTCCCGATTATGGTGATGGATAGATTGCTAGTTCGTCTGAGATACGACTTATCCTCTGTCCTATGAGAGATCGTCCGATCGCCTTTTCCCTATCCAGTTTGCTGACGATATTCGTAGCAATTGCCAGTTTTCTGCTGCTATGGCAACTAAGAGGGGTACTCGTGCTGTTGATGGTGGCCATTGTGTTAGCCACCTCTATTTCTCCAGTAGTGGACTACGCCGAGCGATTTTGGATGCCCCGCTGGTTGTCGGCGGTTCTGTTTTACTTGGTGGCGATCGCTGGATTGGTTGGAGTTGTTCTCCTGATTGGCCCCACAGTGCTGGAGCAGCTGCAGCGCTTGATTCGCCAGGTTCCGATCGTGACCGAGAAATTGGTGGGGTTTACCGAAGAGAAACTCACCCCCGATGAATCTGCCGCTCTTCAAGATCTCGTCGGCCAGCTATTCGATCTGCAAACTCTGACGCGTTGGACCATTCAAACCGGCCAAGAACTGCTGCTGCGCTCGTATAGCATCACGCGCGGGATTGTCGGTGCAGCTCTCAGTTTGATCCTGGCACTGTTCTTCTCGGGGTACATGCTGGCGGATAGCGATCGCCTAGTGCGCGGATTGTCGATTCTGCTGCCCGAGCCGTGGGATAGTCGCCTACAGGCCCAGATGGGTCAAGTGGGGTACCGCATGGGGACTTACCTACGGGGACGATTGCTGGTATCGATTGTGTTGTCGGTTGTGACCTCTCTGGGCTTGAGAGTATTGGGGTTGGCTGAATATTCGTTGGCCTTGGGGGCGATTGCCGGATTTACCAACCTGATTCCCTTTATTGGCCCGATTTTGGGGGCGATTCCCGCTCTGGTGGTGGCGATCGCGCAAGGGGGGTGGTTGGTGTTGTGGGTGCTGATCTTCTATGCCATTCTGCAAAACTTGGAAACCTACCTGCTCGATCCGCTATTAGTGGGGTCAGCGGTTGGGGTTCACCCGCTTTACCAGTTGTTGTCCGTGATTGCTGGTGTGCAGTTGCTCGGGATTTTGGGGGCTGTAATTGTTCCCCCCTGGTTTGCCGGTACGTCAGTCCTAATCGACAACCTCTATCTACAACCCAAGCTGGAAGCCGCTCAATTGCGCAAGCAACAAGACGCCAGCACTTCTGATGCCAGCGCCACTATCGTTCCAGAGGTTGCTGATGTCGGCGCATAAACGTTGCACGCCTCAGCCTCAAGCCATCCCGAAGACTGCCTGGTATACATTCCAGGCAATGGGGCATGCTTGGAGAACGCAGAAAAATCACTACCCGCTAAGACAAATGGGCTGAACGCAATAGATCTAGAACGCGTTGTTCAGCTCTTGCAATTGACTGTCTGCCCGAGCCTGATTGAGAGCATCCCGCACGTCGCGCTCTCCCAACAGCACTTGCACATCCCGAATCAGCTCTTCCCCCCACAGGTTATCTCTCAGGGTTTGGATATCGCCGTAGGTGAAATCGAGCTGAATGGCTTGAATGCCTAACTCGGTCGCACGCTCTGTTTCCCCCAAAATGTACAAAGCGGTCGCCAGCGCCAGCACGGGCTCTGCGGCTGTGTCGTCCAAGGCAATGCTGGCTTCAAACTGCGGAATCGACTCCTCAACGTTGCCAATTTGGTACTCCAGCAAGCCAATATTGTTAATCGCTGGCCAGAACTCTTCATCAATGCCCAGCGCTGTCTCGTACGCTGCTCGCGCTTCGTCGAAGTTTTCTAACAGTAGGTGCGTGTTCCCTAAATCAAATAACCCCTGCAGGCTTTCGGGGTCGATTTCAAGTCCCTTTTCCAACGCCTCTAGAGCTGCAAAGTAACTGCCCTGTCTGACGTACGCAGACCCCAACGACAGTAAAAGATCGGGACTGTCTGGGGCTAGGGGTCTGGCTCGGTTGAGGATGGCAACCGCCTGTTCGAATTCGTTGTCTTGTAGGTACAGCCGCCCCAACACCGTCAAAATATCGGCATTGTTGGGGGCCAATTGGGAGGCCAGTTCAATGCGAGCTAAAGCGGCTTCGGTCTGACCAAACTGAGCCAAACGCAAGGCGTCACCAGCCAGTTGCAATCCTTGTTGCTCCATTAGCGTGCTGTTGGGCACCAACGGTCGGTGCAAGACCTGAGCGCTCGCTGCCGGATGAAAGAATGCCATCCCTAACGCAATTACGCTGGCGGCGATGGCAGGCTTAATGGAGCGACAATTCATGCAGGTGACCTCAACAGGGGAAAAGTTGAAAGATGCGAGACGCAAGTCTGTAAGTGAGTGGCTCGTGTGCGTCCGGAATGACGGCAATCTCTTGGCTGCGAGAGCACTAGAAATAAGTCGAGTACCCGAGTGAATGGTGCCAGAGATAGCACCCATCCTAAGCGATCGCGAGGATTGGCTAAATCCACGTCAGCATTTGAGTGAACGGTCCCGCCAACAAGATGCCAACTGGGCGACAACTAGCTCCTTGCGGCTGCAACTGCCGGGTAGCGCTCTAAGGCTGTTCGATACACGGCATTTAAATGGGCAGGATTCGTTTCAAGGGATGCTGTATCGAGCAACCAACAGAACCTAGCGACGTAGGGGACGTTCCCAGACAAAGCTAACCCTAACGGTATCCCAATTTGCTTCAGTCTTCAGCACCTGAGCGCGGGCGCTTTCACCAGCGGGGACGTCGTTCGGCTCAAATGCCACCGTACGAGTATCCACCACCTGATTGTTGGATAAAAACTCGAACCGTGCTTGGGCTGCGATCGCGGTTTGCCCTCCATTGTTAACGGCGTTAACTGTAATTCGACTGCCGCCGGCAGGGACCACCTGTTCTCCGATGTTCCCCACAATTTCTAAAGCTGCTGGTGAATCAGCATCCGCTGCAGCTTGAGGCTCCGGAGTCGGAGTCGGCTCGGGTGGGGGAGGTGTTTCCTGGCTTGAGTTAGAATCTTGCCCCGAGCTAGAAGAAGCACTGGCTTCGGCGACAGGAGTTGGCTCGGGATTCGGTTCGGGGGCAGGGGCGAGAGAAGGCTCGGGTGTGGGTACGTTGGGTGGTGCAGTAGCTGGGGTATTTGTCTCGGTCCCAGGTTGATTGGTGTAGAAGGCGACGGCCTTTGCGACTTCTTCTTGGAATAGTAGGTAGACATCGCGGGAGCGATCGCCCACTCTGGCTAGCGCCAAGCGATCCGCGTCTGTAGTCGGAATTTCCAATCGCTGGCCATCAACACTCAAGATCAGGGCTTGAACTTGCTGGTTGATCAGGCGATCGAGGAAGGGGAAGAGAGGGATGGTGCAGGCTTGGTCGAGGCTACCAATGGTCAGTGTGTTGCCATCGGTCAGGGTAAACGAGGCTAAACCGCAAGATTGAGCCCCAGTGACTTCTAGCGGAACGCTGAGTTGACTGCGATTGCTGTTGGTCACCGATATGGTGTAGTCACCTTCAGTGTGGGTCCAGCTATGTACTTCATCGACCACCGAACTTGTGGTTTCTTCAACGGAGTACTCTCCAGCGTTCAGTTGAGGTGTCAGGGCGGCGATCGCCATCATCAACCCCACGCTGGCCAAGCCGACCGTGCAGCCCCATACGGCTACATTTCTTACTAGCCTGACGTGTTTTGCAATCCCCACAGATGTCACCCAGTGCCCATCACAACGTTACTAGATGCATGCTGCCAAACTTGCGTTTGATAAGCTATCTAGCGTTTCGGATCGGTTATACCTTAGCGGATGCCTTACCGTTGCTAGCGATCGCGGAAATTTCACTACTCTAAACCGACAATCTTGCCTGTTCATCCGGTTATTGAATCCTCCACAGATCATATGGCTCGCTCTGGTTTTACATTGCCTGTGTTCGCAGTAGCTGCGGCCAAAGCGGCTCTGCTGCACTTGTTGGACAGCGGTTATTCTGCAGGGGAAACCAAGGAACACGCAGTTGAATTAGATCTCTTGTCGGAGCGATCCGAGTTAGAGCAAGCTGACATTGAGATCGAGCAGGTTGCGGTGTTGGATGGGTTGGGTGATGGCGGTGGACAGGCGTTGGCGATCGCTCGCAGCGACCCTGGAGACAACCTCGATCTGACCCGCAACACCCCGATTTGGGCCTACGTTCGCCTTATTCCCAGAGAAAACTCTGCTTTGGTTCTGGAAGCCGGAGAGGGACTGGGACGGTCTGCAGACGGGGAAGCGGCGATTTATCGGTATGCCAAGCAGTTGTTTGCAGTCAATGTCGAATCTCTAGTTCCCGAGCCTTGGACGGCAGTCGTGCGCATTATCCTGCCAGAAGGACGGCAACTGGCGCAGCGCACGTCTAACGAAGCTTTTGGTGTGTTGGAGGGACTTGCCCTTTTGGGAACGAGCGGAATTTCCAAGCCGCTAGCAGCAACTGAAGTGCTGGAAACATTTAGAACCCAACTGCAAGAACGGGCAGCATCCTGGAACGATCTGGCCTTTTGCATTGGCAGCAATGGGCAACGGGTGGCTACCCACTTGGGCGTTCCAGCAGATCGCGTGGTTCCGACAGCGAACTGGGTAGGGGCAATGCTGGTGGAAGCGGCGTTGCTAGAGGTGCGCTCTGTCTTGCTGATTGGCTACCACGGCAAACTACTCAAGTTGGCGGGAGGAATTTTTCACACCTCCAGTCATCTAGCCGATGCAAAGCTGGAAATTCTAGCGGCGGCGGCCCTGCGTGTGGACTGTGATGGAACAGTGGTGCGATCGCTGTTGGATGCCGCGACGGCAGAGGATGCTCGGCTATTGCTTGTGCAGACTGGATGGTGCGATCGCGTGTTTGCCGAAGTCAGCATGGGGATTGAGGACAAGGCTAGGGCATACGTGCGCAAGTACAGCGATCGCGATCTAGAGATTGGGGTTATCTTGTTCGACCGGGCGGGGGAGTTGGTTGTCCAAACACAAACAGCTAGTCAGTTACTAGCGGCAATGGCGGTAGAGTAGGCATTCACAGATAGGCATTTGCTGGATGATGAAATATGGTGATTGGCAATCCGCTATGGAGCGTTGTCTACTCATCTGTAACCAATACAGCGAATTGCTATACCTGGATACAATGACAAAGCCCTTTTTTCGCAGGCCAACTATGTCCGCAGATGTGACTGCTGATAAACCTCTCCCAACCGATAAACATCGCCAAAAAATGGAGCGCCGCAAGCAGGTGCAGGACGAGCGGCTGTCACAGATGATCGACAAAAAAGGCTTGGTCATCATCAACACTGGCGATGGCAAGGGCAAGAGTTCTGCGGCGTTTGGTGTTGTCTTTCGGGCGTTAGGACACGGCCTCAAAGTGGGGGTGGTGCAGTTTATTAAAGGAGCTTGGGAGCCTGGAGAGGCCAAGCTACTCAAGTCTATGGATTCCGAATTGGTGGAATTCCACGCCCTGGGAGAAGGGTTTACCTGGGAAACGCAGGATCGCGATCGCGATATTGCCAATGTGCAGCGGGCTTGGGACAAAAGCCTGGAGATGATTGCCAGCAATACGTTTCACGTAGTGTTGCTGGATGAAATTAACATCGCCATCAAGCTGGGCTATCTCTCGGTAGATACCGTCCTGGCTGGATTGGAGCAAAAACCTGAAGACGTTCACGTTATTCTGACCGGGCGTGGAGCCAAGCCGGAATTAATCGACCGGGCGGATTTGGTTACCGAGATGACACTGGTCAAGCATCCCTTTCGAGAGCAGGGCATCAAGGCTCAGTTGGGGATTGAGTACTGAGTAAGCATCGTGTGCAGGGATTTTTGGCAGGAGAGTTAGCAAATGATGGTGTGTAGATAGTGGCCCTGGCGATCGCTGCTCCTGCTAGTGGGAGCGGCAAAACAACCATTACTTTGGCGTTGCTGGCAGCCCTGCGGCAGCGCAACTTGAGGGTGCAATCGTTCAAGGTGGGGCCAGATTACATTGACCCAATGTTTCACCAAGCAGCTACGGGAATTCCCTGCCGTAACCTCGATCCGTTCTTGACCTCGGAAGCCTACGTTCGCCGCTGTTTTGGCCACTACTGTCAGGATGCTGAAGTGGCAGTGGTTGAGGGGGTGATGGGGCTGTTTGATGGCAAAGCCGATGCGGGGGAGTTTGCCAGCACCGCTCATGTGGCCAAGCTGTTAGATATTCCCCTTGTGCTGGTCATCGATGCTCAGAAAGTAGGGCGGACTGTAGCGGCGATCGCTTACGGTCTCGTGAATTTCGATCCCGATATCACCGTTGCTGGAATCATCTTTAATCGCGTCGGCTCCGATCGCCACGCCCAGCTATTACAAGACGCGATCGCCCCTCTCAACATCCCCGTCCTCGGCATCGTCCGCACTACCCCGGAAGTCCAGATGCCCAGCCGTCACCTGGGTTTGATTCCGGCAGAGGAGCAAGACAATTTTCCTCACTTACTCGATCGCCTCGCTCAGCTCGCAGAATCTTCGTTTGACTGGAGCAGGTTACTTCCCTTGCTTCGCTATCAGCCGTCCAACACGCTAGCGGCATCACGCTGGCCTCAGTTACACCCCCCCCTTCAACAGGAGCGATCGCCCATCATTGGTGTAGCCCGCGATTCAGCATTTAACTTCTACTACGCTGACAACCTGGAGCTACTGGAGCGCTTGGGAGCGCAGGTGGAGTATTTCTCACCGTTGCGATCGGGGTTTAGGGATTGCTGTCAATTTGACGGTGTTTATCTGGGCGGCGGTTTTCCCGAAGTGTTTGCGGCAGAGCTATCGGAGCAATTCCAGGCGCGGGCCATGCCTGCCGATCGATTACCTACGATCTACGCAGAATGTGGCGGTTTGATGGTGTTGGGGAAACACCTGATCGATCGCTACGGCCACAGCCACACCATGTCTGGCTTGCTGCCCTACAGCACCACCATGACCCGCAAGCTCACCCTTGGCTACCGCACTGCCCAAGTCATGAAGTCAACTCCAGCAGTCAACGCAGGAGAACGCTTACGCGGCCACGAATTTCATCACTCCGCCTGTACCCCTACCCCGATAACGGGGATATACCGATGGAGAGACAGCCGAGAAGGGTGGAGCAGCGATCGCACTCACGCCTCCTACCTTCACCTTCATTGGGGTGAACAACCGCAGGTTGCCATTCGCTGGTTGCAGTCTTGCCAGCAAACATGTTCCGGATCGAGAGCTTATCCCAACGTCAGTCTGACTTGAGCGATTGTTGACGGCTGGTGGCTTCGTCCAACACGGTTAGCACTTCTTTGGCGGCTCGTTCAAGAACTCCCAACTGACCCAAAGCGGCCCTGAGTTCTGCATAGTCCTGCTGCAATCTCTGCTGGCGCTCCGGATCGGTCAGTAAAGCTTCCGCTTCGGTGGCGATTGTTTCTGGCTGAGCCTCGTGCTGCAACAATTCCATCACCACCGGTCGCATCAGCACCAAGTTGGGAGGGGACATGAATGGGATAGAGAACTTGAGAATATATTTGGCAATCCAATAGGTAATCGGATTCACCTTGTAAATCACCACCTGCGGCAAGCCCCGAATGGCGGTTTCTAAGTTGACGGTCCCCGACTTCGCCAATACCAAATCGATCGCCGACAACAGCAGCTTGCTGTCCTTCTCCACAAATTTGACTTCTACTCCAGCCCACTTGGCCTGCTTGGCAATGATTGGCTTAAATTCAGGGCGAGAGAGCGACACCCAGAACTCGACATGCGGCAGCCGATCCTGCAGTAGCCGCGCCGATTGCATCAGGGTGGGCAACACCGTGCGCAGTTCTTGCGATCGCGAGGCTGGAAAAATCCCTACTGCTACCGCATCTTGCCTCATCTCTAGCTGACGTCGCGCCCGCTCGCGAGACGGAGCCTTATCCAAAATGTCGATTAGGGGGTGCCCCACCCAGCGCACCGTTCCCCCCGCCTTCTGGTAATAGTCAGCTTCTGCTGTAAAAATCGCTAGAATCAACCGTGTGAAAGTCACCAACTGGTTGGTGAGCTTGGGAGTGAATGTCCACACCCACTCTTGCGGAGCGATATAGTAAATCACCGATACTCCCATCCGCTCCAACCGCATCCCCATGCGGTGATTCACCCCCACGTAATCCACCAAAATGGCAATGTCCGGCGGATTGTCGGCCAAGTATTTACGAATTTTCCATTCCAGCCACAGCGTTGGACCAATAAATGGCAGCGCCTCCAAAATGCCAACCGAGCTAATGCCCACCGTGTTGTGCAGCAGAGTTGCGCCTGCGGCTTCTACGCGATCGCCCCCAATCGCCACAATCTCCAAATCCGGCCGCAGCTTCAGCAGCGTGCGCACCAGATGGCTGGCTTGCAGGTCGCCAGAAACTTCGCCTGTGCTGAGAAAAATCCGGGGCATGCGCTACGCTTCGCCCTTACCGCTATCTTCAATACCGCTATTATCTTTAACCCCACGACTCTTGCGGGTCGGTAGCGGTCCTCGCCGTCCTTCACCGTGGATGGAGGCCTTTAAAAATGTCACCAAGTCGCTCACTAACTCGGAATCCGTCCAAGCAGATAGCTCCTGCAACGCCTCTTCCATATGACCGCTACTGCGATACAGCAATCGATAGGCTTCTTTCAATTGTTTGAACGCCGGATCGGAGGTTTTCCAGCCCGATCGCCGCAAGCCCACTAAATTCAATCCGCGAATTCGTCCGGGATTGCCCTCAACCATCGTGTACGGCGGCACATCGCGATCGATGCGTGCCATTCCTCCCACCATGGCCAACCGGCCTATGTGCGTGAATTGATGAATACCCAGCAGCCCGCTAATCCGCGCTTGAGACTCGATACAAACGTAGCCTGCAAGGGCCACTGAGTTGGCAATAATAACGGAATTATCAATCTGGCAGTTATGGGCCACGTGGGAGTAGGCCATGATGAGGTTATCGTTACCAATCCGAGTAACTTCCCCCTCTTCTGTAGCCCGATTAACCGTGACATACTCCCGTATCGCATTGCGATCGCCAATCTCCACTCGACTGGGCGCGCCGCGATACTTCAGGTCTTGAGGTTCAAGACCAATCGCGGCCCCTGGATACAGGCGGTTATCGCTGCCAATCGTCGTCCAGCCATCAATCACCACATGGGGATAGAGCTTGGTTCTCGCCCCAATCCGCACATTTTCCCCCACAACACACCCTGCCCCCACCTCGACGCTAGGGTGCAATTCCGCCCTCGGATGAACCGAGGCGGTGGGATGAATGCGTTCGGAAGAAGACACGGTTGTCATAATTCGTTCGGCAAGGCCACGCCGCTAATACGGTTGGGTGAAAGAAAACCCAATGGGGGCAGTCTTTAGGGCAATGTCCTGACTAGAGCCGTTACTATCTGGACGAACGTGAGTTATAAGTGCAAACACTACAGAAGATGCCACAGGAGATGTCGTTCTAGAAACAAAATTGAGACCAGCCACTGGGATCAATTTACCAATGAGAACATCAACTCGCCTTCCGTCACTAGTTTGCCATCCACCTCTGCTTTAGCCGACATTTTGCCGATCCGCTTGCGCCGAATCGTATTCAAGGTGGTGGTAATCACCAGCCGGTCGCCCGGAACCACCGGACGGCGGAACCGCACGCCATCGATCCCCGCAAACAGTGCCAGTTGACCTGCAGCATCGGGTAATTGCGTCAAAACAATCCCTCCCACCTGTGCCATCGCTTCTACAATCAGCACTCCAGGCATAATCGGTCGACCGGGAAAATGCCCCTGGAAAAATTCTTCGTTGAACGTGACGTTCTTGATCCCGACGGCATAATCCCCTGGGACAAATTCGATAATGCGATCGACCAATAGGAAGGGATAACGGTGAGGCAAAATCTCCTGGATCTGCTCTGCTGTGAAGACCACGGCAGAGGAAGTTTTTGGAGGAGGAGAAGAAACGGCTGTCACGGTAGTACGTTGAATCGGAGCGAGGGACAAGGCAGCAATTGGGATTCGAGGAGATGATACTTCTCTGCAGATCTCCAGCAGCCTTCGTCACCGCTGTTTCCGGTTGCCACTGCACTCGCCGTCAGGTAACTGTTAACTAGCTATCCTGCGAACGGTTAGCAACGTCGAGAAGTTCTCGAGCAAAGCGACCGTGCAAGGTGTGACTGGCTTTGTAGGCGATGAAATGTGCTTGCCAACGCCGACCGGTCAAGCTGAGATCGCCTAATAAATCTATCAGTTTATGGCGCACGGGCTCGTTCTCAAAGCGCAGTGGCGTTAACCATTCTGTTTCAGTACAGACGATCGCATTATCCAGACTGCCTCCCTTGATCAATCCAGCCTGCTGGGCCAAGCGGGCGTTGGCTTCGGTTGTAAACGTACGGGCAGGGGCGATCGCCTCTGCGAAAACACCAGGGGATTCAGTCCAGCTAAACCACTGCTCCCCAATCGGACTATCGGGAAAGTCAATTCCATAGCTATAGCGCGTGACCGGGCTGGGAACGGCACTGACAAACGCCTCACCCTCCCACACTGTCACCGGAGTATCCAGAGTTACCAGTGGCAGCGACCCATCTTGTTCGGCCAAACCAGCCGCCTGGATCGCCTCCACCCAAGGTCTGGCAGAACCATCCAGAATGGGGACCTCAGGCCCATCGATCTCGATACGGCAGTTATCGATACGGCATCCGGCTAACGCGGCCATGAGGTGCTCGATCGTTCTCACTGTCGCCTCTCCCTGCTGCAACAGGGTGGACAGTTGGGCCGGTGTGGCGACCTCAAGTGATGCGTTAACGGTTGGTTGCTCGGGGAGATCGGTTCGAACGAAGTATTTCCCGCTGTGAATGGTTGCTGGATGCAAGTGACAGGTCACCGTTGTACCGCTGTGCAAGCCAACGCCGCTCACTGCGACGGGCTCCGCCAGAGTTTGCTGAAACACTGCGCGCGTGGCGAGGGGAGAGGTGGGAACTAGCTCGCGGGTCATGGTAAGAGGGCGGTACTGGTCTGGGGCTATTATCTCAAGCCGCTTTGCTCACGTGCAGGCAGACGGTCAAAGATTTTTTTGACTTGCCCTGTAATTGCTTGGGAATTGCCTGGTAATCGGGTATTATGATTGTCCGCTGGGCGAGTGGCGAAATGGTAGACGCACCGCACTCAAAATGCGGCGGGGAAACCCGTGAGAGTTCGAATCTCTCCTCGCCCATCTCGATTCAATTTGCCGATAGAGTATGTTGATCTTGGCTGAAAAAAGTAGACAGTTAACTTAAGCTGCAATGTTCTGGTCTAGAGAGAGCCAGTAATTGTCTTCAAATTGAACCGGGGAAAGATATCCAATCGTGGAGTGTATGCGCTGTCGGTTGTAAAAGACCTCAATCCACTCAACGATGGCAGTCTTAGCTTGAACTCTAGTTGAGAAAATTCTGGAATGAATGAGCTCAGTCTTGAGGGTCCCAAAGAAGCTTTCAGCTACAGCATTATCCCAGCAATTGGCGCGACGGCTCATACTACCGGCGATGTCTGCACTTCTGAGAGCGTTTTGGTAGTCAGCACTGGCATATTGACTGCCTCGGTCGGAATGAAACAGTAGTCCCAGCTGGGAAGGGCGGCGGTGACCTAGAGCCGCCGTTAAGGCATTCAAAACCAACTCGGTTCGCATGTGCTCCGCTATCGACCATCCCACCACTCGTCTTGAAAACAGGTCAATAATTACCCCCAAGTACAACCAGCCTTCACAAGTCCAAATGTAGGTGATGTCAGCGACCCAGACTCGGTCAGGCTCAGTGGTCCTAAACTCTCTGTTGATCTTGGCTGAAAAAAGTAGACAGTTAACTTAAGCTGCAATGTTCTGGTCTAGAGAGAGCC
>JBCBVA010000065.1:0-20950 GCA_039817825.1 Cyanobacteria bacterium J06642_12 | reverse complement strand
CCCCGAGTTCACCCGTCGATGTTTCGCTGTGTAACAAAATATCGAAAGATGTCGGGAAATACATCTAGAACGACGCCACGTACCCGCTTCACGTCAGTACAAATGCCGATCTTTGTGTGGCTATCTCGGCTGGCTACGGAGGGCATAGTACGAGTGAGTTTTTAGGTGGCTTCATGAATTCAGTCGAACGCACCACTAGCACCTCCTCCAAGTCGTCACCGTTGATGTGGCTAGAAATTCTCGGGATTGTATTGGGCGTGACGACTGTCCTTGGGTTGGCTGTGTTGCGGGCTGAGCTGCGCGATCGCTCTGCCGAGCAACAGGTGCCCCGATCCGCCAGTATTGAGGTCAGCACTACCGTCGTCACCCGCCAGTTGAGCTAACGCCAGTTCGGCGAAATTTCATCACCCTGGCAGTGAAATACCGAAGACTGGGCGAGCGGTCTCATGCAGATGGCACAGTGATTCTAGACAGATGGTATTCCTCGGCATAAGCCTGACACATTACTGACTTGGGCTTATTAATTTGGGCGCTCTCAGAGGGCACGCTTATCATCGGTGGGGGGAGACGTCCGGCGTAGCCCCCCCAACAGGAGCAGCCATACGAGTACCACCAGCCAATGAACTACCGTGGGGGGCCACAGCGACTGACTGTTCCAGTACAGCAGCGTGCAGAGAGCCCCTAGAAGTCCCGCACAGGCCAAGAAAATCGGATCGATAAATGTCGATCTCGCTGCCTTTAGATAGGTCATTCCGTTGAGGGGATGCACTGCGATAAAAATCATCAAGCTGATGGCCGCCCACAATAACCATCGAGGCCCAGCCTCGGCAGGATGGGGTAACGCTATGACTCTAAAGATGGATTCTTCCAGCAGGGAGGGAACAAAGAAGGCGATCGCCCCCGCTTGCAGGGCGAGGCGTTTGTCTGTCACCGGTTCCCATGTCAGCAGTCCGGTCAGCAATCCAACGGGAATCACGATGGCTGCGTAAGCCACCAGCCACACCAGCGATTGCCACCACAAAGTGTGGGGCGGGAAAGTGGTCGCTGCCGTCAACCAGCGTAGTGCTACATCCATACAATCAAGCTACTTTTGACCTAATCGGACTGTTCAAACGGTGCCCCTCCAATCCCCCACGAACGCGTGCTAGCATGGCAAAGCTCTTTATCCGACCATCGTTGGGGAACTGCCGTGGCTGCACGTACCAACCTAGATTTTTTAGCTGAGATCGATCCTGCCGTTAGCGCTATTTTGTCAGACGAACTGGTGCGCCAGCGCGATCGCCTCGAAATGATTGCTAGCGAGAACTTTACCTCGCCAGCGGTCATGGCCGCACAAGGATCGGTACTGACCAATAAATATGCTGAGGGGCTACCCGGCAAGCGCTACTACGGCGGTTGCGAACACGTCGATCGCGTCGAACAACTGGCGATCGACAGGATCAAGCAGTTATTTGGAGCCGAGGCGGCTAACGTGCAGCCTCACTCTGGTGCTCAGGCCAACTTTGCCGTATTCCTCGCCTTGCTCCAGCCTGGCGACACCATCATGGGCATGGAGCTATCCCACGGCGGCCACCTCACCCACGGCTCTCCAGTGAATGTCTCCGGTAAGTGGTTCAACGTCGTCCACTACGGCGTTAACCCCGATACCGAGCAGCTCGATTTCGATAAAATCCGCGAGCTAGCCCTCGAACACAAGCCCAAGTTGATTATCTGTGGCTACTCTGCCTACCCCCGCACCATTGACTTCGCCGCCTTTCGCAAGGTTGCCGACGAAGTGGGAGCGTACCTGATGGCGGATATCGCCCATATTGCTGGTTTGGTTGCCAGTGGTCATCACCCCAACCCTGTCCCGCTCTGCGACGTTGTCACCACCACCACCCACAAAACCCTGCGGGGACCGCGGGGTGGCCTCATCCTGACTCGGGATGCCGAGCTGGGTAAGAAATTCAATAAAGCGGTATTCCCCGGCACCCAAGGTGGTCCCCTAGAGCACGTGATTGCAGCCAAAGCCGTTGCGTTTGGGGAAGCCCTCAAGCCCGAGTTCAAGACGTATTCCGGTAAGGTGATTGCCAATGCCCAGGCGCTGGGCGATCGCCTGCAAGCGCGCGGCATCAAGTTGGTGTCCGGTGGTACCGACAATCACCTAGTGCTGCTAGATTTGCGCTCTGTCAGCGACTATCTGGCCCAAAAAGGTGGCGTGGATAACACCGTTATGACCGGGAAGCGAGCCGATGCTCTGATGGAAGAGGTCGGAATTACAGCCAACAAGAATACGGTGCCCTTCGATCCGGAATCCCCCTTTGTGACCAGCGGTTTGCGGTTGGGATCTCCGGCGCTTACCACCCGTGGATTGAGTGTTGACGAATTTACTCGCATTGCTGACATCATTGCGGATTGTTTGCAGAATCCGGAAGACGAAAGTGTGCTAGCCTACTGCCGTCAGCAGGTATCCGAGCTGTGTGCAGCCTTCCCCCTGTACCCCCACCTCGCTGAGACTCCAGCCGCTGCTCTCGTTTAACAATGGATCATCTGGTCGCCTTTCTGGCCGCCGCTTGCGTAGTTTTATGGACCACTCCAACTGTGAAGGCTGTCGGTCTTCGCAGCGGCAAGTTCGACCAGCCATCCGACCGTAAAATGCACACCCGCCCGATGGTTCGCCTCGGGGGGGTGTCGATTTTTTTGGGCACTATTGTTGCTCTGTTATTGGTATGGCGCGCGGGGGCTTTTGGAGTGCTGCCCACCGACAAAGAATACGAGCTGTGGGGGGTGACGGTTGGCGGTCTGCTGTTTTTCTTTATTGGCTTGGCAGACGACCTGTTCCAGCTTCCTGCCAGTTTGCGCTTGGTCTTGCAGGCTATGGTGGCAACCGCAGCCTGGAAAGTGGGGGTCAGTATTGAGTTTTTGCAATTGCCCCATTTTGATGTGGTCATGCTGCCCACTCCCGTCAGTTTGCTCTTGACGCTGATGTGGCTAGTGGGGTTAGCCAATGCCATTAACTGGATGGACGGTCTGGATGGGTTGGCGGCCGGAGTATCGGGTATTGCGGCTGTCAGCTTGCTGATTGTCACGTTGCTCGTCGATCAACCTGGGGCTGCGATGATTGCGGCTGCGTTAGCCGGTGGCTCCCTTGGATTCTTGCGCTATAACTTTCGGCCCGCTCAGATTTTTATGGGGGATGGGGGAGCGTATTTCTTAGGATTTTCGCTAGCCGGAATTGGCATCATTGGCGTGGCGAAGGGCTTTACGACATTGGCGATTTTGCTGCCCTTCTGCATTCTGGCGGTGCCCATTTTAGATATGTCATCGGTGATTTTTAGCCGAGTCTGTCAGGGGCGATCGCCCTTTTTGGCCGACAACCGCCATCTTCACCACCGCTTGTTGCGAGCAGGTGTGCCCCACCGTCTGACGGTGTTGTTCATTTATTCCCTCACTCTGTGGATGGGAAGTTTGGCATTGGTTTTCACGGGGCTGCCCGCCGGAGGGACGTTCTTAGCTGGGGCTTCAGTGATTGTGGCTGTGGCAACCTGGGAAGTCTGGAAGCGTGCTAAGCGGATTTCTGCGGTTCGTCGTCGCATCCTGAAGGGGGGGGCTAACAAGGTCGGCTCTACTTCCGCTCAGCTCTCCGAAACTAGCGGCCCTAGAAATGCTTCTGGAACTGGGAATGCTGGCAACGGAACTGGTGAGCAAGGATCGCGTCCCCAGAGCCCTGCTGTGAAGACTTGTCCTGAGATGACATCTCGCCCCGATATCAAAACTTGTCCTGATGTCACAGCTCGTTCCGATATCAACTCTCATCCTGATATTAAAATCGTCTCACCAATGACCCATCCTGGGGATTCGGCCGAGTAGGTCTCACGATGATGTGAAGCCCGCACATTAAGGCCGCGGTGATGGTGTGTGGTCAACCCTGCCAGCTTTGCAGGATACCCGAGGCAATTTGGGGTAGGACTGGATGCATGTTGAGATCCGGTCGAGCGCAATTCTGACGGCAAACTGCTAAAAATTTGCCGTTCTGCTGCACAATGGCTGCATTCTGCCCAGTGGCGTTTGCTCTCGTGAACAACAGATTATCTCAGACCGGCCAGCGATACTTCTGCGTTCCACCGGCTACGTTGCGGTGGTTCGTCACCGTTCTGCTGATCGTCGGCATTGTGCTGAGGTTAGTGAATCTAGATTTGAAGGTGTACGCCCACGATGAGGTGTATACCTCGTTGCGCGTTAGTGGCTATGTTGGCGAAGAGGTCAGCGAAGCGATTCGCGATCGCTACCTCACCATTGAAGAACTGTTGCAGTATCAAGATCCGGGCGATCGTAGCTGGGGAGACACACTACATTCCTTGGCTACCCACCCCGAACATCCCCCCTTGTTCTACTTGCTGGAGCGGGGATGGATTTCTATCTTTGGCAGCTCGGTCACGTCCTTCCGTGCCCTGCCTGCCGTTATTAGTCTGTTCCTCTTTCCGGCGATCTACTGGCTATGTCTAGAATTGTTTGAATCGCCGACGACGGGCTGGTTTGCGATCGGGTTGCTGGCGGTATCACCATTTCACGTGTTGTTTGCTCAAGAAGCTCGGCAGTATAGCTTGTGGGCACTGCTGACGATTGTGTCTAGTGCGGCACTGTTGCGAGGAATGCGGACTCAGAACGCGAGTATGTGGTGGCTGTTCTGGGTTAGTAGCATGCTCAACTTCTACACAGCGCTGCTGGCTCCGCTTCTGACGTTCGGTCACGGACTGTACGTGCTGGTAATGGAGAAGTGGCGGCCCACTAAGACGGTGCGTCGTTTTGTTGTGGCTGCGGTTGCTGCGGGAATTGGATTTTTGCCTTGGCTGTATGTGGTGTACACCGGTTGGACGACGTTCCAAACCAAGACCGGCTGGCTCAACAACGACAAGACTCTACCCCATCTGATTCGACTGTGGGGGCTGCACCTCAACACTGTGTTTGTGGATGTGCCATTGGGGCCAGAGACTTTTGGATCGCGAGCCATTTCGATCGCCGCTACCCTGTTGGTGCTGTTGGCCTTTGGGCAACTCATTCGCAAGTCGTCGCTGCGAGTGTGGTTACTGCCAGTGTCGGCGTTTGTCTTCACCTCGTTTCCTCTCATCTTGTCGGATATTTTGAAAGACGGTCAACGTTCTAGCCAGACTCGATATTTTGCCCCAGCGTTGATTGTGCTGGTCGTCGTCACGGCAGATATGTTGGCCCGCTGGTGGACGAGCGATCGCCGCCGACCCCAGCAAATCGGTACAGGCTTGCTCTGTGTTCTACTCACGTGTGGTGTCTTATCGTCGGTGAAGATCGCTATGTCGGATGTGTGGTGGAACAAGGCAGTTAGCTTTACCGTCCCGGAAGAATCCCGATTTATCAATCAGTACGAAGACCCCCTGATCGTTGCCGGAACTAGTTCTATTTCGATGGGTAATCTGATTGCTTTGGGTCACAAGCTTGACCCCGATACGCAGCTCTATATTGCGGTGGATACGATGCCGGAGATTCCAGAGGATGCCGAGCCCGTATTCCTGAGCTATGCAAACGATGACTTGAAAGAGTATCTGCGCCAAACTGAGGGAGCCCAACTGGATCGCGTGGCCGAGACGGGGGTGTATTTACGGTGGGTTCGTCGTCCGTCGGAGGAGCTGGCTGAGGGAGACTCGTAACGTACCTACGAAGCCAGAAAACGATAACTGTTCTGAATGGATTTTACTGAGGGCTTACATTGGAACCTTGAGCATCCCACACCAGTTGTAGGGGAGGAAGGCCTCGCTGTTCGCGTAAGGCATTAATGCAGTACAGGTCGTCGCAACCGTAGCGGGCGATCGCCTCGTCGCTGTCTTCCACCGAGAATTCTACCCAGTCATGTTGGGCTGCTAGTGCTTCGTTGGTAGCGTCATCAGCAGCCGTAGCATCCTGTTGTGCCCCAGCTTCCAAGGGTTGTTGTGCTGCCGTACCTTGTGTAGGAGCTCCCTGAACTTCACCATCAGTCTGAGTTCCTTCCTCTTGAGTTCCTTCTCCTTGAACTCCGATTGAGAAGGTGGGGGACGTAAATTCTATTTCCCGTTCGGGTTCCCCTTGAGCAACAGATTGCGCCGGTTGGCTGGTTTGAACGAGCAACGCTGGTTGCTGTCGAAGATTGGAGACAGTCTGAAGAATTGATGGGGTAGATTCGGCGACTGCAGGGTGGCCAATCGCGATGGCGGCGATCGAAATGAGGCTGCTGCCAACTACCCAACGTGCTGACTGACGGACTCCAATCAAAGTCATAACAATACCCTTGTCCCCCAATTCCACTGTAGAGCAGGTCTGCCACCAACACACTGGAGATGCCGACACCGGGTGCTGCGGTGTTACGACTGGGGCTTGCGCACCCCTGGGACTAGCAGAATATCACCGCAGTGATACCCGAATTTCATGCCCCCTCTACTGTGCCCATTCCTGCCGGTCTCATGCGTCTGGGCAGTTACGAGGGCTCGGCAGGAATGGGGGAGCGATCGTGCTGGCACTGTAGGCGATTCTTGTTGGCTCACTTATCCTGAAAGAAGTCATCCGCATGTTGCTGCCAATGTTCGTTGCTGGTGTTTGTCACCGATTGAAAGGTCTACGCTACCTCAACGACTGGTCGGGCGATCGGATTGCTGCTGTTTTTGAGAGTTCAAACTACCTGCCATGGGCATTTTTTCGTTTGGTAAGAAGACCCAACTTCCCACCGCTACTGAAGCCCTTCCCGGTCGGACGACCGAAATGCCGGTGCCCGAGGCTCATTTTGTGAATGGCAACCCCTTGAAAGGGCCGTTCCCCGAAGGCTTGCAAATGGTCATGTTTGGCATGGGCTGCTTCTGGGGGGCAGAGAAAGCCTTTTGGACGTTGGACGGAGTCTATTCCACCGCTGTCGGCTACGCTGCCGGTATGACCCCCAATCCCACCTATCAAGAGGTGTGTACCGGTCTGACCGGCCACAACGAAGTCGTGCTAGTTGTGTTCGACCCCAGCCAGATTAGTTACGAACAGCTCTTGAAAACATTCTGGGAAAGCCACAACCCCACCCAGGGCATGCGCCAGGGGAACGATCGCGGTACTCAGTATCGCTCCGGTATCTACACTTACTCTGCCGAGCAGAAGCAATTGGCAGAAGCCAGCAAGGCGCAATACGGTCCCGAGCTGAGCAAGGCTGGCTACGGTGACATCACCACCGAGATTCTCGATGCCCCCGAGTTTTACTACGCCGAGCCTTACCATCAGCAGTACTTAGGCAAAAATCCTAATGGCTACTGCGGTTTGGGGGGCACGAACGTGTCTTGTCCCATTGGTACCGGTGTAGGAGCATAAACCTCTCTTCTCGCCAGCGAATTCAAGCGGCCTCCACTGACGGGGGCCGCTAGCGTGTTTCAGCATGTTGACAGTTCTAAGGCACCAGACGCAGGAACTTCTTCTTACCCACTTGTAGGACACGGTTATACAGTTCGTCGGGGGCTGCAAACTCTTGGTGCGGATCGGTTGCTTTATCACCGTCCAGACGAACACCACCGTTTTGCACTTGGCGGCGAGCATCGCTAGAGCTTTTGCACAGGCCGGTTTCCCGCAGCAGATAGGGGAGCTTGGCTGGGAAGTTCACGGAGGCTAGCGAGCATTCGGGGATGGTTGAAGTTGCATCGCTAGAGCCTTTACTGGTTAAATCCCGAGCAGCTTGTTTGGCTTGCTCGGCCGCTTCCGCTGAGTGATACTGCGAGACGATCTCGGTGGCCAGCAGAATTTGGCGATCGCGCGGACCTTCTGGCAGGCTGTCAGGGGCTAAGTCGGTCAAAAGTTCGAAATACTTTGGTACCAAGGTATCCGGCACTTTCTCCAGCTTGGAGTACATCGACAGCGGATCGTCCGTCAGCCCCACGTAGTTATCGAGAGACTTCGACATTTTTTGGAAGCCGTCCAGACCTTCCAGCAACGGCAAGAGCAGACCAAACTGTGGAGATTGCGCTTTCCATTGCTGAAGATCTCGCCCACACAGCAAGTTAAATTTCTGGTCTGTACCGCCCAATTCCACATCTGCCCGTAACGCCACTGAATCGTAGCCCTGCAGCAGCGGGTAGAGAAATTCGTGCAAGTAAATCGGAGTACCGGATTCGTAGCGTTTGGAGAAATCCTCTTTTGCTAGCATCTGCCCGACGGTCATTTGGGCCTGCAACTCTACGATTTGCGTCAGGGTGAGCTGACCTAGCCATTCGCTGTTGCGGCGAATCTCCAGCCGACCCGGTGTGTCGAAATCGAGGATTTTACGGGCCTGTTCCAGATAGGTTTCGCTGTTGGTTTTGACATCTTTCGCGCTCAATCGCGGGCGAGCTTCGGAACGGCCAGTAGGGTCGCCAATCTGAGCGGTGAAATCGCCAATCAGCAAAATGGCAGTGTGTCCGGCGTCCTGAAACTGTCGGAGTTTTCGCAACGCGACGGTATGTCCTAGGTGCAAGTCCGGGCGGGTGGGGTCAATGCCCAATTTGATGCGCAGGGGGCGATCGCTGTCTGCTAGCCGTTTGGCCAGCGCGGCCCCGCCGCCCGGAAAAATCTCCACAACGCCGCGCTCGGTCAGTCGGTTAATGTCGGCTGCACTAGTACTCAAAGTCTTCATCAGAGGTCACACTGCGTTTCGATTATCTCGCCTGATGGCTCTCTCGGAGTGGTGAGTTGGCGATCTGTAGGTGTGACGAGTGTCTGGGCACGACCGAATCGGGACTCTGGGGACAAGTGCCGGTTTGCGACCTGTTGAATTGGCTGGGCTACGAGCTGAATAGAGTTGAGATATGTATACGCAAGCTGCATCAATGGCGTTCTGGATAGATAGAGAGCTGGATCGGTGGCGCATAAACGGCAGACGCGATTGCGTTTCCCACTGCTGTCGGTGTTGGGATGAGCGACCTATAATGGACTCCAGTTTTTTGGGTGTGTCGCGTGTCCAATCCTCCTCAGCCTCCACGACGATCTAACCCCCCCCGCCCGTATCGCCCGCCCCTATCCAATAATCGCCCGCCTCAACGACAACGGCGACAGCCCGACCTCAACCAGCCTCGGGGCAAGAGACCGTCTGGTCGCCTGATCGCTTGGACCCTAATGGGGGCTGCCAGCAATGTTAGTCTGGCCCTCTTGCTCTTGGGCGCTACTGCTGTTGCCGGTACCCTGATTGGCTTGGCCACGAGTTTCCGGAAGCTGCCGGATGTCGCCAGCATCGATAACTACGTGCCCAATGAAACCACGTTGATTGTGGACACCAATGGGGAATTCATCTCCGTCCTGCACGGAGAGGCTAATCGCAAGATTGTCTCCTTAGATTCGATCGCCCCCGAGATGAAGCTGGCGCTGCTGGCAGTGGAAGACAGCCACTTTTACATACACGACGGAATTAACCCGGTCGGGATTGGACGAGCCCTCTGGGGCAGTTTGACAGGAGGATTTGGCTCGGCTGGTGGGGGATCGACCCTGACGATGCAACTGGTGAAAAACCTGTTTTTGACCCCCGAGCAATCGGTAGCCCGAAAAGCCGCGGAAGCCGTGTTGGCCGTGCGAGTTGAGCAGGTGTTCGACAAAGACGAAATTATGGAGATGTACCTCAATCAGGTGTATTGGGGACACAACCTCTACGGCGTCCAGACAGCGGCAGAAAGTTACTTTGGCAAAGATGCCTCCGAGTTGAGTTTGGCAGAGGCGGCCATGCTGGCGGGGTTGCTACAGGCCCCCGAACAACTCAGTCCGTTCCGCAATTTTGAGGCGGCCAAACAACGCCAAGAGTTAGTGTTGCAACGGATGGTGGAGCTGGATTGGGTGGAGCCGGAGGTGGCTGAGGCGGCTGTGCAGCAAGAGCTAACCTTGGGCCGGGTAACGTCGTTCCAGTCCGACTCTCCAGGCATTGCCGATGCGATTGAGGCGGAGCTGACCGAGCTGTACGGTCGCGAGGCCCTGCAGCGGGGCGGTTACCGCGTTCAGGCGGCAATCGATCTGGAATTACAGCGGGAAGCCCTGCAGGCGGTATCTGATGGATTTGCGTCGCTGGAAGCCAGCGGGCGGCAGGCGGACCAGGTGGCACTGGTGGCCGTAGAGCCTCGTACCGGATTGGTGAAAGCGCTGGTCGGGGGAGCGAACTCGCAACGGGGCCAATTTAACCGCGTCACGCAGGCGCTGCGCCAGCCTGGTTCGGCGTTCAAGCCGTTTGTGTATTACGCAGCCCTGGCCAGTGGCGATTACGGGTTGCAGAGCACTTTGGATGACAGCCGCATTTGCTATCCGGATGTGGAAGAGGAGTATTGTCCTCGTAATTACGACAACACCTTCCGCGGTCGCTTGCCCTTGCTGCGATCGCTGGAGCTATCCCGCAACGTGCCCACGGTGAAGCTGGCCTATGATGTCGGCATCGGTGAAGTGATTGAGGCGGCTGAGGCGGCAGGCATTCAGCAAGAGGTGCTACCCAATTTGTCGATCTCGTTGGGGGCAGCGGACGTCACTCCGTTGGAGATGGCTAGCTCGTACGCTACGTTTGCCAACGGGGGGTACCGCATGGAACCTCGATTGATTATGCAGGTGATCGATAACCAAGGGAATGTTCTGGATGCGGTGGAACCCGAGCCCGAACTGACGATGGACCCGTGGTCTGTGGCTTCGTTGGTGCAAGGATTGCAGGGGGTGACTCAACGAGGGACGGGGCGAGCGGCGTTGTTAGCCGATGGGCGCCCGATCGCTGGTAAGACCGGTACCACGTCAGATTTCCGCGATGCTTGGTTTGTGGGCTTTACACCGCAATTGGCTACGGCAGTTTGGATTGGCAACGATGATAATTCGCCGATGGCGGACGGCACCAGCGGTGGTGGCTACGTGGCTCCCATTTGGAAGCAATTTATGACGGCTGCGATGGAGGGTGAACCAGTGGAGGAGTTCCCCAGCCCGAGTTTGTACGTGTCTCCCAGGCAAGCTAGCTATCGTTAGTGAGTTTTCAGGCTTGCTGCCCTTACTTCCATTGGGCGGCCAGCATGCTGTAGCCAGCCTGAGGTGGGGCGTGGTTTGATTTTGCCTGAAGGAGGTGCTGCCATTGGGCGGCCAGCCTACTGCAGCCAACCTGAGATTGCGCGCGGTTCGGTTTGGCCTGTGAATTCTGTGCAGCCTCGGTTTACTGCGCCAATTGCTTGAGTTTGTGGCACCAGGCGATTGCCAGTTTGACATCGCTGAACGGTACGTGGGTAGCTGCTTCACTATCTAATGTGTAGAGTGCTACGGCGAATGTTTTGCCGGTCGGTAGTTCCTGTGGCGGCCATGCGAGTTCTGTGTTGTTGACCAGCAGCTCGACGCGATCGACGCGATCGAGATTGATGGTCTGTAGGTTGATAGGACCGTCACTACTGGGTTGTCCCCAGGTCACAACTCGATTTTTTAGTCCAGCTACAGCGGCTACGTCGTACTTCGCTGTATCGAAATCTTGCGACCAGGTACGGTAGCTTTCCACCTGACGGTAGGAGCGCCAGCCAAGCCAAGTTAAGGTGATGAACGTCCCTAGCAGCGGCAACCACAACAATCCTCGTTCCACGGTGTCTGCTGCTCCTTAGTACCGAGAGATCATTGTCTCAGCCCTCCCCCTCTTCACTCAATCATTCCTCACTCCATCTCTTGTCTGGCTCCTCGCCGCAGTCCGGTCGAGGTCGATTGTGGCTGGGCTGCGCGGTGTGGGCGTTTCGCGGCTGGCTCGGTAGCTTTTATCCCTCTGGCAGCCGCTCTGGAGATTTCCTGCGGTTGTATGGGGAACGACTGACGGCGGTGGAAGGAAATACGACCTTTTATTCGATTCCTGACGAGACTACGGTGCAGAAGTGGGCAGAAAGCGTGCCGGACCCCTTCCGGTTTTGTCCCAAATTGCCCCGAGAGATTACCCACCGCGATCGCCTTGCACCGAGCGGAGATGCTGCACTGGACTTTCTGGAACGCATGCAGGGGTTGGGCGATCGCTTGGGACCAATCTTTGCTCAGCTTCCTCCGGGGTATGGCCCAGATTTATTGGAGGATGTAGCGGGATTTCTCGAACGCTGGCCGGCTCGTACCGCTCCACTGGCGTTAGAAGTTCGTCATCCTGAATGGTTCCAGGCTCCCCATAGCGGGCGCTTGAATCGTCTATTGGCCAAGCTGCGGGTGGGGCGGGTGCTGTTAGACACGCGAGCGATTTACGATGGCGCGGACGATCCTCAGGCGTTGTCGACGCGACGTAAGCCGAACGTACCGTTGCAGCCTACTGTGACGTCCTCGTTTGTATTGGTGCGGTACATCAGCCATCCGCATCCGGAGCGCAATCATCGCTATTGGGACGAGTGGTGCGATCGTGTTCTGGACTGGTTGGGGCAGGGCATTGATGTCTATTTCTTTGTCCACTGTCCTGAGGAAGTGTATTCGCCTGATTTTGCTCGGGACATTCAGCGACGACTGGAGGAGAAAGGAGCAGTTGAGCCACTACCGTGGGATGGCGTTAGAGAAGATATCGACGAGCAACTGAATTTGTTTTAGCCAGAGTGTAAGTTCGTTCTGGGTAATTCTTTGGGTGGGAGCAGATTGGGCCTGGGCAGGAAGAATACTGACTTTATGACCAGGGTTAGCCAGAAAATATTGAACCAACCCAGAGCGGCGAACTGAAACATCCATTTCTCTGTCAACATCTCTATGCTCGTACTGGATGCACCAATGCCTAATAGCGATAGTTCCGGCCAGTAGAGGAGAGAAAAGAAGAAGGACAGCAGGTAAAAAACATGAAAAAACAAGCTGGGAAATAGCCAGGTGATAATTGCAAATCGCCGTTTTCTACGTCGGCTATTTTGTACTGCATAGCCAATGGCAAAAGATAATTGGATGAGCAGTATCGGGACAAAGGCTTTGAGGAAGTGGTCGGTCACCAGACTTGTGTCTAGCTGGACAATATAGTTGGCGATCTGACGATGGGGAATTCTGTCGTTGAAGCTGGCTGCTGCAGGGGTGCTGAGTAATGCCTGTCCAAAATGACCAAAGCTAAGAATGAGTGCCTGGTGCAAGCTAACCAGAATAGCTGACAGGCATAGTCCAATGGTTGGAGATCGGAAACGTTTCGTACTCAAGAGCGATCGGCTATTCAAGCCCCAATGTGAATTTGCATTTCATTGAGCATTCCCAGAAACCAATCAGACTTACTGGGCGGGACTGTTGGTGGCTATTTGGGTGAGGAGTGTGTACAGCGGTTCCCAGTTGTCATCGGTAGTGATGGGCTCCCACACTGCCTCGATGACCGGGCGAGTTGGGACGATCGCCAAATTGTTCATTTTCAGCCTAGCTGCGACGGCTTCGCGCTCTTCCACAGATAGAGATTTATGTGCTGCAACGTATTCTGTCTGCCACTGCTCGACCAGCGCCGTTTGTTCGTCATCTTGAGGAGCGAGGACAGTCGCGATCGCCATGTCTCCATCACCATCCCCCCACGCTGGCTGATAGCTCTCCCTCAATCCCTTGAAAAAGTCCGCATACTCAACCGGGCTAGCTTCCAACACCTGCAGCGTCAGCCGCACTAAATGCGCTGCCGTCGGCAATGGCAATGTCCCGAATCCCAGCTTACGCAGCATCAGCTGCCGGTAATGGGCCTGGTAATGGCTGTCGAACTGAGCCAGGGCTACTTCCATATCCCCTGGAGGAATCAATTCGGCCAGAGACTTTTGCAAGACCTCTAGATTCAAGCGGCAAATACTGGGCTGATTTGCGTAACGATAGCGGCCCCAATAGTCGAAATAGGCGGCGGTAAATTTGGGGTCGTATTTAGCCATAAACGCATAGGGGCCGTAGTCGAAGCTCTCCCCGGTAATCGACATATTGTCGGTGTTGAGTACTGCGTGACAGAAGCCAGCCGCCATCCACTGTGCCGCTAATTCTGCTGTTCGCTCCACCAGTGCTAAGTAAAAGCTGGAATCGCGATCGCTATTACCCTGACCTTCTCCGGCTCCGGTCAACTCTGGATAATACGTCTCAATGACGTGGTCGAGTAGCTGTCGGGCCAAGTCGGGCCGATGGATGTGATGCAGGCGTTCGAAGGTGCCGAAGCGGATGTGTGATCGACTAAACCGCACCATTACTGCCGATCGCGTCGGAGATGGCTCGTCCCCCCGCCACAAAGACTCCCCCGTTTCAATCACGCTCAAACAGCGAGAGGTACGCACCCCCATTGCATGCAGTGTTTCCGAGGCAATAACTTCGCGCACCCCTCCCTTGAGCGTTAACCGACCATCGCCCCCGCGCGAATAAGGAGTCTGCCCCGACCCTTTGGTGCCGAAATCATATAGCTCGCCATCACTCCCCCGCACTTGACCACAGAGAAACCCGCGACCGTCCCCCAGCCTGGGGTTGTACTCCCCAAATTGGTAGCCGTGATAGCGCAAGGCCAAGCAGGGTTGCGGGCCACTGAACCGACCGAATGCTTCGATGAACTGGCGATCGCTGACGTTCTTGGCATCTATACCGAGTTTTTGCAGCACCGCATCATTGCGCCACCGCAAGGTGGTCTGCGGAAACGTTGCTGCATTCACCGGATCGTAAAACTCATCCCCGAGTGCTTCGAGGGCGGGGTCGTAATCGAGGTGAAATAAGGGATTTGGAGTGCGAGCGTCCATCGAGAATGCAAGAGAGAAATGGGAAGAAGCGATGCGCAAGATCTGAACCGCAACATTAGAGCTGACTGAGATCTACGGCAACAAGCCTGGGCTTCGGTCGACTGTCGATACTATTGAACAATCACCCACGGGCAGCCAACAGTACGCCCATTCAGTGTTCCACATCATTGAGTAGCCCCTGTGTTAGACGACCCATTATTTGCTGGCTTGCTATTTTTTCTCATGCTGCTGGTGATCGCCATCGCATCGGAGATTACCCTGCGGCGACTGCGGATGCCGTACACCATCGGTTTGGTTGTTGTCGGACTGACACTGGGGTTATTACTGCCGCAAATGATGGGGGGACAACTCCTGCAGGTAGCTCAAAACGAGACCATCTTCTTCATCTTCATTCCCATCTTGGTGTTCGAATCCGCCTTGAATATGGACGGTCGCCTGCTGTTGCGCAACCTATTGCCAGCCCTGCTGCTGGCGATTCCGGGGCTGCTGTTATCAACGGCGATCGTGGCTGCGCTCGTCGTCTGGCTGACACCACTGCCGTTAGGGCAATCCATCCTGTTTGGAGCCTTGATTTCTGCCACCGACCCCGTGGCTGTGATTGCTCTGTTTAAAGAGTTGGGAGCCCCGAAGAAGTTGACCATTTTGGTGGAAGGGGAGAGCTTGCTGAACGATGCTACGGCGATCGTGCTGTTCGAGCTGATCTTGCTGCAAATCGAGCAAGTCCACAGTGGTGGCGGTGGTTTTGGAGTTGCCACGATCGCCGGAGGATTGCAGAGCTTTGTGGTGGTGTTTTTCGGTGGGGCAATCGTCGGGCTGTTAATGGGCCTGCTCACAATCCGCTTGATCCCCCTGGAGCGAGGTAACCCAATGGTGCAGGTGGCCACCTCGGTTGCCGTGGCGCTATTGGCATTTGTAGTGGCAGAGGACTTTTTGCATGTCTCGGGGGTGATGGCCACCGTTGGGGCTGGACTGGTGGTGGGCTGGTATCGGGATGTCAAGTACTCCCGAGAGGCGCAGACTAGCATTCATCAGTTTTGGGAGTTTGCAGCGTTTTTGGCCAACAGCCTGATTTTTCTGTTCCTTGGCTTGACACAAGCGGGGTTTGTGCGCGAACTGCTCGCAGAAGGCGTACTAGGCACGATGGGGGGCACGACCGATCTGTTGGGATATGCAGCGGTGGCGATCGTGGCGGTGCTGGTGGCTCGCGGTCTCACGATCGCCATTCTGTTTCCCCTGCTTCTCAACCGCTTACCCAAAGCTCCGAGAATCGATTGGCGCTATCAGCTCACCATCTATTGGGGCGGCCTGCGTGGTGCGGTGGGGGTGGCACTGGCACTTAGCTTGGATCCCACCCTCGTCGATCGCCGCACCATCGTCGGTCTTACGCTGGCGGTGGTGTTCTTCACTGCGATCGTCAGCGGCACCACAATTGGCAAGTTAATTCGCCGCCTGCGCCTCAATATTCCCGACTTAATCGATCGCGTGTTGCACGCCCAAGCCACTCTGGCAGTCAAGCAATCTGCCCTCGAACAGGTGGGCAGTACGGTGCAGCCGGGACACTTTTCCCAACGATTGCGGCGATCGCTACAGCAGCAGTACGAACGGGAAGTCAACGAGCAGACAGCCATCCTCAATCGCTTGCGGGCCGATCCCCTCTACAAACAGCAGGGGATTGATGCCCAGATGCTATGGCTACAGGCGTTGAATTTAGAGCAAGCAGCCTATCTAGAGACCTACGAGCGCGGTGGGATATCCGAAGCGGTGATGCAGGAACTCAAGCTCACCATTGACTTAAAGCGGGATGCCGTCCGGCGGGGCCAGATTCCGCCTCCGTCTGAAATTGTTGTTCCCCCCGATCAGCGGGTGTTGGAGGCGATCGCTTCCCTGATCGAAAAGATTGCTCCCAAAAGCAAGCTGGCGGAGACTCAGCGCTTGCAAGTTTTGGAGACGCGCTACGAGTGCGAAGCGGCGATCGCCGATGTGGCGTCATACGTGGCGGGGGAAGTTCACCAACACCAGGAATTGGCGGAGACGAGCGATGCTGTAGTCAGTGGCTGCCGCAATATCTACCGGGAAATGAGCATTGCCGCCATGCGTAGTCTGGATCGAATTGCCAAAGACTATCCCGAGTACGCTATCTTGCTGCAGAGACGGATGGCGCAAGCTACAGCGCTAGAGGCGGAGTTGACGGCCCTGAAGACATTGCAAGAGGAAGGGGATATTCCACCAATGGTGGCGCAGGAGGTGCGGCACGATGTGGAAACCGAGCGCTACAAATTGGTGCATCAGCCGCTGGCCGATCTCGATCGCCGTCCTGCCGATGTACTGCGTCATCTCAGCGGTCTAAAGGAGGTGCCGAAGAGCGAATTCCAGCAATTGGTAGATTGTCTAACCTGTCGCAGGGTGCTGGCGGGGGAGGCTATTTTAGAGTCCGAGCAGGACAACACCTCGTTGTATTTCATTGTGGAGGGGACAGTGGCGCTATTTGAGGGGGATTGTGAGCCGCAGCGCCAGGACGCGAGACATGCGTCGTTACACGCAGGAGAATTTTTTGGCGAAGAGGTGCTAGCCGGAGCCAGTCGTACCTGCCAGTCCGCTGTTGCTGTTACGGACTGCCAGGTGTACGAGCTACCTCGACCTGTGCTGCTCAAAGAGTTTCCGCAAATCTGGGCGGCGTTGCAGCTGATTCAGATGGAACCCGATCGCGTCGCTACCAAAAAGGCGACATTACTGTGGCCCTAGCCTGTCTTTCTACACTTGCTGTATAGCAATCCGCTCTAAGGTTGGGAGTCTATTGACAGCTCAAAGCCTCAACTTACAAGGAGAGATGATTAGAAAACTCTCCGTAGCGGATTGCTGAACGCTATAGAACTGCTGTAGCTCTGCCGATACAATTGCGGCGGACCCCTTGAGCTGGTGCGTAATGGAGAGTGCGTGATGGAGATCCTGGCAGGGCTCTTGGCGTTGCTAGCAGGACTGACTGGGGGGGCGGGCTTTGCGGTCGATCGCGTCGCTCGTAACGAGCTGCTGGCACAGCTAGATGACGCTGACGTGCTGGAAGTGCGGGTGCAGTCGGCCCCCAATCTCAAGCTGGTAGCGGGACGGGTCGATCGCGTGTTGCTGGCCGGTCGCGGCTTGGAAATCGAGCCCTATCCACGCATTGAGCTGTTGGAGTTGGAAACCGACCCTGTCAATGTGGGGTTTGATGACGGTGCCTTGGTATTGGAAAGTCCGCTGCGAGCAGCCCTGCGATTTTCGATTACAGAAGACGATTTGAATGCGTCGCTGCAATCACCCGGGGTGTTGGAGCAGTTTCAGGATATTGAAGCGAATTTGCCGGTGTTGGGCGATCGCGATGGCCCAGAAGTGTTCGATCTGGAAAATCCGGTGGTGGAGCTATTGGGTGGAGATCGCTTGCGGCTGCAGGCTCGTTTAGTGCTGCAGGATGAGTCGGAGAATCCGGAAGAGGAACAAGCGTTAGATATTGATTTGGTTACCAGCATCGTTCTTGAAGATGGGCAACGGTTGCTATTGGTTGCACCTGAAATGAGCTTGAACGACCAGCCACTACCACCAGAAATTGCCGATGCGTTTGCCGGGGGAATTAGCCGTGCCCTGGATGTCTCGGGCTTAGAAGATCGGGATATTTTCGTGAGGCTGCTCGATCTTGAAATTTCTGACGACGTTCTTTCCGCAGTCGGGATTCTTAGGTTGGAATCCTTAGATTTCGGCTAGCTTGCACAGCTAATTCAAGTACCGATTGTGAGGACGAGGCGAGTAGTCCTCAATTCACTGCTTGAAAGTCTGAGGTGACGGTCAAATTGATGTCGGTGTCTGGTGGAACAGCGATCGCCTCCGGAGCCGTCACATTGCCCACAACTGCCCCCAGTGCTGCAGCACCCAAAATTTCTTCTGTTGCGACCGCTCGATCGCCTGTAATGGCAGATAGGACTAACCCAATTCCGGCCCCAATCGCTGCATCTTGGGCGATTGCTCCTGGCGATACCTGACGCGGATCGCGCTGAGACTCAATCGTTTGGCTTTGAGCTAATAAGGGGAATGCGCGATCTCCAATTACCAGCGAATCTGCAATAAATTGCGTCCCGTCTTCCACTGGCTGAAACTGTCCGGTAATTAACGTCCCGGCTGGAATCGCCACATTGCCGGAGGCATCAAACACGGCACTGCGAATGTAGAGAGAAGCTGCTCGCGTCTCGCGCGGATCGAAGTAGAGCGTATCGTCATCCACAAAGGTCACCCCCAGCGTGTCCCCCGCCCGCAGCAAAGCCGTCTGCAACGCAAACGGTAGGTCGTCCGACGGTAATGGTTGGGGATTGACCGGTCTCCAGTCTGGCTGGGGGGGGAGTTGGGCCATTACCGGAGCCACCCATCCACTGATGCTGACGATTGCAACAACAGCCGCGATCGCGAATTTAGAACGCTGGCTTGCCATTGTGAAAGTCATAATTACGCCAATCCCACACAGGAAAACAACTGAGCTCGGTCGGACGGGACACCGCAACTGTGGCCCGACTCTGGATGCGATCGGTTATGCAAACCGCTGTAAGGCCGAGAGTGCTAAATAGGTCCTAGCTCTTGCGGGCCAGGCTTGTCAGTGTAAGACACCTGTTGAGCGAATTACTGATCGCCTTCTGCAAGTGCACGATCGCAGTAGTTCCATTAAATCGCTGGGTCTCTTGCTACAGCTATCTCTGCGAGCGTTATTTCGATTGCCAGTTCCCGCAGTATTGGTACGAGACTCGTCCACACGGCTAGACGCAGGATGCAACACGGACATTAGTAAGCGATGAGGCCGCACAGAAGATCGCCACTGAGGGCGAGATCGAGTCAGCAGAGATCGAGAGCGGTTCCTTTGCTTCTGCTGGAATCATTTATAGCTCTTGCCATTTCAGTTAGGACAGAGACTTCTATGCACGGTCAGGGATCGACATAGCTGAAATGTCCGCAGTGGTGTGGCCACTGCTATAGAAACGGCCACCAACGCTAAAAGCGATCTCGCCAAACATTTTTAGGAAATTCAATGATTTCACCGTCAAAAATCGTTGCCAAACGACGGGAATACTGATGAGGATGGGTAACTCAAGCGGGCTTTTGTTTGCAGTTCCCCCGATTTCTAAAAATTATGAAAAAGCTCTGAACGGGATCGATAAAAGGGAATTAGACTCGTTGCACCCACTGGGTACGGGGATTGAGCGAATGACACATCCCGGTTCACAGTGCCCACCCACGGCAGGAGTTGAGGTCAATGGCCGAATACACAGTGCGTTTGGTTAACGAAGCAATTGGTTTAGACGTCACGCTAGAGGATGTGGACGAAGACGAATACATTCTGGACGCGGCAGAGTATGAAGAAATAGAGCTGCCCTTTAGCTGCCGCTCTGGCACCTGCTCCTCCTGCACCGGACGCGTATTGGAAGGAGATGTTGACGATTCTGCCGGTCAGCCCGAGATGTTCTTCAACAAGGATCAGCGGGCGGCTGGATTGAGATTGCTATGCATCGGTCGTCCCAAAGGTGATTGCGTCATTGAAACTCATATGGAGTCTCGCATCTCCGAGTTTTAGGCTGTCAGTTCACAACAGTGGGTCAACGGCCAGTTGTTGACCCACGATGCTGCAACTTAGCAACGACTTGTTTTGACATATTTGGTGCTGAGTTAACAGAGCAGAGCATGTGGCAACCACACAGACGTGTCTGCTGGCCCAGTGCCAAACTCGCATCACACCATCTCTCCACGACAGCCATACATTGTGGCTGTCGTTTTGTTTTGACTGTTGTTTTGTGTATGCTGCCTTGCTTCTATTCCGTTCGGCAAGCCGCTAGGCAAACGTCTCGATCGTCGTTCTCTGCATCGGCAAGGGGTGGGCCTTGTCTCAAGGTTTGAGCGGAAGGCGGTTTGCCCTCATTCGGTACTGATGGCACAGATGGTCTAGAATGCTGCGACGCTGGAGGCAAACACAGCTTCAACCGATACCCCACACACCCGGCTGGGGCGCACGATCAAAAACTCGTGTTCGAGTTGCTTGGGCAGGCGAACGAAATCGTCCCCACCGCCTCCCATAAAAATATCGTTCATCAACTTCGTGATTTCTTTAGGACCACTCACTCGTACTTCTTCTCGGTGTCCGCCCTCCATCAAAATATGAACGTTAAATTCATCAGGTTTTCTGGACATCTGACTTACTTGAGTCGGCTACGGCCTCTAGTCTTCCCAAATCTGAGTTCGATAGCCCTTATATCTAGAAGTAGGCAGTAGCCCGTGCAAGCCCAGGGAATGAAAGCCCGAGGATGAGT
>JBCBVA010000064.1:0-21251 GCA_039817825.1 Cyanobacteria bacterium J06642_12 | reverse complement strand
GTACTTGTTAGGTCCCTACTCAATCGTCTCAGCCATTCTCTATAACTGCCGTTGCCTTTTAGCTTCGTAGAGCAGGAGCGAGCCTGCTATCCCTACATTTAGGGACTCCACACCTGCTGCCATTGGAATTGCAATTGTTCCATCTGCTAGCGATCGCAGCTCCGGTGACAGTCCAGCTCCTTCATTGCCCAATAAAAATACTGCAGGCAGAGTCAGATCCACATTCCACATCGAAGAAGCAGGGATGTCTGATGTTCCAGCGGTGGCAGCCAACACTCGAACGCCGTGCTGCCGACAATTTTGCAACCAGGTGGGTAGGTCTGTAACGATTAGAGGCTGGCGAAACCATTGTCCGGCGGACGATCGCAGCACTTTGGGATTTTCGGGATCGACGCTATCGGCGCTCAACCAAATGCCATCGCAATCGACTGCCGCGGCAGAGCGGATCAGCGTGCCTAAATTTCCGGGGTCCTGTAGGGTCTCGACAGCAATTCCCAGGGTGGGGAACTTCTTTTCCGCTTGAGACTCGCGATGATGGCAGATCGTAACGACCCCATCTGGGGCTTGGGTACTCGCGATCGCCGCCAATACTTCGTTACCAACTAGCTGTTGCCGCACTCCGTTCTCAATATTGTCCAGCAACTGTCCGGACTTTTCAAGCCACTGAGGGGTAAAACAGATGGCGCTGAGTGGCCAACCAGTGGCGATCGCCTCTTGCAAAGCATGAGTACCCTCCACCACAAAATACCCCTGCTCGCGTCGACCTTTTTTACGCTGCAATTGCCGCAGTTGTTTGATCCACGGATTGCGAATGCTGGTCAGAATCAAACTGGAATCCACAGGCACGAGAGTTATGACTCTTGAGAAACGGCAGGTAGATGAATGGGCGTGATGGCCTCCACATCGAGAGTGACCGGTTTTTCTCGCCAGCGCCAGATAGCAGATCCTCGAAAGCAGCAGATTGCATGGGGAGATTGCAACGCTGCGTTAAGATCGACGAGATGTATCGCGCCAATCCACCACTGGGTAGGGATTTCCCAAGCATGACCCTCGAAGAATTTTTGCAGCACAGTGCAGGCGACTGGTTGTCTCAGAAGACCAATCACGACGTAGCCGATAGTCGCTATGCCAGTGGCCGCTCCACGATCGCCGTTGAGGTTCTCACTGTATCGTCCTCCGACCTAGTGGCAATTTGCCGGCAGCACGATATCGAACCGACCAGTACTGCAGGGGGCCTCAAGTATGTTTGGACGGGGCGTTTAGATGGCGACAAGAGCGATCGCACTGAAACAACCATCTATATCTTTGTTCCTGGGGGTGAGACTCCAGAAGTTGGGAAGCTAGTGCGTACTGCTAATTCTGTGGGCCAGGCTCCAAGATTTAGTCAGTCTTCGATCTCTAGCCAATCTTCAACAGCCACTGGACATTACTCACTGGGCAGCGACGATGCCTTAACCATGAATGCTTCCAGCGAGACCGGTTCATCTAAAGAGCGCATTTGGTTTGCCAGTGAAAACCTGCGCATCCGCTCCACCATTGTGGAAACGGCAGATGGGTTCAGCGCTGCTTCCCTGAGCTCCGACATTCGTAAACTTTCTTCGAAACCCGCTGCATAACTCTCCGGTTGGGGAGATGATTGGCACGGTTAGTTCGAGCGATCTCGCGGGGTATTCGCATCTCCGATATAGGTGTTTGGGTATCTGCGATCGCCCCGTTCTCTAATGTGTTGTTTACCGATTGCAAAGCCTTGAGTTCATCTGCAACCAACTCCACCCGTTACGGCACCCCTCACCAAGCCGGTGCCCGCAAAGTCATGCTGTTGGGTAGTGGAGAGTTGGGAAAAGAAGTTGTTATCGAACTCCAGCGGCTGGGGGTGGAAACGATCGCGGTCGATCGCTATCCTAATGCTCCCGCCCACGCGGTAGCCCACCGCTCGTATGTAGCGAACATGCTGGATGCGATGGAGCTGACGGCAGTGATTGCCAAAGAGCAACCGGATTTGGTGGTGCCAGAAGTGGAAGCCATTAGCACCAAAACATTGGAAGAGTTAGAAGTCAACGGTCAGGGGGTGATTCCCACGGCACGAGCGGTGCAACTGACCATGAACCGGCGAGGGATTCGACAACTAGCTGGTGAAGAGTTGGAGCTGCCCACCAGTCCCTATCGATTTGCGCGATCGCTGCCGGAACTGCAGGCTGCCGTCGAGGAGGTGGGATTCCCCTGCGTCATCAAGCCCATCATGAGTTCTAGCGGCAAAGGGCAAAGCGTTGCCAAAATCCCCGAACAGCTTGAGAAATCATGGGATTACGCTTGCTCCGGCGGTCGCGGCTCCAAATCCGCTGCTCCTCCCGAAGTCATTGTCGAGGGCTTTGTCGACTTCGATTACGAAATCACCCTCCTGACGGTTCGAGCCTGTAACGGTACGTTCTTCTGCCCTCCCATCGGTCACCGCCAAGAAGCGGGAGACTATCGTGAAAGTTGGCAGCCCTGCGCCATGTCCGAACTCGCGCTGCAGAAGTCGCAAGATATCGCCCAGCGCATTACCGAGGCGTTGGGTGGCTACGGCATTTTTGGTGTCGAACTCTTTATCAAGGGAGACGCGGTTTGGTTTAGCGAAGTTTCCCCTCGCCCTCACGACACAGGGTTGGTGACCTTGGGGAGTCAGAACTTGAGCGAATTTGCTCTACATGCCCGAGCGTTACTGGGCTTGCCTATTCCCGAAATTCGTTTATTGACCCCGGCAGCTAGTGCCGTAGTGCTGGCCGATGCTGCAGGGGATTCCATTCACTTCGATAACTTAAACGCTGCTCTGGCGGTTCCAGAAAGCCAACTGTTGTTGTTTGGTAAGCCCAAAGCCTATCCCAATCGGCGACTGGGGGTTGTAGTGGCAGCAGGAGAGTCAGTGGAAGAAGCTCGCGATCGTGCATCCACTGCCGCTGCCGCTATCCGCCTAGAGATTAGCTAACAGAGCTAATTCTCTAATAGATCTACAGGATCTCGCGTCCCAGAAACCTGACCTTGGCTCGTTTTTGTGGTTGGGCCGGTGCCGGTGGTTCAACCACGCATTCTCGACCCAGAAACATTCCCTTGCGTGGCCCGGCTTGTGCTTGTGCTGGGGTCTGCGTTCGGCATTCTCGACCCAAAAATCGTGGTGCTGCTGGTTCATTGTGCTGCTTCGATGCCTTATCGTTACTCTCCTCGGCCTCTGGGGAAAGTGGTGCAAGAATGAACATCTGACTTTCGAGGCGATCGCTCTTATCCATTGATGAATCAATGGATTGGCCATCCATCATGGAGTCGTTCATTGGGATATCCATAGTTGCCATCCTCAAACACTGATTTTGTCAGTTATCAATGTGCCCGGAATTTAAAAATAAGTATCAATTTATACAAAACTTTCTTGGCTAATTGTATTTATAGAGTGTGTTGTTGAGTGTGTCACACCAGTGTCTGCCTAAGACAGACGGCATTCGCCCTGAGTGGGCCTGGTTTCTATACTTCGATCGGGGGGTGGTGGCTGACGCTGAATCGCAACAGTATCGTGAGAAGGCTGGATCGTCGTCGTTCTGACAGGTTCAGTGACGGTGTGATCGTATCGGGGGCTGCGCAGTTGAGGTATTTGTCGATCGCACTCGCCTCAACTGAATAGTAACGCCACAATAATTGTCTCGAGACTACATCTTTATCTTGTTGGGATGACGATGCGCGAGATTCCTACTAAAACCTGGACATTGCTCCCCGCCACCGATCCACCGGATTGGCTCGTGAAGCAGGTGGGGCCAGTGAGCGCCCAACTCTTCTGGCTGCGAGGTATTCGGACTGCGGAGACAGTCGCAGGTCTTTGCCAGCCAAGTCGCTATTCCCCTAAAGAGCCTTGGGCATTTACTGACATGGAGCGAGCCGTAGATCGCCTCCTGCATGCCCGCGATCGGCAAGAGAATGTCACCATTTGGGGCGATTTCGATGCTGACGGCGTTACGGCAACGGCTGTGCTGCTGGAAGGGCTGGGTCAATTTGTCGAGTCCGCCTATCTTAATTTCTACATCCCCAACCGCCTCACAGAATCCCACGGCGTTTCAGCCGCGGGGGTTGAACGACTCCATAAACAGGGCACATCGCTCATCGTTACCTGCGACACCGGCAGCACGAGTTTGGAGGCGATCTCCACAGCTCGTCAGCTTGGCGTTGATGTCATCATCACCGACCACCACACCCTGCCTGCGGAATCTCTGGATGTCGTTGCCACCATCAATCCACGCCAATTTGAGATCGGGCATCCCCTCGCTACTCTCTCTGGTGTTGCGGTTGCCTATAAGCTCGTTGAAGCACTGTATCTGACGGCCCCGGATATCCCTGAACGTCCCCTGTCCGATCTCCTCGATCTGGTAGCTATTGGCCTTGTTGCCGACTTGGTCGAACTCAAGGGAGATGTTCGTTACTTAACCCAACTGGGGATCGAGCAACTGAAGAAGAAAGCTCGTCCTGCCGTCGAGTTCTTGCTAGACAACTGCAAGCGAGCGGGCGATCGCGCCATGGATATTGCTTTCGGCGTCGGCCCCCGCATCAACGCCGTCAGTCGCATTCACGGAGATGCCAGCTTTTGCGTTCAGATGTTGGTGGGACGCGATCGCGACACCGTCAAAGTTTTGGTAGACCAGACAGAATTAGCCAATACTCGTCGCAAGGGAATGCAGGCGGCAGTCAAACGCCAGGCATCTGAGCAACTAGAGACGTTGGACTTATCGACTAACGCCGCGATCGTCCTGGCTTCAACTGATTGGCCTGCCGGGGTATTGGGAATTGTTGCTGGGGAAATTGCTCGCGATTATCACCGTCCCACCTTCGTATTTCGGATTGAGGGGGGAGTGACTGAGGAGGGAGCGATTGATGAAGCGATGGCGGTTGGCTCGGCCCGATCGGTGGATGGTATTGACTTGTATGACCTGTTAAACCTGCAACAAGATGTGCTGCACTCCTTCGGCGGTCATCCCCTCGCTGCCGGACTGAGACTCTCGGCAGCCAACCTTCCCCTCCTACAACAGCGTCTAAATCACACTCTGCGACATCTGTTCCCTAGCAACCTCCCCGTACCAGAACTGGCGATTGATCTGGACGTAACTGTCAGCGATCTTGGCCAGTCTCTGTTCCGGCAACTGCGTCAATTGGAACCCTTCGGCATGGGCAATCCCATTCCCCGACTGTTGCTGCGAGGGGTCAAGTTCGACAACATTCGAAATCGCAATAGCAGAGACTCTAGCGGGCAAACCGTGCGATACATCTACACCACGTTCACCTTGCGCGATCGCACCTCCAGCATTAACGGTATTTGGTGGGGCCATCCCTCCCACGACCTTCCCCAAGGATTGTGCGATGCTGTGGTGGAACTGGATTACATGAGTGTCAAACGCGATCGGCAAGGTTCGTCATTTGCCTACCAAGTCCGCTTGATTGACGTGCGCCCTGCCGACAATTCTGCCGCCCTCCTCAATCCATCTGCCCTCCACATCGCGATCGATTTGCGCGGCCAATCTGAAGCAGATGTCGCCAGTCATCTCGCCACTCTCCACTCTCCTGTCGTGATTACCGATTGCCCCGCCAGTTGGACGCATATTTTGAGTCGCCTCCGTCCAGATCGCGACCTAGTCCTGGCATACCAGCGACCGATAGATAGAACGTCACAACAGGCTTGGCGAACGCTAGTGGGATGGGCTAAATCCCTCCTCCAGATTGGCGTAGCGGCAACAGTCGAGCATTGGAGTGCCAGCTTGCAGGTTTCCACAGGTGTTTTGGAGCAAGGGATACAGGCATTGGCAGCCGTTGGGTTTCAGATTGTTTGGGAGGGCGATCGCTTCTCCATCCCTGCATACGACGATCGCCGTTCATCACCCGATCCCGCTACCAGGGAATCCGCAGAGGCCAATGCCAAAATTGCTGCGTTTCAACAAGCGCTAGCGGAAGAGGATTACTTGCGGCGCTATTTTTACGAGATCGATGCAGAGGCGATCGTAGCAGCCATTAATTAAGTGGGTGGTTAGGCGGTGCCGCCGCCAATCAACGCATCCAATTCTTCAACCACCTCGGGAAACGTCCCGTCCCAGTAGTGGGTATGCGCCCCTGCCCCTAAACAATATTCCTTACGCATGGGGCCGGAATACACTTCGCCAGGCTTCCACTGGGGCTGGAAAGTATCCGTTCGCCATAAATCGCGGCCAATATAATCACCACTGCCGAACACATTCACCCACTGTTTCACCTGGAATAAGTCGGCGGGATTGGGTTTAGCGCTCGCTAGAATGGCCGTCCCCTTCAGTTGTTCACCCACAGGGCCGATCCACTGATAAAGATGGGGAAAGCCAAAGCTGTAGAGCTGGCGTAAGGGGCTGCCCATTGTGAAGAAAGCAATCTCTGGTAACGTCTTCAGCTTGGGATCGGGTACGCAGCGTAAGTAACGCATCAGATCTGCAGAAATCACGGTCCCTTGACTGTGGGCAATGATGACGACTTTGTCGTAGTTTTGTTGAGCGATAAACCGCAGTAATGACACGTAGCGGGCTGAGATTTGGGCGCGGGGATTGCAGTCTTTGGGATGCAATCGTAAGTGATTGTCCACGTCTAAAATGGCATCCAAAACACTATGAAACAGAGCTAGGACTGGCTGTGCCCGATTGCCTAATGCCAGCATTAGGCTGATGCTACCGACGGTCAAGGTGGAAATCAAAAACAAGACTTGTTCGGTCAAGACCCGTTCTGTTGTGGTGTCGGTTTCTTTCAGCCAGCCTGGCAGGAGACGTGTGACGAAATGCTCGAAGTTACTCAGTACCGGAACAGAGTGAGTTGTATCGGGAAATAACGCATCTAACATGCCCTGATAGCAAGCCCATGTAAAGATAAAGGCCATCGACAACGTTAATAAAAGCAGTGCTAGCCAGGCAATCGATTTCAGTCCCGATGTCAGCCAGTCTCCTAAGCGTTCTGAGGCAACGGCTGCATTGTGCGTGGGTTGGATTGGATGCTCGCGTTTGCTATCAACAGTCTGCTGTTGGTTTGGATAAGCTTCGTACCCGATGGATGGAAGAAACGCCCAAATAGCACCGATCGCCACTCCCCCCATCAGGAGCAGCACGACTAAAAAGCCACTGGTGGCCGTCATTTTTAGCAATATCTGAGCGAAATTAATAAAGGTGAGTTCCACGCTAGTGCTGGCGGTGGCACCATCCGATAGTGTGCTCATGGCCAGAAAGCGGTCGGCGTGGGTAAAAATGATGGGTTGGTAAGCGGCGTGGATGAGTAGGCGCTCTGCAACTCCCAACACTAAGGCTGACCAGAGCATAGCGTTAACAATGAAAAAGATCGCTGATGGTGCTGATAGCGAGACGAGTCCCGTCCAGACTGAACGATTTAGCCTAGAGGTTAATTGAGAGCATTGAGGTGGGATGACTGTGAGTAGAGCAATCGTAATTGCTGAGAAAATGGCAAAGACAAAATGTAGGGTATTAAACGCAATCCACGCGATCGCCAGACAAAAAACACAAAATTCGACTTGATGAAAGCTGGCTGTCGTAATGCCAAAGACACTGTTGTCTTGGTTGGCTAAGAACCATACAGATATGCCCATAAACCCCAGCAACACCCATGAAGGCCAATGAAACACTAAGCGATCGTCACGCTTCTGATAGGGTTTCAGGAATGCAATGTGGGCGAGCGCAACTAAGATGCCTTGCCAGAAGAATGCAGCAAGTTTGTAATGGCCAATGATAGACACTAAATATAACGTTGCTAGAGCAATGAATGGCAATCCTAGAAAGCTTAAAAATCCTATCTTTTGCTGAAGTGTGAAGGTGTATCTTGGTCGACTACTCGAACTGCTTGAGTTTGAGTTGGGACGACTTTCCGGATGGACTTCATCATCATCAGAATTTCCCTCACTGGCCTGTGTGCCATTGCCAAACATAGTTTTGGCTATCCAGTAGACACCGGCAAACAATGCCACAAAGATTGCGGCAGAATCTAGCAGTCCGAGTACATCCTCAGGCAATAACCTCGGTAAACTGAGCAGCGAGCCGGAGAATAACCCCAAGACTAGCGTTGGGATTAACAATGTCAGTAGGAAATTAGCTGCCTGATGTAGTCCCATTAAGGGTTGGAATGCCAGCTTAAGTGCAGGATTGAGAGGCTTTGTATGGTGTAGTTCGTGCCAAGCTAGCTGGAGTGTTTTGGCCCCCAATGTACTGAGATGAAACAGGAGTTGAAAAAACGACCCAAAAAAGCGAATGATTCCGTTTCCCAGCCGTGATAAATCTGCCCAGTACATTTCGTACACGTGAATATCGCGTTGCTGGTCTGAGTTGCGATCGCAGACGGAGAATCGTACCGTTTCGTAGCTGGTTTCTTGTCCTCCTTGGTAGTCGACCAGCCGTTCTTGCATAAAGTCGAACCAGGCCTGTTGGTCATCGTTGGGACACGATTCGTCCACAGCTTGTGGCGCGCGAACGTCAACGGGGGCCACTGGAATCGAGAGAGTGTGTTTGGGGATCGCAGCCGAGGACGATACTGCTCTCGAATGCGGTGCTGCTCCTGAGATCGGATCGCCCGCATATCGCTTGTACAGCAGTTGGGCGATCGCCTCCGCCGACTCTTCCTTCGCTTGATCCGACACGCCGTGAACGGCAATCACAGCGACTTTTCTGGGGCGAGACTGGGGATTCATCACATCTAGCTGGGCACAGAATGAATGATGAATAGTCTATAGAGAGAACCATAGATCGGGAGTTATGCTCAATTGTTTTTACAGAATGAGCCGAACTTGTGTGTAGCAAGATGTACTCACGATCGCTGGGGCCGCTCGGCTGATTTTTAGAGCTATAGCAATCTGCTTTAGCTAGTCTGAGAGTCCAGGAATTAGTCGATCAGGATTTGGCTGATGCTGCTTGGGCGTTGTCCTGCTTGCTCTGAACCTCCACGTCAGCATCGTCTACGTCAGCATCATCTGGACTGCGGGAAGGGGTGACGATTTCAACTTGGATGCGATCGAGGCGGGGACCATCTACGCCCACTACTGTAAAGATCAAGTGCTCGTAAACAAACCGCTCGTTCAGCTTGGGGATCTTCTGCATGTGGAAGATCAAAAAGCCCCCTAGGGTTTGGTAGTCATCCTGTAGAGGTAGCTCCAGTTCTAGCTCTTCGTTGACTTCGTCAAGGTCCACTTGCGCTTGGACTAAGTGGATGCGATCGCCAAGTCGGACAAATTCTGGTTCTTCTTCTGTATCGGCGTCGTCCGAGATGCGTCCAAAAATCTCTTCGACTAAGTCTCGCACCGTGATCATGCCAGCGGTCCCGCCAAACTCGTCTACCACCATCACTAGCGGAATGCGCTCTTCCTGCATGGTGGTGAGCAGTTCTCCCACTTTTTTCTGCTCGTGCTCGAAATGGGCTGGTCGAATGAATGGAGCTAAGGAGCTGTCCAGCGTACAGTTTTCCAGACCTAACGCCCCCACAACATCCTTGACTTGCACCATGCCGGTGATGCTATCGAGGGAGTCCCCCATGACGGGATAGCGGGAATGGCTGGATTCTTCCACCTCGATCAACAGTTCTCGTACGGTCGCTGTTTGCGGAATGGCATCAATGCTGGTGCGCGGGATCATGACTTCGCTGGCGATCGCATCTCCAAACTCGAACACATTGGCCAGTAGAGTACTTTCTTCTTCTTCCAAACTGCCGGACTTGCTGGAAGAGGCGATCAGCAACTGTAACTCTTCTGATGTGACGGCATCGATCAGGGCCGCTGAATCGGGAACCGGTATGCGTAACAGTCGAAACAGTAGATTGGATGACCGATTGAGTAAACCAATCAACGGTCGCAGCACCATTTTGGTCGCGCTACTCAGGCCGATCAACCGCAGAGATGTGGCTTCTGAATAAATGATGGCTAGCGTTTTCGGCAGCAATTCCCCCAGCAGCACTTGTAGGTAGGTGAGCATGGCAAACGTCACCAAGGTGGCCAGCGTTTCCATCTCTCCCGGAATAGCGTTCAAGACAGAATTGAGCCACTCCACCCTCGCGAGCCCAATGCACACAAGTGGAGCGACTTGCACGGCCCCAATCCACCCCAGCGCCAAACTGGAGAGGGTAATGCACAGTTGCGTGGTGGATAAAAACTGGCGTAATTGCTGCTGCTGCTGCTGGACTAATGTTGCGTTGGCATTACCTTCACTGACGAGTTGAGCAATTCGCGATCGGCGTACGGAAACGATCGCAAACTCGGCAGCCACGAAGAAGGCGTTAACCAGCAGTAAAAATGACACCCACAGGATGGGAACCCAAACCGAATCGGCGGCAACAGTATTAGCACTATCGGCAGACAAGGCTGCCAACAATGATGGAGGTTCTTCCATCGGGGATGTGGTAACTATAGCGAGATGAGATGCATTTTAACGCAGCCAGAGCTTACAGCCACGCTTTGCGCTACACCAATGTCTCGCTATGCTACCGCGAATGAGTGAGAACGGTTCGTGACGAGCGTGGACATGTTGATGAGTAGTGTGTCTTGCGAGCTGCTAGGGGGCGGAGAGGGGTAAGCCCTGGCTGACGAGAATCTCCCGCACGTTGCGAATGACCGGAAAAATTTCCTGATTCCAGTCGGCCCCTTGGCGATCGAACGCCTGCTGCTCCAGTTCCACAATCTCGCGATCTTCTGCCAAAATCCCCTCGGTGAACCGGACAATGAACGGCCACAACAGTTCCATCAGCCACTTAGGGTTAGGTCGTCGAATCATCATCAAGCCGAAAGTATGATTGGTGCGCTGCTGGCGATCTAGGGGGACGTAGACAATCCACAAGTCCATCGCGGGTTCTGCGCTGCCCGCCGTCCAAAACTTCAGCCGTTGGTAGGGATAAGCCGTGCGGATGGTCATCAGGTCTTGCTTCCCTTGCGACTGCCGCTGCCGCTCTTGGGATGTTTTTTGCAAGATAAATTTCTCCCCCCAGTTTTGTCCTCCTTTGACGCGCTTGAAGGTGTAGTCCACCTCGATCCAGCTATCCCCTTGACGCTGACCTAAGTAGATACTCTTGATCCCCCCCATCAACCGACGGTGGAGAAACTGATGGTTCATATCCATCAAGTTTTCGTGCAGGAAGGAGTAGTGACATTCGATCTTTCGGTCTAGGTAGCGGGTTTTGTAGTTAGGGCTGTGGTGGTTGCTCAGGTCAGGGAACTGAGCGGTGTCTGCTTGAGCAGGATTGCCTGGAAAAATAAAAATCAATCCGCAGGCATCGCGGCAGGGATAGTGCCGTACTCCGTTCGGCCGATCGCGCTGGTCAGGCAGATAGGGCACGGTCATGCATTTCCCATCGCTGTCGTATTTCCAGCCGTGGTAGCCGCATTGCAAACAGTTATCCCCCACCACCCCTGTATCGAGAGGAACTTGCCGGTGGGCACAGCGATTCTCTAATGCGAACAGCATACCGCTGCGAGTGCGCACCAAAACTATAGGCTCGCCAGCGAAGGAGACTGCGAGGGTTTTGCCGGGCTTGAGCTGGTAAGAACGGGCAATCGGGTACCAAAAATCTGGATGTATGCCTGTTTTACGGATATCTCGTTGTGTATCGAAAAGCGAATGTCGGGGAGGAGCGACCACTGGGCTGACCTCTATGATGAGGCTGACAATAACTCGTTGAGGAGTACTATTTTGAGTTGAGTGAGACAGAACTATACGAGCAAGAACGATAGCACATCCATTCTTCCGAAGCCCTGACTGGCATCGTAGTCTTCACGAGGGTTTGAACTTTTTTACATTGCCCCTCCCAGTCCGTAGGGCTAGCGAGTCATATGGGCGATCGCCGATGTCTGATGTCTGCGGTCAAAAGCACTGCCAGGAGGCGAGTTTCTGAGTAACTCCCGCGAACTCTGGCTATAGTTGTAAGCCGGTTTCAGCTTGCAGATTGTCCAATTGCTCAGATCCAGCCAGCATCCACATTCCCATCGCTGGAGCCAAGCCGAACATCAGTCCCAATGGCAGTGGTGCGACGTATCCACCACCTACACTCATGCAGGCTGCAAATCCGAAGTTGGCTGCATAGAGGGCGAGTGGCATCGCCAGCTCCGTGCGATCGAGTATGGGAGTGTCACCCCATCGACTCCACAGCAGAGTGGACAGTGCCATGATGAGACAGCCAGTCAGCAACCATCCCCCGAAATTTTGTAAGGGGACACCGAAAAAGTTACCGGGAGTGAGCCATTCCCAGAAGGGTACCAACAGTTGAGTCATGGCCGGATCGAGAACGAAGTCCCAGGCGGTCAGCATCATGCTTCCCAGAGCGATCGCCTCCATCCGCATTAACCAATGACGACTCTGACGCAGTACGGTCAACGCTAGTAGATACGATGAAAACCCGATATAAAACCAGGAGAGCGGAATCGTGAACGGCACTAAGCCAGCAATCTTGTAACCCAAGCCGTTGAGATAGGCATAGTCTCCGAAGGGAAAGCCGGTGCTGGTTCCGAGCAACTCTGCACTGAGGGATAAACCGACCGCCACGATGAAGAATAGGAGGGTGCGCGTCCAGCCGATCGTACGTTGTCCCATCAATACAGCCGCGATCGCCCCCGACACCATGTACACCACACTGCCGTTCAACATGCTCCAGCTAAAGGCTAATTGACCGATGGTCGGTAGCTGCATGACCCATTCAGGATGGGGGACCACCAGTAACAATCCAGCCAACCCGAAAGCCAAACTCCCTAGATGAACCGCGAATGCCCCTTTTTCCAGCCTGTTCAAGCGATCCATACTGTTCTCCCGGCAAGTGCAAATCCCTAGAAGCATAGAGGAATGGCTGTTACAAAACTATAAAATTGGATGCAGATTACTGCTTTCTGCAGCGGCATTGAGTGGAGGATTGCCATGGCAATCCGCTGCCAGGTCTGGAGCACTGGGACAGCTCAAAGCCTTGGTTTTTCCCGAAACAAGGCTGGAGAACTCTCCATCGCTGATTGCCGAAAGCTCTAGTGCGCGAGTCCATCAAACGTAAGCTGGCAGACCAAGCCTGAGAATGGTCGTTCCGACTGCCATCGCTTTTTCATGTTTCTCTCAGGTCGCTGTTAGAGAACGTTCAGTCCCAGCTGTCACCCTAATAGTCGAAAGCGTTGGTGATGCGAGATGGGTTTGGGCAAGTCGATCGCGGTTGCTGATACTACTAATCATTGGTCCTGGCTGAACGTGATGCTGCCTGTGCTGGCACTCCTGATGCTCGGTACGGTCGTGGTATGCCACCCCCAATCGCTGGAATTATTAACCCCTCACCACTTGGCTGACACGCTCGATCGGGTCGGTGCCTGGGGGCCAGCGCTGTATATCGCCACGATCGCTGTTTCGGTTGTCGTGAGCCAAATTCCTGGTGCCCCCTTAGCGATCGCTGCTGGTGCCGTTTGGGATCCGCTGTTGGCAGGCCTCTATACGGTCATCGGTGGATTCGGAGGCGCTCTGATTGCCTATAGCTTGGGAAAAAGCATGGGTCAATCGATTGTCAAAGCGCTGACGGGTAAGACATTTAGCTTTTCGACCGAGCGGGGAGAATCCTATCTGGGCTGGATGATTTTTACCACTCGCCTCCTGCCCATCTTCTCCTTTGATTTGATTAGCTATGGAGCTGGTATTACTGGGCTATCGTTCCCGATCTATGCCACTGCTACGTTGTTCGGCATGGTGCCTTCTACTCTCCTGCTGACTTATATGGGCGGGAGCCTTCACATCGGTACCTCAGTGGTGATCGTCCTAGCGGGCGCGTTTGCGATTGCATTTGTGGGCATGCCCGTGCTTCTCCATCGTCTCAACTGGTTCAATGTTCGAGAGTTGGTGCGTTGGGAATAATGTCTCCCGCATGGTGGGGAGGCTGAAGCGTTGAGGTGGATCGCTACAATGTCAGCGTCATCGACTCCTATCCAGCATGTCTGACACCATCCCGCCCCCGTTACCTCCCATCGATCCCACCCGAGACACCAGCCACAATCACTACTGGAACTACCACGGTCTCGATACGCTGCTGCAGTGCAAGCAGCCTATTACGGCATCGCAAGATGAAGATCTGTTTATTGCCGTTCATCAGGTGTGCGAGATTGCATTTCATCAAGCCATCCTCGATCTCGATCGCGCTCTCGATGCTCTCCGGCAAGTGGTTGAATCGACGGCACATCTGTCCTCTCACGAGCGTCTGCAAGCCTTAGATACGGCAGAAGCCTGTTACTTTCTCCACCGAGTGGTGGCGCTGTATGGGATAGCCAATCAAACCATGCCGGTGTTGCGATCGATGCGAGCTTTTTCCGAGTTTCGCTCCAGTATCGGCCCTACCAGTGGTTTCCAATCCGCCCAATTCCGCCGTCTAGAAATCATGAGCGGTATTACCGATGCCTACTGGCAAGGGGGGACGCGAGACAGCGCAGGTAATCTCCACCCCGCAGAAATTGAATTTAATTGCCGCTACGGTGCTCAAGTTGCAGAGTGGTTCGATCGCTACTGTCAGCACAGCCTGGTTCATTACTACCAATCCCTGTGTCTGTGGGCAGAGGGTCAGACACTGGAGGATAGCAGCCACCATTTGAGCCAGCATGCCAACCTCAAGCCTTTGCTGGAGCTGTTAGCTCAATACGACAGTTGCAAGCGCCAGTTTCACCAAGCTCATTTGGGCTTGGCCGTCCAGCAACTGAGTTTAGTGGGGGTCAAAATCGGGACCGGTGGTACCTCATTTCGAGATTATTTAGCCAAGTACAACCGAGAGATCGCTCCCCTGTTTTCAGGGTTGGCGAATCCTATAACTGGTCAGCCGGCTGAGAGCTAGCTGACCGTTGCAGATGCTGGCACGAGCTGTGGAGCGCTATGCCTCTGCAAAATTCAGAGCTGCGGAATTGAGGCAGTATCGCAAACCTGTCGGTTGTGGACCGTCGTTAAAAACGTGCCCCAGGTGGCCGCCACAAGTGGCGCAATGAACTTCTGTGCGGGGGAGCACTAGTTTCCAATCTGTTTTCGTCCCGATCGCACTAGCACTAATGGGTTGCCAAAAACTGGGCCACCCCGTACCGCTTTGATACTTGGTCTCAGAGGAGAATAATGCGGTATCGCAGCCCGCGCAGTGGTAAATCCCTTCAGCCTTGTTATCGAAATATGCATTGGCAAACGGACGCTCGGTCGCCTCTTCACGCAGTACCGCGTATTGGTCGGGGGTCAATAGCTCTCGCCACTCTGCGTCTGTTTTCATGACTTCAAATGCGTCACTGGCAGCCCAGGCTTTGCGGTTGCTGAAGCCAGCCACCAATCCCACGCTGAGAGCGAGGCCGGAACGGAGAAGCTTGCGACGTTTCATGGTGGAATCTCTTGTGGTTAATGGTTGATGTGAATGTGTAGCAATCTGCTCTAAGGTCTAGAGCATGTAGACAGCCCAAAGCCCTAGTTGATAAGGAGAGGCGAAAACTCTCCATCGCGGATGCCGATCGCTGTAGAGCGGAAATCCTGTGGCTCGGATGGTGTCTATCGAGGTTCTAATTTTCGAGACCCTCAATATCGACACACTGAAGCACTAAGGCTATTCTTCTGCAGGCGAGTCCCAAACTTCAGCCAGTCGGCGATCGCGACCGCAGGCGAGCCGATAGTAGTTGTATCGAATCGGATTGCGATCGGAATAATTCTGGTGGTAGTCCTCCGCCGGATAGAACTCATCGGCTGTGGCAATTTGAGTCGCCACTGGCTCGGTGAATTGCTCCGAAATTGTCGTTTTGGAGGTTTCAGCCGCGTTGAGCTGCTCGTCATCGTGGACAAAAATTGCCGTGCGATATTGGTCGCCGCGATCGCAAAATTGACCGCCACCATCCAGCGGATCGACATTTACCCAATACACCTCTAACAAGTCTTCGTAGCTAACTCGCTCGGGGTCGTAGGTGACTTGAACCACCTCCGCGTGGCCAGTTTTTCCGGATGATACTTGTCGGTAAGAAGGGTTTTCGACAGTCCCTCCTGCAAACCCAACCGTCGTATCGACCACCCCGTCAACCTCATCAAAAGGGTGTTCCATACACCAAAAGCATCCGCCCGCAAATGTGGCAGTGTCCAAATTCTCATCTGACCCATAAGCAGGGTTGAGTGGTAATAACAGTACGCAGCCGGCTAGTACGCTAGCCCACAGCGATTTTGAGGGTATCCAGGTGCGCGAAGTCATCAAAGCCACTATCCGTGCCAGTACTTGAGTAAAGGGGTGAATCAACATGGGCAAAGGGTCAGTCATGCAAGGTCATGCTGATATTGTCCGGTCATTCGTCACCGAGCGATCGGCTGATTCATCCTCAAGAGTCTCAACACAAGCTAAGAAAGACTCTAACGTCACATGAGAAGTTACTTATTTAACTTACAACTCACATCTACTGACCTAAATTTAGGTCGCTAAGACAATCGATACCCATACAGTAGGTACGACTGGAGCGTTTACCTGGCCCGTTGCCGGTTTTAGTTCACTGAACTAGCCCACTGCTGGATATTGGCAACCCCGATGTTGTCCTCGCAATGAAGCAGTCGGGTAAATCTAGGTCCAGAAACAGCTGAGAGATGGGCTTACAGCTCGCTACGGATTGTAAATGAATAGTTGCTCCCTGCTTCTAGGTTGTAGTCCCACCGTTCCAGGAACCGACTTAGCGGTTCCCGGATTAAAGCCCGTCCTAGTGACGGTTCTACCGATAACTCTCCTTGCTTGAAGCTCCAGGAAAATTCCCAGGCCCACTCTTTCGCTTGCACCTCACCCTCGATCGCTCCTGAATTCCAGCAACACCGAGTAATTCGAACGTGAGCAGTGGTTTGAGGCAGACGAGGCATATAGTTTCGATAGGCTGCGAGAGTAAAGAGATAGGGAGTGCAATGTAGACGATCGACCTGGCATCAGCGCGCCCTGGATTGGCTGCTGTTGGCAATAGCTAGAAAAAACATTGCTAAGCATACTAACCCAAAGGGTTAACAGGTCTGTTGTGTTGGATGTAACTCTCTAGCAACATTGCCATTCCAGTGCCTTCCTGCACAGTGCACTATCTCAAACGTCCATGAGGAAATCTGACAGAAATTCGTTCGGTCAGCCGAACGAGATAGATAATGAGACAGCGTACCAATACCAAAAGAGATCATGCTATTGCCCGGTCAACCCGTCATTGTTAACAACCCCAACGACACGTACTACCGCTTTCAAGGCCAAGTTCAGCGGGTGGTTGATGGCAAAGCGGCGGTCATCTTTGGCGGAGGCAACTGGGAGAAAATCGTGACCTTTAAGGTGACTGATTTAGAAGCTGCTGATAAAACGGCCAAGCGCTAGCTATCTAGCGACCTGAATAAGCTGCCTATAAGGAGTCTGACGATCTCGCCCAACAGCTACTGCACTGTAATTGCTCGGGAGATGATTTCCTTCGTGGTTTGGTCAGCAAGACGGTGTGGATCGTATGTCCGGGTTGAGTGCCACCGGAGTGACTGCAATTGGCTGATTGCCAACGGATTACGTGACACCGGATTTGACCGAGATCGGTGCGGAGATCTTAGGGTAGCTACCCAAGTTGGCTGCGACTGAGGTGGCCATCGCAAGAGCGGCGACGATCAGATCGACAATCATTGCAGAGAGCCAGACAGGGAGTTACCGGAGAACGGGCAATTGTTAGAGAGTAAGACAGTGCGTCAAAGCTGGCACGATCCGTATGTTTGGGTTCATGTGGCCGGTATCCTAATGTTCCCATTGTGGATGGGGCTTTGTGCGCTCGGATTGGCTTCTGCCGATCCTGTGCTACCCCTCTGGTTAGAAATGGCGGCGATCGCGCTATTGGGGGCTGGTCCCATTGTGGCGATGCAAGTGCTGCGGCCATTCAACATTTTTTCGGCATTGATGGTTGCGATTCCCACTGATTGCTTAGATGACGATCGTCGTCGCATCCTGGCACTCTTTCAAGAGCGCGACCAGCAGTTACTGGCGATCGCAATTGCTGCATTGATGTGCTGCTTCTTAGTCGATGCCTATCACCTAGCTCCACTAGTCGAGGCATTCTCCCCTGTGCAAGTAGCGCCAGGCGCTGGTATTAGTCGTATTGTCTTGGCAACGGTTGGTTTTCTGGGAGCCAATCTATTTCTGCAAGTACCAATGGCTACTCTACGTGTCATGTCTATGCCAGATGTTGCTGTGACTCAGGCTACTCCCATTACGAGGGAAGATGCGGTCGAGCAATTTACGACCCTTGGTTGGCAATGGGCTGCTTTGGTCGCTCAAACAGCAACCGAAGAGCCTGAAACTTCAGACTCATCCGCATCAGATATTACGCTGTCGGCACCGTGACGATCACGATGCTTTTGTACCGTCTGATGGAGCAGATCGGGGTCAATCTGAGTTCGTTCGTGTGGACTGGGGGCTGTCGGCTTGAGCTAAATTTGTGCTTGTCTAGCTAGATGTACTGAAGCGGATATTGCAGGATTAACAATCTAGCTAGTGAAAATACTAGGTGACATGGCACGGTCAAAGAGTTCGTAGGCGTTCACACCGTTGTTTTCAGCATGTGCTTGCGGTAAAACTGGTACGGCTTTGGTCACCAGAGGAGATGTCGCTTGCGGTAATTACCTAGAATCAAGGTAGTGCTTGTGACTGCATTCATATAGTCTGAATGATTTAACTTTTCAACTTTTCTTTTTCATAGGCTATGGCCTCAATGCGCATGGTTTGACTGTTGTTTTTTCTCTCTAAAGATGCTGGTTAGATCAATTATGATCGCGTAGAAGAAGAGGCGTAGCCTTCTTTTTGAAAGGCTTTGGCGGAGCTTGACTCAAATCACGATAGTTGCCTCTCGGTATATAAGACGGCCTTTTTGAAACTATTTATGACTCCGCGCATTCTGGTGTTTGTCTGGCGATTGATGCCGAATATTGATAGAAAAAAACTGCATTAAATTTGATTTTTAGTGCAAAAAAATATTTTGAGGCACCTGTGCAGGTGGCCAATTCTCAAGCTGAAGTAGATATACGAGGAAAGTCCTGTCTCGAAAGCGGGTATCCAAAGATATGTACAGGTCGCGAGCACTGCCGCAATCAAGCATTCCGTTTGTGTGCTGCATAGCTGGCGCGGGCGCCCTATTGGGCTTTTGCTGATTCAAGCCACCCCAGCCTGTTTCCAGAACATAGACCGTGACACAAGACCGAGTGGCCAATGTCCTCAATGCCTTTTGTCTACTACTACCTAAAATACTGTTCGGCCCTGCCTTTGGAGGGGAGTTGAAATATGGTTACAACAGCTGGAGCTATCGGCGTTGCTCCGAATAGCGCTTACGACAAAATCAAGCAAACCTCCGACCACCCTCTGCGGGAGCTGTTCCCCAAGCTTCACGCACACTATCGGAGTGAAGATTTTTTTCACATGAATCGCCAGTCAGGCATTATCACTGACTGGAATAAGGCCCGCAATATTCTCGTTAGTGAAGACTTCATGATCGGACTGATTCACGGTCTGGATGAAGAAGTTGGCAGCGCTTCCAGCGTCGTGATGTACAACATCGGCAAGGCGTGGGGAGAGAGAGACTCGAAAGCCTTCAAAAGTTGGTACGAAGAAGAGTACGAGACCAACATGTTGACCACCAATTTGGCCTTAGTGCTGGAGTCTTGGTGGTGGCCGTTCACGGCTCAAGGCTGGGGTAATTGGGATGTCGATCTCGAAGATCAAAAGAACGGTTTCATTGTCCTGAATATTTTTGACTCTGCGATTGCTCGGACCTTGGGGAATGTCGGTAAGCCCGTATGTCACATCTATGCCGGTCTCTTTGCGGGCTTCTTCAGCAGTTTTACCAAGCAAGATTTGGGATGCGTTGAGTTGCAGTGCTATGCGATGGGCTCAACCTTCTGCAAGTTTTTGCTAGGTAAACAAGATCGTGTCGATGCCGCCAGCTTCTGGCTGGAGGAAGGTGCGGGGGCCAAAGATATCCAGAAACGCCTGATTAATGGGGAATATTTGGGATGAACTCCAAGCTGTCTGCATACTGTCTCAGCGTTCATAGCTTCTTCGATCACATTCCGTGGGATGGGGCTCTTGCTGATTCGGCTGAAGGGGAGCTAGGCGGTGCCAACGCCTCCGACACTCGGCCGCAGAAGTGGCAGTGCATGTCTATTACCCAATTTTTTGACGAGATGGCTTGGGATAGGCGCAAGCAGGCCTTGACGGCTGATTATTGCGAGATCTCAATTATTCATCCTCTTGCGATGCCAGTCGGGCGCTTTTTCAGAGAGTTCGGACAACAGGCATCTCGCAAAGTCTCTGCATAATTTCACCGCCATATTTTGAGGCTGACCTCATGATCGACAAACTTAACTTACTGTTTCATGCCGCGGAAGAAAGCTATCTGCAAGATTCAGATCTGCAAACGTTCGAAACTCTGATTGACAGCTTAGAAGACCGTCTCAATCTCTACGAAAAGCTGAGAGATATGGAAGAGAAGCTGGCACAGCGGTTAGCACTCAACCTACAAGAAGGCTATCCTTCCGAGCCCCCCCGCCGCTTGCAACTGGCCCTCCAAAACCACGTGCTCATCATGCGCTATTGCTCAATGGCGATGTTGATTGACGATCGAGACTTTCTCAAGTATCGGCTGTTAGAGTGGCTGACCGAAGTGGTTGCGGCTCACGATCTACAGGAAATTCAGAATAGTCTTTATCGCTTCATGCAAAAGCGCTTGAAGAAGTTTTTGTCCAGCGCCGAGCGCGAACTCATCGACCCCTATCTCCAACTGACCAAAGAAATGATGCTGGATCAACCTGCCCCTGAAATTGCATTACAGCTCTAACGTCGACGAATTCTCAGGCAACCGTTACGTATCCCGAACTGTTTGCCCAACAGAGAATCGATTCAATTCCAACTCTGAAGGTTGAAAAACACCAATGCTTGATGTCAAAGCCCTCCTGAGCTCCCCGAAGATTTCCAGTAACTATTACGTCAACGAGGCCTATTTGCAGGGGGATTTTGAGGCCGGCTTGCTCGAAAGTCGAGCTGGCGATCGGTTATTAGCCTTGCCGGACACATTCTTACAAGGTGTCTACAGCGGTATTGAAGACGAGCTGGGGGCGGCTGCCCATCAAGTGCTCTTCAGTTGCGGTCGCTGGTGGGGCAAAAATTTCTACCGTCGGTTTGCCCGAGAAATGGCCGAGTATCACGGCAAGCTTCTGGCAGAGTTAGAAATGATCAACTTCATCCAGTCTCTCAAGCAATGCTGG
>JBCBVA010000063.1:0-21849 GCA_039817825.1 Cyanobacteria bacterium J06642_12 | reverse complement strand
ATATATTCGCTCACCGCTACATGCTAAAGCCTAAGCCGCCGCAGAGCGGCGGGGAATGTACCCAGAGAGATTCAAATAGAACAATTCGTTGATTGAGAGGGCCAGAATGGAACCTGGCTGGCATATCTATCTCGCGATCGCCCAGAGCTCTGTACAATCGTTAACTTGAATGAGTGATGGTGAGCAAGCAATTTAAGGAGTTATGGGTAGAACTCCCTAACGGCCAATCAATGTGCGCGCTTTTAAATGGTGATTTGGGGTGGTTGATGCATTGCGATCGCACGGGAGATGTAAGCTACCACTCAATTGCACCTGACTTTTCCGGTCCTGCAGATCGACAGATCGACTACTGCCTGAACAACGGTCAGCACGATTCATACCCAGCTGCGTGGGCACTCCCATCATCAGGCATCTACAGGGCTATAGATTACTTCGAGCACGAACAGCAACGACCACCGTTCATCGAGTGGTCAGACGACTAAAATTCATTAGCGCCAGATGGAGGCGCTTAGTTGGCATAGATTCGGTCTCAACCCACAGGCTGACTTTCTACCTGACTTTCTGTTGGGTACAGCTCTTGATTCGTGACTGCACTGCCCAATTCGACAGCGCCACATTGAGCCTGCTGCCGCAAGAAGTGATCGCACAGTACCAGAGCCACCATCGACTCCACCATCGGAACTGCTCTGGGGAGTACGCAGGGATCGTGCCGTCCGCGAGCCGCCAATACAGCCGCTTGGCCGTCTTTGGTAACGGTATTTTGCTCCTGACGGATGGTTGCGGTGGGTTTGAACGCCACTCGAATCACAATGTTCTCGCCGTTGGAAATGCCCCCCTGAATGCCACCCGAGCGGTTGGTGACCGTGCGGATACGATCGCCCTCCATATAAAACTCGTCGTTGTGCTCTTTTCCGGTCAGGTACGTTCCGGCAAATCCCGAGCCAATTTCAAACCCTTTGCTGGCAGGCAACGACATGGCTCCCTTGGCCAGATCTGCTTCCAGCTTGTCAAACACCGGAGCCCCTAACCCCGTGGGTACGTTGCGGGCAACGCACTCTACCAAGCCACCAATCGAATCCCCTTGCTTGCCGGTCTCCTGAATCAAGTCGATCATCCGTTCCGCCAACTCACCGTCGGGGCAGCGAACAATATTGGATTCGACGTCTGCCAGCGAGACCGCATTCGGATCGATGTCGGCTTCTAAATCTTTGATGCGCTTGACGTAGCCCACTACTTCAACCCCGGCAACCAGTTTCAAAATCTTTTTGGCGATCGCCCCAGCAGCAACACGGCCAATCGTTTCGCGAGCCGACGCACGTCCTCCACCTTTCCAGTTACGAATACCGTACTTAGCCTGGTACGTGGCATCGGCGTGGGAGGGCCGGAAGGTGGTCTTCATCTCGGAGTAATCCTGCGATCGCGCGTCTTTGTTGCGCACGATGATGTGGATGGGCGTTCCGATCGTTAAGCCTTCAAATACCCCCGACGTAATTTCGCAGGTGTCGGATTCTTTGCGAGGGGTGACAATCTTGCTTTGACCGGGGCGGCGGCGATCGAGATCCACCTGTATCTCTTCGGCAGTAATCGGAATCCGAGGGGGGCAGCCGTCCACAATCACCCCAACAGCCCCACCGTGGGACTCACCGTAAGTGGTAATGCTGAAAAGTTGTCCGAAGGAGTTGCCGTTTGCCATGCCATCGAGAAAAGAGCGGGATCTCTAGAATATAGCGTCAGGCAAACCGCTATGCAGATTTCTCGAATGCCGTTGGCTTAACTCGTAAAAGCTGGAGCCTCTTTGTGGCCCTAGTCCCATTTTCAAGTAAGCGTACCAGAAGCGTTATGGCTGCGGACGATTTGCCATCACCCACGACCACAGAAAGTGCTTGGGGCCACGCTGGCGAATGGAGGCGGCCAGTTTCTCCAGTTCTCGTCGTTCTGCTGCCGACGGCCCCAGCCACTCGAATTTGCATTGCCACATCAGCGTCGTTAGCGTGATGGCCACACACACGCACAGACAGAATCCCACTTTTGGCTGATAAAGCAGGGGATACTTCACCGCAGCCCAGGTAAAGAATTCCAGTAGGCGGCGAATATCGGCCCGCAGCAACCACAGTGACGGGCCCCCGAGTACCAACCATATCAAGCCCACAATTCCCCAGCGAACCCGTATTTGCAAGGCGAGTAGTCGCGTAGCTTCAGGAGAAAGACCCTTTATCTGGTGCCACCGTTCGGGGGCTCTCGGGCCAGAGGGTCCAGGACCGGTATTGATATACGTTTGGGCACCCGAGTCAGCACGTAGAGAACTGGAGGAACTGGAATCATCCTTGCTGCTAGAGCCGGTATTGGTACTGGAATCAGTATTGATGGGTCTGCAGTCCTAACGAAGCGATGGGCCTAACGAAGCGATGGGCCTAAAGAAGCGATGGGCCTAAAGAAGCGATGGAAGTGAAGGATAGGGAAGCCATTACACTGTGCCCAAGCAGCACGGCTCGACCGTCACACCACCCCATCTTCGGGCAGCCGCTGAGAGACTTTGCGGGTGTTACTGACGGGATACTTCTCGCGCCACCAGGTGAGTAGTGTACTGGCAATGAAGATGCTGGAATAGGTTCCCCACGCAAACCCGATCAGCAACGCCAGCGAGAAATAGCGTAGGGTAGGGCCGCCAAATAGAAAGATGGCCAGCAACGCCAACATGGATGTGAGGGATGTATTGATGGAGCGAGCAAACGTTTGGTTGACCGAAATATTGACCACGTCGGGAAAGCGAGTTTTGCGGCTGAGTAAGCGGCGGCTATTTTCGCGAATCCGATCGTAAATAACGACGGTGTCGTTCACCGAGAAGCCGATGATGGTCAGCATGGCCACCACAAACAGTTGATCGACCTCTATCCCCAGCAGCAGGCCCAAGATGGCAAATACCCCAGCCGTAATCAACACGTCGTGGAGCAGAGCAGCGATCGCGAACACGGCGTAGTCCAACTGGAAGCGAATGCTGACGTACACCACAATGGCTGCAAACGCTACCAGAATCGCTAGCAAGCCATTCTTCAGCAGCGTTTCTCCAATGGCTGGCCCCACAGTTTCCACCAGATCTCTACGGAAGGGTCCGACCTCTGCGGTTAAGACCTCCTCCAGAGTTTGGCGATCGCCTTCGCTCAGCGGAGGGGTTCGCAGGATGGCGGTTCGAGAGGTTTCGCGATCGAGTTGAATGACACTACTGCCCAGTTCTTGAGAGGCCAGCAGGTCTCGCAATTGCGACTCGGTCACCGGCTGCTCGAACTCCATCTGCAGCAATGTCCCGCCCGTGAAGTCCAACCCTAGTTTCAGGGGTGCTCCAGTTTGGGAGAAACACACTGCCATGGCAGCCAATCCTGCCAAAATACAGGCAGCGGAAATCGTCAACCAAGTTTTGGTACGACCCACAACGTCTATCAAGGCGTTACCACTGGTCTCAGTGGTTTCTTGCTGGTTTTTATCCTGCGGCTGATTCTCGGCCATCACGCCATCTCCCGTTGTTCGAACTAAATCTGCGAGGCGATTGATTGATTGCAGTGGCCACACCACTGCGGACATGCCAGCTACGTTCCCTCTGACTGCGCTTGGAAAGCGTTGTCCTCACTGAACTGTAAAACGCTAGAGCTCGGGGATCGCCTTCACTCGGAAACTCATTCCGTCGTGAATGGGGGTCGCCGAACAAGGGTCAGGCTGGCGTTTGTTTCACACCAAAGAGCTCTGACTTGCGCCAACTACTGTTCGACAACAGGATGAGCAAGAAGGTGCGCGTGCAGGTCAACGCCGTAAAGAAGCTGACCAAAATACCGACCGCCAGCGTCAGGGCAAATCCTTTCACCAACCCAGTCCCCAGCCAAAACAACACCAGACAGGCCAACAAAGTAGTGACGTTGCTATCCAAAATACTGGCCAGCGCACGGCTGAAGCCTTCTTCCACAGACTTGTACACCGATTTCCCGCTGCGTAACTCTTCGCGGGTGCGCTCGAAAATCAGCACGTTGGCATCAACCGCAATCCCGATACTAAGAATGAACCCGGCGATGCCGGGTAGGGTCAGGGTGACGCCAAACAATTGGAAGACAGCAAAGGTGATGAGGGCGTAAATCACTAAGGCGGTGCTGGCCATCAACCCCGGTACTCGGTAGTACACCAGCATGTACCCAAACGTCAGTACCAGTCCCCCCAATCCAGCAATCAAGCTACGTTTCACACTGGCAGCCCCCAGCGTTGCCCCCACCGTTCGGTTTTCGATCACTTCCACTGGTACTGGCAGCGCTCCGGCTTCCAGCTTCACCGTCAAATCTCGGGCTTCATTCACGTCAAACTGACCGGTGATACTGGCAACACCACCAATGATGCCGTTGGGATTGGTGTCGCCACGCACCACCGGGGCACTCAGCAACTGACCGTCCAGAAAGATGCCGATCGTCCGTCCCGTTCCGGCAATCTCGCGAGTCAGGTCGGCAAACGTCGTCGCGCCCTCGGAATTAAACCGCAGCTCTACCCCCCACGACTCATTGCGCCCTTGAGGTGCCAGGGTCGCAGCGCTATTTAATTGAGCCCCGGTTAGCTGAGCTGGTGCAAAGATGGTGTCGACTTCTTCTGGGGTCAGGAGATATTCGTTCGTCTCGGGATCGGGAAGGGGTCGGCGTTCGCCCACTTTTTGGACGCGAAACTCCAGTTGGGCCGTGTCTTGTAACACGTCGATCGCGCGATCGGGATCGTCAACCCCCGGAAGCTGAATAAACAGGCGATCGTCACCGCTGATTTGAATCACGGTCTCCGATACGCCGAATCCGTTGATGCGCTGTTCCAGAACAGCTTCCAGCCCCAGCATGACCTGTGGGGTAATCTCCGTCACTCGCTCGGTGGGTTGCGCCTGCAACGTCAGCTGCGTCCCCCCCTGCAAGTCCAAGCCCAACTGCACCGGTCGCACAACAACGATATAGATCGCTGCTGAAACAACCAGTAAGATTCCGATAATTCGGCCCGCCAGTTTGTTCATACCTCCGGCCCGCTTGCCATACCCGCTGGGCATCCAAGCACGTTACGACATCAGCCATCATAGGCGATCGCTCGAACTCCCCCCCATCCTGTTCCCCAAGCTTCATGTTTAGCAGTTGACCGACCCGTTTAGCTCTCTAGCAAATTAGAATCGCAACCTAGCAATCGCGTTCAACCTAATTTCCTTATTGATTTCCATCGTTTTCGCAACACTTTGTCAAGCTTTTGAAAGAATGAAGGAACCAATATTTTACCTTCAGTTGAATTCGCCTTCTTTTCGTATCGTGGCATTTTCCTCACTACTATTTATCACCTTTTCTAAGACTTCTCTGCAATTTATTTATAGGTAGGTATATGCAAGTTTCTTAGGTGCTTTTCAGGAACTGGTCTTACCAGTTATCTCTACGATTCCTCAGCTCCTAATCCCCTTGAGATTCAAAACAAATAACTGACGGTTTTCTTAGGACTAGTTAAGATTCCAACTTGATTCAGTTTGGTCTGAATCACGGCTAGTCATGACTGTATTTCTATTTCTAAGCGAATACCCCATCGTTTGAGGACATTATCGATCGTGACTCATCCCAATTCTCCCGAATCGTCCACCCACGCTAACTTCAGACGAGATTTTAGACAGCGAAAAAGGGAGGCCAGACGGCTCCGAAATACTGTTCGCAGATTGGCTTCGCAAGAGTTTACTACTGAGCCTCCTGACATAAACAATGACGAGCAAAGATTCGCAGCTTTAGGCCTACCTGGTTTCGCATCATTTACGAAAGCACTGAAACACGACTCTGATGGTTTGGTCATTGATAAGTCGTTTCAATCGCTACTCAATGCTCTCGATGAAGAGTCTCAGGCAGGATTCGAACAGGTGATTTTAGGTGGTGCCCAAGCAACTCCTGCAACAAATTGTGCGGAAGTTGCACCTCGTCGCCTGGTTAATCCTCTGAATTCTTATGCCTTTCAACTGATTGGCAATGATTCCAACGGCGCGCGAATGGCTCCGGCCCCAGCATTTGACAGTCGTAATACAGCTGTCGATATGGTGGAACGCTACTGGATGGCTCTGTGTCGCGATATTCCCTTCGCTCAATACGACAGTAGCTCCCTCATTCTAGATGCATGCACCGATTTAAATAGTCTTGGCTTTGCGAATGAGTTCGGGTTTGAATGTACGCCAGAAACAATCTTTAGAGGCCCCTATCAGGGCTGCTTTGATGGGCCTCACGTTTCGCAGTTTCTCTTGCAAGATTTTAATTTTGGCAATCAACCCATCGATCAGCGGCAGCTCTTCCCACAACCGGGTCTTGACTACATGACAGATCTGCAGACCTGGCTTGATGTCAACAATGGAACCATCGATCCGACCAATAGCGATACCTTAGTTGGGACTCGTTACATTACAACACTGCGAGATGCCGGACAGTGGGTACACGTTGACTTCCCTCACCAATCTTCTCTGTGGGCCACCATTATTTTGCTCGGCAAAATGGCAGCGATTACTGCAGCGATTCCCTATGTGAAATGTCCTGGAGAAACCCGTGACTTCTCCGACCTCATGACAACAGCCGATGCTTTTGGCAGCCTAGGTGGACCCGATATCACTATCACCAGCGGACTGGCAGCCGTTTACGGCCTCAAACATGCTTGGTTCCAAAAGTGGTGCGTTCATCGACGTCTACGACCTGAGGTCTATGCCCAGCGTCTCGAACTGTTTAGACGGGGAACGCTTGGAGACTTTGGAGGAGATCGCTTCCGAGAGTTGTTTGGTGCTGGGGCTGATGTTTGGGCATCCACAACGGTGCTGGAGCGGATTCTTGAGCACAATCGTCTCCAAAATAGTCAATTTGGTCGCGGTGATGCAGAACAAGGAACCTATCTCTTACCCATGGGATTTCCAGAAGGGTCCCCCACCCATCCTTCCTATCCAGGTGGACATTCGGCCTTTATTGCTGCAGGGGCAACAATCGCAAAAGCTCTGTTTGAGGATAGCGTGATTGATGAACCGCAAGTGCCGAATGAGGATGGCTCAAGCCTAGTCCCTCTATCTGATGCCCCCGTCTTAACCGTGCATGGCGAGCTGAATAAGCTAATTGCTAATGTCACCTTGTTCCGTGACGGTGCAGGCATGCACTGGCGCACAGATGGAACAACATCAGGGAATGCCGGCACTATTCCCGGCACAAACGTAGAGACTGGTGGCAATCTCCTTGGGGAAAATATGGCTGTCAGTATGCTGCGTGACTTAAGGCTCACCTACAGGGAAATTCTGGGAGATTTCGAGTTTTCCAGCATTACCGGTCAGTCGATATCAATATCCTCAACTGCATCTTCATCAGAGGATGACGATTAGCTCGTAGCGGGGTATTTATGATGGAACGGCAAGCCGCTTTAAGGTCTGGAGTCTGTTGACATATCGAAGCCTTAATTGATAAGGAGAGATGATTGGAAAACTCTCCGTAGCGACTTGCCGATCGCTATCTTTCTGCAAAGTTAATGAGACGACTGTCTACCTTGTATTTTGAACGCAAAAACAGATCGTGATGTTCAAAATCTTTGCAGAAGCCTTCACACTCTCTCGGGTAGATTTCCCGATCGATGAGCGAGTCAAACCATCAAAATGTTGTGAATACATGAAAAACCGCGGTTCCAGAATTGGAATCGCGGTTGCTTCATGGTTCGATAAAGATTCACTGATATCTAGCGGAGCCAAGAACGAACGTGGTTTCTAGCTGATGTACTGATAGACAATTTCAGCACAAGTGCTTCCTCTTATAGCCTGTGTTCAAGCGTGAAATCCTCTCTAGACACTTGATAGAGTTTCGTACCTACAAAACCAACTCGGCCCGCCCCAAACAGTTAAGAGCCTCAGGAGTGACGTCAAACCGATACGGCAGAATTTCGACGCCCTTGTCTGCTGCTTGCCGCAATAATGCTCCATATTCAGGATCTTTTTCGTCTCCTGGAGAAAATTCCGTACAATCTCCGCGATGGATGAAATAGAGCATGACGGCCCGGTGTCCGGCCTCCACCATCTCCATCAGCTCTTGCAGATGTTTTTGACCGCGAGTGGTGACGGTATCGGGAAATAATGCCCTGGGGCCATCACACCAGGTGGTGTTTTTCACTTCCACATAGGTCAGGCGGCTGTCGAAGGAGGTCAGCAGGAAATCAATCTTGCTCTTTTGGCTGCCGTAAGCAGCCTCCCGCCGCAGTTTCTGAAACCCCGTCAGTTCTGGGAACCAATCATGGTCGAGGCCATGCCGCACGATGCGATTTGGAGCGGCTGTATTGACCCCCACCCAGACATCATCCACCCGAATAGCTTCCCAGGTGTACTTGAGCTTGCGTTTGGGATCGTCATGATAGCTGACTAACACCGGGGCCCCTAGCTCGCAGACGCCGGTCATGGGGCCAGTATTGGGACAGTGGGCGGTAATCAGTTCTCCCGATTCCAGTTCGATGTCGGACAAAAACCGTTTGTAGCGTTTGCGCAAAATACCGGTTTGGGTGGCGGGTAGCGGGTAAGGATGATTCACTCTCAGGTTCAATTCTGTTTAGGACTCTGGACTGCTAGGTTGTCAGGCTTGCTATGAGGGGGTCATCAAACGACGAATGCATTGCAGCAAGCCCGAACGAAAGCGATCGCCCATCATTGCTACGCTGACACAACACTAATCTACGCCCCGAGATAGACAGGCAGTCGATAATGTGGGGTGAGTTTCTGCCCTGTTGCCCGAGCTGCTATGAACATTGCGTTGCTTCAACTGAACCCAATTGTGGGAGATTTAGCCGGAAATGCCGAGCTGATTCGGGCTGGAGTGGAGCACGCGGCAACGGCTGGAGCAACGATTGCGGTGACCTCTGAGCTAGCGCTGTTGGGGTATCCGCCACGGGATTTGCTGCTGCGACAGGATGTTGTCGAGCGGGCTGGCGAAACGTTGCAGGCTTTAGCTGGCTCTCTCCCTCCAGAGATTGTGGCAATTGTGGGGACGGTGTCCAGAAACGAAACTGGAGTGGGGCGACCGCTATATAACAGTGCAGCTTGGCTGCAGGGAGGGGAGATCGCCCGCATGTTTCACAAGCGGTTATTACCCACCTACGACGTGTTTGACGAAGATCGGTATTTCGAACCGGCGCAGGAGCTCAATCTGGTGGAGTTTGGCGGAAAAACGCTGGGGATTAGTATTTGCGAGGATATTTGGAACGATCGCGATTTTTGGCAACATCGCCGCTACGCGATCGATCCGGTTGAAGAAATGGCCCGAGCGGGGACCGACTTCGTGATTAATCTGTCCGCATCGCCGTTCAGTGTGGGCAAACAGCAGTTGCGAGTCAAGATGATGGGGGAGATCGCCCGCAAACACCGTCTGCCGGTGCTGTATGTCAATCAGGTGGGGGGAAATGACGATTTGGTCTTTGATGGCGCAAGCTGCGCGTTCGATCGCAAGGGTCATCTCTTGGCGAAGGGCGCGGCATTCCAGCCGGATGTCGTTGTCGTTGACCCGCTTGCTAGCACGGGGACTATTGGTACTAGTGGAGGGGTTGAGGCGAGTTGGCCCCAGGACTCAGCAGAAGAGCTGTACCGAGCGCTGGTGCTGGGAACGCGGGATTACATGCGCAAGTGTGGTTTCACGCAAGCGGTCCTCGGACTCTCCGGAGGGATTGATTCGGCAGTGACGGCGGCGATCGCCGCAGAGGCTGTCGGAACAGAGAACGTGTTGGGGGTGCTGATGCCGTCCCCCTATAGCAGTACAGGCAGCGTTGATGATGCCGTAGAGCTGGTCAAGAACTTGGGCATCAAGACCGAGAAAATTGCGATCGCCCCAATCATGCAAGCGTTTGACGAGGCATTGGCTGATACGTTCCAAGGATTGCCGCCGGGGATAGCAGAAGAAAATTTGCAGTCCCGCATTCGCGGCAACCTGCTGATGGCGATCTCCAATAAGTTCGGGCGGCTATTGCTGACCACGGGCAATAAGTCGGAGCTGGCAGTGGGGTATTGCACCATCTACGGCGACATGTCGGGTGGGTTGGCGGTGATTTCGGATGTCCCCAAAACTCAGGTTTACGCCCTAGCCCGATGGATGAATCGGGAGCGAGCGGTGATTCCCATTTCCACAATTGAGAAACCTCCCTCTGCCGAATTGAAGCCCGACCAGCAGGATTCTGATAGCTTGCCCCCTTACGACCTGCTGGACGAAATCTTGCGACTGCATGTGGAGGAACATTTAGGGACTGCAGCCATTCTGGAGCAGGGATTTGAAACGCAGATGGTGGAGCGGATTGTGGCATTGGTGAAGCGGGCGGAGTTTAAGCGGCGGCAGGCAGCACCGGGGTTGCGGGTGACCGATCGCGCCTTTGGAACGGGATGGAGAATGGCGATCGCTCGTCGTTAGAAGGCGATCGGGGTACTATAGAAAAGCCTTACGGGATGTAGCGCAGTTTGGTAGCGCATCTGCTTTGGGAGCAGAGGGTCGCAGGTTCGAATCCTGTCATCCCGATCGTTATGTTTTAAGGCTGACTTCGGAGAGTAAGTGCTCTGCCGATAAGCCCTGCAGTCAGCCTTATTGGAGATTCAAGGCTGATTTCGGAGGGTAGTTACCTTGTGGGTGGGTTCTGCAGAAAGCTGTACTCCTAAGACAAATTGCTTGCCCAAAAATCACCGAGTGAGCTACCAGCAATCTTGTCGCAATACCACCTTGCCGATCGCCTTTCCGGAGACCAAATACTCGTGTGCGTCCAGCACGTCCGCAAAGCTAAACGTTCGCTCATCCACTAGCGGGCACAGCTGTCCTGAATCCACCAGTGTCGCCACCTGAGTCAAAATCTCACCATGATGCTCGCGTCCCATATTGCGCAGCATGGGCAGCAACATAAAAATCACGTGCAGCGACAGATTCTTGGCATGCATCGCACTCAAATCCACCGCAGTGCGGGTGGAAATGCAAGACACCACGCCACCAATCGCCGCCGCCTCAAACGACTTCGCCAAATGCTCGCCACCCACCGTGTCAAACACCACGTCAAACCCTTTGCCCCCAGTACAGTCCCGCACGTAATCGGCAACCGATTGCGAGCGATAGTCGATCGCCCTATCAGCCCCTAGCTCCAGCACCAGTTGAGCTTTCCGAGCAGAAGACACCGTTGCAAAGACCTGACAGCCCGCCCACTTGGCCAACTGAACGCCGATATGCCCCACCCCTCCGGTACCGCCGTGAACCAACACAGTCTGACCGGCTGCCAGTTGGGCGCGATCGATCAGGCTCTCCCAAGCAGTAATGGAGACCAAAGGTAAAGCCGCAGCAGCAAGAACGTTCAAAGAACTGGGCTTACGGGCTACCAACGCCGCATCCGCCAGCATAAATTCCGCCAGCGCTCCCCCCATGCCATTCACCCCGCCAGCACAGGCAAACACCTCGTCTCCTCGCTGGAAACCACTGACATTGGCTCCAACCTCTTCCACATACCCAGCCACATCACCGTGCAAGACGGCAGGTAATTCGGGAGCAAAATTAGGCCCATGCAAGCGAATCTTGTAATCCACCGGATTAACACTGGTGGCGGCCACTCGAATCAGCAGGTGCCCATCGAGAACGGCAGGACGGGGTAAGTCTATCTCCTCGAACGGACTATGCTCTCCGTACTGACGCAGGATGAGGGCTTTCATAGCGAGTTAGATAGTTGGCCGGAAACCAGTATATTCCGCACGCCAATCCTGCGTTACCGGCTCCTAGGAGACTGCAGATAGTCTGCGACAGGCATCTCAACACGGCGGACCGAAACCAGGTCGTTCTGTATACCGACATGCCGAACCTAAGTTCGTAGCTCCCATCCAATCGCCGGCACCACTGCAAGCATCCCAATGTGCGCTCCATGACCCATCCCTGCGGTAGAAGTTTGAATCCCTTCACCTCGGGCGAGCGCTCGTCGAAAAGCCATAATACTTTTCTCATCGCCCCGAATAGATAGAGACTGATGGTGAATTGAAGCTAATGCAGTTAGCGATTGACACTGCTCATGTCAGGATAGCGATCGCCAACCGTAATCCCTTGTGGAGCAGCCTCGCTAATGCGAGCCCGATCGTCGAATGACAATTCTATGTCGGCTGCAGCAGCGTTTTCTTCCAAATATTTCACTCGTTTTGTACCGGGAGTGGGAACAATGTCATGACCTTGGGCTAGCAACCAAGCCAGAGCTAGCTGAGCTGGAGCCACCTCTTTCTCTCGCGCTATGTCTGTAACCCGCTCCACCAGCGCGAGATTTCGATAAAAGTTCTCCCCCTGAAATCGGGGAGAATAGCGACGATAGTCATCGGCAGCAAAGTCTTCTGGAGTCTGAAACGCGCCAGTCAAAAAGCCGCGACCTAGAGGGCTATAGGGGACAAAACCGATGCCTAGCTCGCGCACAGTGGGCAACAGCTCGTCTTCTGGCTCGCGGCTCCATAAAGAATATTCCGTTTGGAGGGCAGCGATCGGATGAACGGTATGGGCTCGACGGATTGTATCTGGCGCAGCTTCAGACAGACCCAAGTAGCGAACCTTGCCCTGCTCGACCAACGTGGCCATGGCTCCGACGGTTTCTTCAATGGGCACTTCCGGATCGACTCTATGTAAGACAGATCGATGGCGTCAATGCCCAGCCGCCGGAGAGAGGCTTCACACGCTTGATGAACGTATTCGGGCCTGCCATTGATGCCACCAAAGCCTCCATTGTCGGTACGAACAACACCAAACTTGGTCGCCAAAATTACTCGATCGCGCCGGTCCGCGATCGCCCGCCCGAGCAACTCCTCATTGGTATGAGGGCCGTACATGTCTGCGGTATCGAAGAAGTTGATGCCCAAATCGAGCGCTCGATGTAGTGTAGCGATCGATTCGCGATCGTTTCGGCCACTATAAAATTCGGACATCCCCATGCAACCCAACCCGATTGCCGATACGTCCAATCCCTGGCCCAAGTGTCGAGTCTTCATACGTCAAATACCTCTCGTACGACTGCCATGCCGTTAATGGCTACCGGAAACCCCGCGTACACAGCCATTTGCATCACAATTTCAATAATTTCCTCACGCGAGCAGCCAACATTGAGAGCCGCTTGAACGTGAACCTTAAGTTGAGCTCTTGGGTGGCCTAGAGCCGTTAAAGCAGCGATCGTGGCAATTTCCCGCGATTTCACATCCAGCTCCGGGCGCGTGTAAATATCTCCGAAGGCAAATTCGATGATGTAGTGGGCAAGGTCTGGGGCAATGGCTTGCAAGCCTGAAATCACTTGCTCTCCAGCATCGCCATCAATGCCCTTCAACGTTTGCCAACCGCGAAGATATCGCTCGGATTCAACGCTTCGTTCACGATGATTTGAATCAACCATTGACTTTTCCCTGCGCTTCTAGATCTGCATAATGCTGAATTTTCCAGTCGATAATGGCTAGATTTTTCTGTAGCTTCTCAATTTGCTCGCACACCGTCTGACGATGAGCTTCCAATAGCTTGCGTCGCTGTTCAAGCGCATCCGGATGCTGGCGAGCAAGTACGGCATATGCCTGCATTTGGCGGATGGGCATTCCCGTCAAACGCAAGCGAGTAAGGAAAACAATCCAGCGAATATCGTCCGCCGAGTAGCGTCTGTGCCCACTGGATGCTCTTTCAATGGGAGCAATCAGTTGACAGCGCTCGTAATAGCGCAGTGTGTGGGCACTCAATCCAGTCATCTCAGCAGCCTGCTGAATGGTGAGTTCCTTATCCATGTCCGTAGCCTAAAAATTAGAGCGTGCTCTAAGTCAAGCAAATTGCTTTCCCTCTCTAAGAAGTAGAAAAGACTCGGGGTCGTCGAGCGGCCCCTAGTGACTTCGACGTAATGCTTTAAGGCAAGCGCTAGGGAGGCTTTCCTCCCTAACATCCAAGAGCCTGCCGCACACTCCATAGCAATCCGCTGTAAGGTCTGGAGTGCAAAGACAGCTCAAAGCCTTGACTGGCCAGGAAAAATACCGATGGAACTCTCCATAGCGGATTGCCGATCGCTATAAGATCGAGAGTTAAGGAATGGCTCCAGCCCTTGCGGGGCAGGAAACAGAGAGTTGAGAAGTCTGCTTAGCGGATGGCCAAACGCTACATGTCCTGAAGAGAAGCTGAACATTGCAGGTAAGAGTAGAACTTGCCTGTGGAGGGATGGCAAGCGTATTTGGGCGCAGACATGGGCCGTTTGCCATACCCACTTAAGTTTTGTCCGTCAAGCCGCGTTGCAACCGTCTGTGCGTCTACGCAGAATCGCTGTTATTTTGCTCGAAAAATGTGACTGCGGCCGGGAGAGAAACTACTTATTTTTTTTGAAAATAAACTCGATATTTTATCTCATTGAAATGATTTGAGTGGTGATTTTCCACTGACCATAGATTTACATATCAATCTATATAAAATTCGTGCTCGCTGAGTAAGCTAGGCACAAGCAGACTACATCTGTAAATCAATGACGAAATCGATCAATAATATAAGTGGACAATTAGAAAACGAGTCAAGGGGAATCGGGAATCAGCTCTCGATTTCGACAGGAAAATCAAGCGCTCTTAACGTCCCGATCCCGCGTTCTAATTAACGTCAGCAACCCGCTAGCGAGACTCGAGAATTTCGGCTGACGTGCGGCCATCTAACTCTAGCGACCAAATCCCGACACCAGCAGCGATCGCCTCATCCTGAACGCCACGCAAGTAGGTCGTCCGACGTTGGTAGTGGGTGTTGCCTCCGACGGTAGCCAACCCGTTCCGAACCAGTTCTTCATTCATCTGAGCGCCATGCAGCCAGACATAGGCTTGGACGTAAGCCGTTCCGGAAGGCTCACGTTGGAAGGTGTCCCCTTCCAGGCGCACTTGTTGGTGCAGGATAGCATCTTCGAGCGCGGCCACCGCCAGCTCCTCAATCTCGGGTGCATATGCCTCTAGATTGCGAACTCCAGCCAGTTCGATCGCCCGCAGGCGGGGCTCGCCATCCACTTGAACCACCACTTGATTGCCACTCAATACTTTCACAACCGTGGCAGTGGGGTATTGGTCGAGAACTTCATTCTCAAAGTAGAACGGGTAGTTGGGTACAACGCGAGGTTCGCCATACGCACGTGCAACAGTAGGCGTTAGCAATCCAATCGTCGCCAAGGCCAAAACACACCGTTTAAACATGACAATTTCCTCGCGATTTTGAGTGGCAAATGGTGCAATTGTATCCGTCTGAATCGATATCAGCCCGCTGGCGAGCGCTGCTATTCACTTGCGATATCTCATTCAATGGGATCGGGTATTTTGTATTGAACGAATGGCTGTTTCTTCACGGAATTCAATCATTAATCATTCGCGAGCGAAACAAAACTGATCGAGATCTACATACAACCAGTGCCATCACGAGGAGAGCTTACCCATTTTGTTGCTTCAAACCTGTCCCCAGAGATCAACACTGGCGACAGTAAGGGTCGAGCATGAGAGGTAGGTTGTTCCAATCAATAATTCAGGAGCAGCAGCCTATTCGGGGGGTCTGGACCATTAAGTGTTGCGAGTCATTCAGCCCAAGTCCTTAAACCACTCTGAGGCAGAGGGCAACCAAGACTTCAGCTCTGATGGGATTAAACGAGAGAGCGCAATTGTCGGTTTCTAGCTTCACTCTTGCCCAAAGCCGTACTTCGCTTCGAACGTGCATTCAGTAGGATTGGTCATAGTGAAATAGTAGTCATAGTTAGATTCAGAGCCCAACCCGTTTACGCGAGGTGCCCGTGCCCGTATCTCCAAACTCCACCCAGCGTCTGTTTGCTCAGCTTCAATCAGCAAACGCCATTATCGAAAGTCTGGGGGTTTGGCGCGATCCAACCTCAAAACAATTGCACTTGCAGGAAAATCCTGCTGAGGTGGCGCAAAGATTAGCGACAGGATTGGTGAAAAAACTAGGCTTGGCTTCGGCACTGGTGTGGTTTTACGACACGGTGGACGAAACCCTGCACATTCAAGCCACTGCAGGATTAATTAGTCCGGCAATGGAGCGAATCAGCCAGCTGGTTGCTGACGACAGTCCAATTGGAGCATTGGTGAGCAGCCGCGCCCCCAAACTGAGCAACAACTTGAAAGAGGAGCCGTGGATTCAAAGCCCCCAGTGGATTGACGCTGAAAATTTAGTCGGGTTTGCAGGCTATCCCATTACGCTGGGCACCGATCTGATGGGATGCGTAGCGGTCTTCAGCCACACCACGCTAGAGCCCGAGTTTTTGGAGGTGTTGCAGTTCATCAGCACCCACACCGCCAGCGCGATCGCCACTGCCCGTCAAGCTCAACAGTTGCGGCGGCAGGCCAATCGTGACGCGATTCTAAGGGCTGTGGGCCAAAAACTGCGCCAGGCGGTCGGAGTCGCGGAACTGTTGCATGCCACGGTGGAATCGGTAGGAGAGGCCTTTAACGCCGATCGCGTGCGCGTGACATTAGGATTGGTGTTGGCCTCAAAAGTGCGACCTAAGTTTTGCCTGCAAGCCTATTCATCCCCCGATGTGCGAGCGATTCCAGTCGATCCGCAGGCCCTCACCACACTGCTGAAAACCTTTGCCCCATCGCCAGAGATGCGGGATATTGGTTGGTTCGATTTGCGCGAAGCGGAACTCGTCGCCTCGGGAGAGCACGAACGCTTGCGTCAGAATTTGTGTCACGCGGGTTATCGCACTCTAGTCACTGTCCCCATTGTCTTGATGGAGGCCCCTCGCGAAGAGGTAATGGCCCATCTCTATCTGGGCTGGAGAGACCGTTCCCCCCTCAATGCCGAACGTCGAGAGTGGCTGAAAGCGATCGCCACCCAGGTGGCCGTAGCCCTGAATAAAGCTCGATTGCTAGAGCAATTTCAGCGACAAGCCGAACGGCAGGCGTTGCTATACCGCATGACCGATCGGATACGATTTTCCCTGAACCTAGATGAGATCTTGCAGGCGGCGGTCACCGAAATTGGGGAAGCGCTGCAAGCCAGCCGGGCCCAGTTTTTGTTTGGAGATTCCAGTCTAGAGTCGGTTACCTACCGTTATGCCTATGCGTTTCCCGGTGTAGATTCGTGGCTGGGTCGGCGGGTATCCCTGAAAGGCAATGCTTTAGCGGTAAAGCTGTTTCGGCCAGACGAGGCGATCGTCATTCAAGGATGGTCGTCTCTGTACGAGATCGAGCCGAAAAATCAGCGTGCCCTCTACAACGCCGGGGTGCAGTCGTTGATTGTAGCCGGCATGAATTTGGGGCAAGACCACTACGGTATTCTCAGTGTCCACCGCTGTCGTCCGGACTATTACCAACTACCCGCAGCGGATGTGACGACCGGGCAGACCACTGGATTTATAGGCAGCGCGTCCACGTATGCCAGTACTCCCTTAGGGTGGACAGACGCCGATCGCAAGTTGCTTAAGGCCGTAGCCGAACAGCTGACGATCGCAATTAACCAGTCCCGCCTGTACGAAAAAACACAGCAGCAGGCGAAGCGGGAATCACTGCTGAACGAGATTAGTGCTGACATCCGCAACTCCCTCGACCCCACCCAAGTGCTGGAATCCATCGAGCAATCGCTAGCCGCTGCTCTGGAACTGGAAGATTGCAAAATTCAACTGTATGACAACAGCAGTGCCCCCCCCTCCACAACAGCAACAACAACAGACGCTAGCCACAATATCCAACAGCTCGACCTCTACGAAACCCTGACCAATGGCTATCCGCTACAGTTGACGGTTGACGACTTTCAATACATTTCCGAGGCCGAGAGGCAGTTTTTCCAACTTACAGATACTAGTTGCTGTGCCCTATTACCGTTGCTACAGGCAGGGGAGCTCATGGGCACGATTTTGATGACGGTTCCCTGTGATGAGTCCGTCTTCCCTCACGAGAAATTTTTGCTGGCGATCGCCGTGGCAGAACAGGCTGGCATTGCCCTCAAGCAAGCTCAACTGTATGACCGGGCCCGCCGGTTGGCCCAGCGAGAAACCCTGCTTCGCCAGCTGGCTCAATCGCTGACCGGCACCTCCACCGTCGGCGGCATTATTGAATTCGCCCTCAAAGGAATGGCGGATGCGTTGGGGGTGAATCGCTGCGAGTTTATTACGTTGTCCTCACAGCACAGTCAGCAGACAGCCCTGTCTTCGGAGGACTTGCAACAGCAGATTGGCGAACAAATTCAGCGCAATATTGCGCTATCCACAAAGGTTGAGCCGGTGTCACAGCCAGCACAATTTAAAGTGACACAGCGATTTGAGCGGGAAGATAATGCCGTGCGATCGGCGACGACTGACGATAGGGCGATCCCTAAAGTAGCAGAGGTAATCTCCGACCTGAGCTGGCTACTGCTAATCACCTGCTACGGTCAGCGGGACAGTCTCACCATTGAAGATGTACGTACCTATCCAATAGCACCCCAGGCTCGACAAAACTTGATTGACGCTGGCATCGCAGGGTTGGTGGCGGTTCCCGTCACGATTGAAGCGGAAGTATTGGGGGTGCTGTGTGCAACGATGGCAGAACACGAGCAATTGGAGCGGGGAGATCGCCGGGCGGTGACAGGGTTTGCAACGGCTGAATTGGAGCTGTTAGGGGCGATCGCGGATATGACGGCAGTGGCAGTACAGCGGACTCAGTTTTCCGAACAAGCTCGCATGCAAGATGCGATGGCTGCAGCCCTGCGGGGGTTATCGGAGGGGCGCGAAGCAGAAAGTAAGCGTCTAGCGGCAGACTTGCACGATCAAACCATTGCGGATTTGGGGGCGATGTCCCGCAAAATGCGTCAGTTAGCGAACGATCCCGAGCTGGATGCGGACGTGCGCCAACGGGAAATCTCCAGCATTAGCCAGCAGTTGAAGGAGACCATTGCCGAATTGCGCTGCATTGTGGAAGATTTGCAGCCCACGGCGATGCGGGCGTTCAATCTCGGGTCAGCGTTGCGCAGTTTACTGGAACGGGCCGCTCAGCGATCGAGTACATCCTTGCTGACTCGGTTTGACGATCGCACCAATGGAGAACTGAGTCGCTTAGAACCGCTGACCCAGAGCACGTTATTTCGCATCGTACAAGAGGCGCTCAACAATGTGGTGAAACATGCTGGAGCAACTCGCGTCGATTGCAGTATTCGAGCGATCGGCGATCGTTTGGAAGTCAAGGTAATCGATAACGGTCGCGGCATGCCGGATAATCCCACCCGCGAAGGGTCGCACGGTCTGCTGAATATGCGCTATCGGGCTGAATTAATCGGTGGCGAGATTAGCTGGAAGGCTCGCAAGACCGATACGGGCACCATCGCTCGCTTAGTCGTTCCCCTGCCCAATTAGATCGGCTATTCGGGTGATGCTACTGAATGGCGACCCAAATTTCGAATCCACCCAACCCCGTATCTGGGTCAAAGGTATTGCTATATTTCTCCAGCGATACTCCGCCAGTCACGGAGAAGCCCCCGTCCGGTAAATACCGGTTCCAAATAGCAGCCGTTACCGCCTGGATATCAGAGATGTGGCCAGCGTGATGGAACACGGCATATTTTTGCTGCGGTAGTTGCATCTGGACTAGCCCGAATGGCAACTCCTGGCGCTCGTCAACAGCGATCGCCGTCATGTAGTCAAACTGCCCGTTGTCATCGCAGTTGAAACAGACTCCAACGGCTTCCCGATTCTCGGGATTCATCTGTTCGAGAAACGATCTAACCCGTTGCCACTGATTCGGAATGCCCGACATGGCGTCCATACTGTAGCGTTCGACCATCCCTGCCAGCATGCGATCGGGAAGGGTTTCGATTCGTGGAGCTGCGAGGTGGGGGGTAGGTGATGTCTTCATGGCTAATGCCTCCGTTAATGCAAGATTGTTCAGATGTCCCTGGGTGCGAACGGTCTGGGGAGTGATGTTGAATTCCTCTTTAAACGCCCGCGAAAACGCTTCGTGCGAGCCATAGCCATACTCAATCGCCACAGCCAGCAAATCCTCGGCTCCCACAGCAATATGTTTGGCCGCCTCGGTGAGTCGTCGTCGCCGAGCGTATTTCATCAATGAGGTCCCCGTTGCCGTCGAGAAGGCTCGGGTCAAGTGGTAGCGGGAAACGTGAGTGGCACTGGCCACAGCCTCGAGGTCAATGCCCCGCTGAAAGTGGGTTTCTACGTACCACAACGCTCTCCGTACCAAATCCATCCTGACCTCAAGCCCACTGCTCTTTTTCAGTGCTCGCTGCCGATCGTAACGACATCTCAATTCCGGTACTTGATAGTTCTTGCGGTATCGAAGACTGGACGGTTTTCTCTCGTTCAAACCAATTATTTTGCGATCCCCGCCAAGCGGCCTGACGCCGCCTATAGACTGTGCTGATATACCTGGAGTTCGAAGAGCGAAGCAGGACCGGAAATTCTCATCAAAATTATCGTTGTCAACGGTGTGATGACGATCGCATTCCAAGCCCTCAATTCGGATGATAGTGGCAGGACAGACAGCAACCATCGACCCCCTCGCGACAGAAATCTCCCATGCATATCGGTGCATAAGCGCCCAAACGAAGCGCTCTCGCTGTTGCGAGTCCTAGCATTAGTGGGAACTTCACCGGGCGTTTGTTTGGAGTGCTAAATGAAGTGTGGGAAAGATGGGCGCATGTGTCGTGTTGCACCACAACCACACAGCCAGCCTAAGGAATCGAATCTATGAATCGCAGTCCGATTTTGTGGAAACCCGTTTTGGCTCTGGGGGGATTGCAAGCGTCAATCACACTCTCGTGGGTGATTTATAGCCTGTATCTGCCCAATCTGCTCGGTCAATTTGGGTTTGGCACAGGTGCAGTCTTTTGGGTGATTTTGGTTGAAACCGCCTTAGCGATCGCCATGGAACCCTTAATGGGCAGCTTCTCCGATCGCCTGCAACGGACTTTAACCACGCAATTTCCCTTCATTTTTGCCGGAATTGTCGTGTCCTCGGGACTGTTCATCGCTATTCCGGCCATCACAGTCCTAGGGCCTGCAAACGGATTTGTGAGGGGGCTGCTACTGCTACTGATGGTGGCCTGGGCATTGGCCATGAGCTGTTTTCGCAGCCCAGCTCTTTCGCTCTTGGGTCGCTATGCAATCCAAACCCAATGGGCCTCTGCCGCTGCTGTCCTAACCATGATTGGCTCTCTGGCTAGTTCCATCGGAGTATTTACGCGCAGTTATTTGCTGAACTTGGGCCCCGTAGTCACCTTCGGCGTCGGGTCGCTAGTCTTGTTGGCAGCAGCAGCATTATTACGAGCAATATCCCCAAAACAAGCTGTCCCTGAATGGAAAGAAAAGTCGATGACTCAGGAAAGCCTATCGCTAATAGCGTTGGCAATCGTGTTTGTGGCTGGAGTGGGGATCGCGATCGGATTTCGACTCGCACTTGAGACGTTTTCGGATGTATTAGGTGCTCGTGTGCCAGGCAGTGCTGCGGGGCTCATCTTAGGGGGAGTATTTTTAGTCCAAGCGTTCGCTGCAGTTCCAGCCGGTCGTTTAGCCAGCAAGTTCGGTATTCAGCAAGCAATGTTTGCGGCATTGGCCGTATTGGGAGTTCTCAATCTAAGTATTCTGTGGCTGCCGAATGGAGCGTTCACCGCAATCTCGATGTTGCTGTGGGGAACAACCGCTAGTGTGGTGGCCACAAGCAGCGTACCCAACCCTGCTTTTTGTGCCGGTACCAAACCAGTCACTGGTTACCAGTGCTATTGTCCTAGAGCCTGGGGGCCAGCAAGGCGGTGCCGTACAGGATAAATGCTGCTCAGGCGAGTGCAAGTGCGGCAGTGAATGCAGCTGCAAGTCTTAATCATGCGGCGAGTCATGCAATTGCAAATGCACTGCTGGCTGCTAATG
>JBCBVA010000062.1:0-22398 GCA_039817825.1 Cyanobacteria bacterium J06642_12 | reverse complement strand
GATTGCCGACAATCTAGGAGAGGACTGCCCCTTGGGGGCTAAACCTACTAAGCCTCCGGCTCTGCCGGAGGTGACTTAACTATCCTTAAGAGTACGCAGAAATTACCTACATCACGAACTGGAGCGTAGCGACAATCGGTCGGAGATCGGAACCACCGTCCAGTTCTACGTATGCCTCCACCGTCTGAAAATCGTCAGAGTGCCATACATAATCAATCCGCTGCGGGGGAAATGGTGCTTTCTCGGGGCGAAAGGTTCGTCCCAGTCCCCAATCATCTGTCATAGCCACTTGGGCATACGTTTCGGACGTACTGGTCATGTTGCAATCGCACACCATAATCGTCGGCAGACGCTGCCCAGAATTTCCTGCCGCAGTATCTCTACCTCTGCTGTCCGCCGTCCAAATCGAGCCAACATGCTTGCACGAAGTGCGCCGAGTGGCCATAGCTATTAAGAGAAGCAGAGGAGAGACGTAACGTAGTATCACTCCGTAAATTCCAGCGTGGCAATGACCGGTTTGTGGTCAGAACCGGGGCCATCGCCAACGACAGCTTTGGTGGCCCGCAATTCTTTGGAATGCCATACATAATCAATGCGCTTGATGGGAACAGACCAACCCCGCAGCCTAGGCGCGTAGGTAAACCCAAATCCCCAGCCCGCTTCCGGAAAGCTATCAACTAGGACCGATCATAGGCGAGCGTAGGTTTGCGAGGTATCGGTCATATTGCAATCGCACATCAAAACCGTAGGCATGCCAGGGTTCTGACTGTCTAGCCGCAACTGCTTCACTTCCGCCAACCGATGGCGATATCGCAGTTTGACATCCGCTACAAAATCCTTAAATGGAAACAGCGACTTCCCATAGGGTTCGAGATGAGACACAATCGCCGCCACAGGCTGACCATTCACATCCAACACAGCCTGCAATCCCCGCTCGACCGGATTGGCTAACGACTCGGTGGAGAGAATGGGAAAGCGGCTGAAGATACCCACCGTGTGGCGCACAGTCCCCCGCCGAAACTCTACATACGGGTAGTCACTCAGCTCCTGTTGAATCCTCCCGAAATGCCGGGGGGCAATTTCTTGAACCCCAATAATGTCGGGATTGACCTCGTGAATGTAGCTGGAGATGCGGCCAAACTGTTGATTGGTCGCCAGTAAGTTAAAGCTCATCACTGTAATCTGCTCGTCTGGCCCCGACCAAGACAGCGTTATCGGAGGCAGAAGCAAGCGACCGTACAGAGCCAAGAATAAAACTGCCGGAATAGCCAAGCCCGCCAACAGTCTCCACTGCCTCCACACCACAACCAGTAGTAGCAAGATAGGCAGAGGAATGAATAGATCGAGCGCCACAGTATTGAGCAGAGCCAACCACCATTCGCGATCGAACCACGCTAGGCGCAAGCAGAACCAGACAACGAGGAACGAGATGTAGGTCCAACAAATACCGGTGAAACATCGCCGAGAGCGACCCAAACCAGGGGGCTGTTTTGAACAATGCCACATGAGGGAGTGCAATTTTTCAGAACGTCAGTTCGACAGGGCTATTTGAGCGGGATAGTTGCCCCACAGCCCAACAACAGCATCAGGGTTTAAGCCTCTTTCTCCCTTCTCCCGCAATAGGAGAAGAGCTGGGGATGAGGGCCATCGACCTCAGGTTTTCAGAAGAACTGTACGCCAGCTTATGCAAAACAGTTGTAACCGAATAGGTACTTGTCAGCACTTGCTGCCAGCGACTAAATCCGGTCAAGGCAAATCGCTTGTCCCTCATCCGCAACCAGTTGGATATCTGAAATCGAAACCGAAAACTCCCCGGACGTTTCCAATCCGAACACAGTAGTGACTTCTTCGAGATCGGCACCGGCTTCTGCAAAGCAGTCCAGCGAGATATCGGTTTTAGTCCACATTCCAGGCTCGGCAGCGGCAAACAGGCTCGTCACATCCATCGCAATACGTTCCCCGCCGGAGGTCAGGAATAGAGATACGGGCTCTTTCGGAAGTGTGTTCACCCGAAACTGAATGGCGATCGCCGTATTCTCCAACTGCGAGTAATCCGCCCCCGGTCCGGTAATATCCACCGCAGCTGACTGATTCCCATTCCACGTGAACCGTCGAGCATCCTCCTGAGCATTGCGATCCACTGAACGAATGGTGAGGGCATTCCCCACCTGCGTGCGGGCATCCACCGCCACAATCGATTGACCGTCACTACTTCCCTGCAACACCCACGGTCGAACGGCCTCGCCAAACACAAACAGCTCGGTGTTCGCCACCAGCTCATCCAACTTGGCATCCTCGGAGAGCAGACCCACCTCGCTGCGATCGACGTAGGTCAGCCCGTATCCATAAGAAAATAGCGGATCGTAATTAGCATCCCCGCGATTGACCGTTTGTACCGCCGTGCGAGGCCACGAGAACGACAGGGCCCCTTTAAAGTCGTAATGAATGGCTCCATTTGGCTGGCGCACCAACACATCGGCCACTCCTCCTCCCTGCGAGCCCGGCAGCCAAGCCACCACAAAGGCATCGGATGCATTGAGTTCGGGGTTGACCCACATCGGTCGCCCGGTCAGAAACACTGCCACTGTCGGAATGTCCGCAGCCTGGAATCTCTTCAGGAGTTCCAGACCGAGATCGGAGGTGAATTCCAGATGATCGATGTCCCCTTTGAATTCGGCATAAGGGTCTTCCCCAAACACCACGATCGCCACATCGGGGACCTCTTCATAGATGCCATCAACACTGAGTTCAGCCTCCCCTCCCCCCGCTTCCACGGCTGCACGAATACCATCCCAAATGGATTCTCCGTTGGGAAAGCTGCTATTGCTGTTGCCGGTTCCTTGCCACGACAGCGTCCAGCCGCCATTTTGTTTGCCAATGTTATCGGCCCCATCTCCAGCCACAAGCACCCGCTGATTGGCCTTCAACGGTAAGAGATTATCGTGATTCTTAAGCAATACCAGCGACTCTCGCACCGCTTGACGAGCAACGGCCAAATGCTCAGGAGCCCCCAGCAGGGTATAGTTTCCCGCTAGCGATCGCTGCGACGGAGCCGGTTTTTCAAACAGTCCCAGCCGCAATTTCACTCGCAGAATTCGCCGGACAGCATCCTCTAATCGTCGTCGTGGAATATCCCCCGATTTCACCTGCTCCACCGTATTCTCGTACAGGCTTTTCCAACTCTCCGGAGCCATAAACATATCCAAACCAGCGTTATAGGCTGCCGGACAACTGGAATTGCTGCAGCCTGGCACCTTACCATGACCATCCCAATCCCCCACCACGAAACCGTTAAACCCCATACGCTCTTTCAACACATTGGTAAGCAGTCCTTTGTGCCCGTGCATCTGTTCTCCGTTCCAGGACGAAAACGACGCCATCACGGTTTGTACCCCAGCCTCGATCGCCGGTGGATATCCTGCCCCGTGGCGATCGCGGAGAGCTTCTTCTGAGTCTTGGTTATCGCCGCGATCGATTCCGTTAACTGTCCCCCCGTCCCCCAAAAAATGCTTGGCGGTGGCAATCACCTGCTCATCCCCCAAAAACGTCGGCGTATCCAACTCCCCCTGCAGCCCTTGGACAACAGCAGTGGAATAATTTTTCACAATAGTTGGATCTTCGGAGTACCCCTCGTAGGTGCGCCCCCAGCAGTCATCTCGCACTACGGCCAATGTCGGAGCAAACGTCCAGTCCATCCCTGTGACAGACACCTCGCGAGCTGTAATCCGGCCAATTTGCCGCATGAGATCGATATTTCGAGTCGCCCCCAACCCGATGTTGTGAGGAAATAGCGTGGCTCCAATGACATTGTTATGACCGTGTACCGCATCCGTTCCCCACAACACCGGAATCCCCTTACGGTCTCCACTGGTGTCTTTAGAGGCCCCGTGAAACTCGTCAGCCAACGTCAACCACTCTGCAGCGGACGCCCGCACATTATTATTGGGAGCCGAATTTCCCCCGTTTAGCACTGACCCCAGCCCGTATTCTCTGACCTCATCTGGGGTGACTGACGCAATATCCGCCTGAATTGTTTGTCCGACCATTTCTTCGATCGTCATGGATTTCAGCAATTCATCTACCCGAGTTTCGATCGCTGGGTCTAGCGGGGCTCCACCGTTGGTGGTGGGCCAAATTTCGGGGGTAACTGACATAGGTGTCCGGGACAATTTGACCATGAATGCAATTAGGAGAACTGTTAGGCCAGCCAGAATGAAGAGTAACCGTCGAGTATAGACACGTTTTTTCATATAACTGATCTACACGGCCAGAGGTGATTTCGCGGTAAGGAGAAAGACACCTGAACTCAATGGTTCAACGGTTGAGCGATCGTGTAAGGTTCCAGTTTCGATCGCGCTAAGCAACTAAAGTACAGCTGCCTGCTTGCGACGGGCCGACAACGTTTGATGGGGGCTGCTGCACTGCAATAGCGGTAGTTGACAAAAATGGCAGACTCAAGATGGCCAAAGACCGGATGCTCGGATACGGTATTGAACATCTTCGCTCTCTGGCGAAATAGTGGTGGCGTCCGAGCTGGCTGGGCCTACCCGCTCATGCCAGTATCAAGTTTTTCAACCCGTCAAGTTTTCGACCGAATGGTCCTGGAGCCGTCCATTGTCAGACATCACCGTTACCTGGAATGACTACCATCACAAGATCGAACAGCTTGCTGTCCAAATTCACGATAGTGACTGGGAATTCGATCAAATTGTCTGCTTGGCCAAAGGTGGATTGCGGATTGGGGATATATTTGCCCGTCTGTTTAATGTTCCGCTCGCTATCCTCTCGGCATCATCGTATGGCGGAGCGGACGGACGACAGCGGGGCAAGCTCACATTTTCTCGCGATCTATCGATGACATCGGCTAATATGGGGGGACATGTTCTGTTGGTGGACGATCTGGCAGATTCTGGATGGACCCTCAAGCGGGGGATCGACTGGTTGCACTCCCATTACGGGTTTTACATCGAAGACATTCGAGCCGCCGTATTGTGGTATAAGGCTTGCTCGGTTCACAAACCGGACTATTTCGTCGATTTTCTCGAAGATAGCCCCTGGATTCATCAGCCGTTTGAGCCTTACGAGCAGATGAGTCCTACTGACTTAGCGAAGAAGTTACAGCAACAGCACTAGTGTTTATAAGGCTTGCAGTGGTCAGGAATAGAGGAATCGACTTAGCGTTCTTCAGGAAAGCTACCCTCCCGAACATCACGACTAAAGGCCTCCACTGCCGAAGTAATCGTGTCCCGCAGATTGGCATAAGCCTTCGCAAATGGAGGCATGTGCTCTGACAACCCTAAGAGATCGTTGATCACCAAAATTTGTCCGTCGCACCCTGCTCCAGCTCCGATACCAAAGGTGGGAACGATCAACTGTTCGGAAATTTTCCGACCGACATCAATCGGTATGTGCTCTAATACCAGCGCAAACACCCCCGCAGCTTGCAATGCCTGGGCTTCGCTTAATAGTGTTTGGGCGGCCTCTACCGTGGTTCCTTGACGGCGAAATCCTCCTAACTGAAGTACTGATTGGGGCGTTAGACCGATATGTCCCAAAACCGGAATACCTGCTTGTACCAAGGCGGTGACGGTATCCACCATCTGGGCATATCCTCCCTCAACCTTGACGGCACTTGCCCCGGCTTCTTTCAGTAAGCGGCCAGCAGCAATCAGTGCCTGTTCCCGACTCACTTGGTAAGACATGAAGGGTAAATCGGCAACCAGAAACGCTCGTTCGACTCCACGCCGTACAGCTGCGCAGTGGTGGATTAAATCATCCAGTGTCAGGGGCAATGTATTGGCGTACCCTAATGTGGTCATCGCTAAGCTGTCACCCACCAGCAATAAGTCGACAGTCGCGCGATCGAGGAGTTGGGCGATGGCGTAGTCAGCCGCCGTTAGCGCAACAAGTTTGCGCCCGGCCTGCTTCGCTTCAATAAAATGATGAATTTTGATGGGAGGCATGACATCGTTAGAACGCATCTCGATCCTACTGCACTCCCCCATCTAGGTGCCCGACGGTTAATCTCCCGAACTTGTCTTGGCTGTTTGTCGAGCTTGCTTTGAGAGGAGCCATCAATCTGTATTGGCTGTATTGGGCTATGCCTGAAGTTGAATAGGGATTTGCTGAATCGAACCCACAGGCATGGCGTCCCCTTAACGCACGTGCTTGCAATGAAACTTTTGAACTAGACCTTTGACCTAAACCTTTGAACTGGATTGGTTAGCCGATCGTACATCCGACATGGTTACCTGAGTTTTACCGGCCAGTTGTCCCATCAGCTCGACAGACGAATGCATCGCATTTTTGACGAGATCTACATCTTCCTGGCTCATTCCCTGAACAACAGCCTTGTTCAGCTCGCGTGTCAAATTAATGAACCGATCGACCTCGTGCCGCAGCGCCTTGTAGCGTCGTTCGCTAGTCAATACTGGATTGGCTCCGTACCACAACCCAATTTCTAAAAATACGAGCCCAATTGTCACGGCAATTAGCTTATGGATGTCATTCGACAGGAGGATAAATCCCCCATATACGATTAACAACCCTGTGAGGGTAGACATCACAGGAGCCGCTTGATTAAGTCTGCGTCGCCAGGAGGGTCTGACACGTTGGACATGCATAGACTGGATCCTCACCCATTAACACGTTTAATTATGAGGATTCCCCCGGCAGTTTGCGATACTTTCAGATCGATCGCTTAAGATACATACTCCTGTATACAGATGTAGGGGTTGCTTTGCGAGCGCCTGAACGCTGGCTGGCCCTTGTGCAGACGCCTCCGTCAGTATTCAGCCTGCGTTGCATTACGGGATTTAACGTTTTACCAACCCGATAAAATCTCCGTGATACGGTGTCATGTGTGTCTTTCTTTTAGGATGCTTTCATGACAGCAGCTTACCTTCAGCCTTACATGGTTCTCTCTGTGGGCCTAGTTCTGCCCGCCATCGCGATCGTCGCTCTGTTCCTATGGATTGAGAACGAGCCTGCCTAGCGTGAATCGTTGACTGTGTTGTTGAGAAACTGAGGTTCGAACTCGAGCAGGTCGGTCAACACGACCAGTCCGATACGGTCCCTAGCGGCCAGAGAGCCAAACACTCTATATAAGCCTCAATAAGAAATTGAAAGCCGCTCCAATTATCGGAGCGGCTTTCGAAATAATTAGAACGCGTGCAGCTTGCCTAAAGCTAGAGGCTAGAGCCTACTCCGACGTAAGAGCCGTAGAAGAACAAGCCTAGAACTGCAACGACTCCCATGCCAGCGATGGTTGCCACAATCCACAAGGGAATCCGGGGTTGATCTTGCATTCTCTCTCTCCGTAAATCTCTTAGCTTAAAAGCGTATTAATTCAGCAAGTAGCTGGAAAACAGCAAAGCGGTGGTAAAGACCAGCAATAGCCCCAGGTAAAGGGACGTGCGGTTCAGCTCCACTGGCTGAGCGTTCGGGTTCTTTTCTGGCTGATTTCCGTCAGACATGGTTGATTATCGTTGAATGAACTGCATAGCGGCGATCGCGCCGATGAAGAAAACGCTGGGCACACCCAAGGTGTGAACGGCCAGCCAGCGCACGGTGAAGACGGGATAGTAGACCGGCTCGTTGGAACTAGGGGAATTCATAAGAACAACCTGGAGAACTCAGTTGAAATTTTACTTGAGGTAATCTTGGATTTGGCCGGTCGCATCGAAGCGATCGCGGACAATCGGCAGCTCCTGACGCTCGGCACTGAAGTACTCATCGGGACGTGGGGTGCCGAACACATCGTAAGCCAGGCCAGTGCTGACAAACAGCCAACCAGCCAAGAACAAGACGGGAATAGTGAGGGTATGAATCACCCAGTAGCGGACGCTAGTAACAATGTCCGAGAATGGCCGTTCGCCAGTATCGCCTGCCATCGCAGCTCTCCTCTATGCCAGTAGGTTAAAGAATTAATTCTATGATAAGGATTATGACACGCAGCCCACAACTTTTTACAACCGATTCCAACCGCACGAATGCTCTTGGGCTATTGGACAGCAAGGAAATCTCCATCTTTGGGTAACGTATCCGCCGAAAAGTCGCGTAGTGATGGTTCACGAGTTGGATCTTCAAACCTATTGTTATTGACCGAACGGCTGGCTAAATCTGAGAGATGTTTACGGAACGCAAGAATCGTCGACACTTGGCAAGCGGGAACAGCGCAGAGCAAGATTGCTTCAGAATTGAGCAAATTTAAGCGGTATGGTGGGTAGCTCAAGCGATGTTTGTGGCATCAAAAAAAAAGTGACGTACCGCTTGTCTAGGTACGTCACAGGGATTGTAAGTAGAAATGGTTCTTGAACTCTTGGGGGAGTTTAGCTATTGCTGGTGCGCTCGGCCAAGACGCGCTCGACAAGCTTTTCAGGCACTTCCTGCAGCCGCTCGTAGCGCCAATTAAAGGTAGCGACCCCCAGAGTCTGAGATCGCAATTCCACGATTAACGTCTGCATTTCAGACTCGGGCATGTAGGCCGAAACCACATCCCAACCCGGCCAGTCTTCTTTGGGGGTGTATCCCAAAATTTGACCGCGCCGACCGCTGATGATGCTCAAGACATTAGAGGTAAATTCGGATGGCACCGAAATCTCCAGCGAATCTATGGGCTCCAAAAGCTGGGGATCGCATTGGGGCATTCCCTCTTGCAGAGCCAAACGGGCAGCTTGTTTGAACGCTTGCTCCGAGCTATCTACGCTGTGGTAGCTCCCGTCTTTGAGAGTCACTGCAACGTCCACCACCGGAAATCCCAACGGACCGTGTTGCAGGTACTCGTTCACCCCCGTTTCGACGCCGGGGATAAACTGCTTGGGAACCACTCCACCCACAATGGTTTGGGCAAAGTTGTTTCCCTGACCGCGGGGTAATGGCTCGATATCAACATACACATCACCGAATTGGCCGTGTCCTCCTGATTGGCGCTTGTAGCGACCGTGAACCGATTGGCACGGTTTACGAATAGTTTCTCGGTAAGCCACATGGGGGGTATGGGAACAGAGGGGTAAGTTGAATTTCCCCGCCAGGCGATCGAGGGCGATTTGCAGGTGAATGTGCCCCTGTCCCCACAAAATGACCTCGTGTGTGTCTCCGTGGTGCTCCCAATGCAACGACGGGTCTTCTTCGATCAGTTTGCTCAGAGCACCGCTGAGTTTCACTTCGTCTTTGCGATTTTCGGGGGCGATCGCCAAGGCATACACCGGTTTGAGTGCATCAGCCCGATGTAGCTCTTTATCGATGTCGCCAGCAGAAAGCGTGTCTCCGGTATGGGCATTGTCCATGCGGCTGATGCCCACGATGGCTCCAGCCGGGGCCATTTGCAAGCTCTCCTGCTGCTGCCCTTTCAGTCGGTACACTCCGCCAACGCGAGTACCGTTCAAGACAGAGCTGTCTGTTAACGTCCCATCCCATACACGCACTAGCGAGAGCTTATTGCCCTGCTGATTGAAGTAGGTTTTCAGCACTTGCACGAGAGGTTCGCCGTCGGCACTGCCCGAGAGGGTACGGCGTTCGGCGGTGGTTGAGGGTTCGGGAGCTTCTCGCACCAGCGCATCCAGTAGGGGACGGATGCCGAAATCTGACTGAGACATGCCGATGAACACCGGAACGATCAAGTCGGCTCCCAATTCCATCTTGAGATCCTTTTGAATCTCGTCGGTGGGTGGCTCGATGTCTTCCAGTAGTTCTTCCAGCAGATGGTCGTCAAAATCAGCCAGTGTTTCCAGCATCTCCATACGAGCCGCTTTCTCAAGCTCTTCCAATTCTGCGGGCAGAGGTACCGGATCGGCAGCGGCTCCGGAGTGATAGTGATAGGCTTGCTCGTCTACCAGATCAATGAATCCGATCACATCATCCCCTTGACGAATGGGATAGTGCTGGGGAATGACAGGGCGGCGCGAAACGGATTTGAGGGCCTCCAACATGTCGAGGTAGGTGCCCCGGATGCGATCCATTTTGTTGATTAGCACCAGATGGGGAATTTCCCAGCGATCGAGGAACTGGAATAATGGGGCTAGTGTAACGGCCCGGTGGTCTTGAGAGGTGGAGATCAGTTGATCCGGTTCGCAGACGATGATTGCCGCATCCACTCCCATGAGAGAGCTGTAGGTATCCTGGGCCAGTTCGATGGAGCCGGGGCAATCGAGGAATGTAAACGAAATGCCGCCATACTCGAGGCAGGCGGCATTGACTTCAGTGCTCATGTGGCGGTTGCGGGCTTCTGGGGTGGCATCCCCGACGGTATTTCCCTCTGGGACCGAGCCCTTACGCGTAATGGTTCCTGTCACGTAAAGCAGGCTTTCTAAAACCGTTGTTTTTCCGCTGGAGTACGGACCCACGATGGCTACATTTCGTGAGTCCGATAGCCTTTTACCTTTCATATAAACCTCTCTTGCACGACAACCGTGCACAGTCAGTAGCACAGTGGGCACCAACGGTTTAGTGAGGGGTCAACGATTCAACTCGGCCATAACAAACGAGACAACTTGGCTACGAGACCGATCGCCGATCGCCACTAATTACAGTTGGCAGGTGTAACGTCGAGTACTACCTCCAACTCCTGCAGAACCTCAGGCGCTCGAACGGCTCTACGGTGGGCGATAGACGTATTATGCAACCACTGCGATGCAGCAACAGAACTTGCGATTGCGCTGCATTAACCACACAGTAACCCCAGCCTTCTGAGGGAAAAGGGGTTTGTTTGGAAACTTTATGGCTGGTAGGGATGGTTGATGTGAATCGGCACGTTTGTTAACAAATCACCATTTGATCTGCGACCCATCACCGAGATCGGGCTATGGGTTGGAGCAAGTTTTGGTCATCTGACTGAGACGCAAGTCGTTTCCCGAACCCCGTCAGAAACCTTGGCTAAGGTAGGGGCATTATGGATGGCGACCGACACGATGGGTTTCCCGCAACGCAAATTAGTAGTTGTAACCCTCAGTCTGTTAGGACTGGCGACGGTTATTCGATTGGTTCCGTATCTCGCGCCGATTGACGTTAGCAAGCTAGCTCAAGACGATCGCTCGCTGACGTTTCGAGACCGAAACGATCTGGTGCTGGGAACGCTACTGACGCAAACCAGCGATCGCACCGCAACCGTAGAACTTGATGACATTTCCCCTCATTTCATCGCCGCCATCCTGGCTGCCGAAGACGCAGATTTTTATGATCGCGGCCCACTCGACATTCCCGCCCTAGCCCGCGCCACCTATCAATGGGCTCGCCACGGTCAAATCGTGAGCGGTGGTTCCACCGTCACCATGCAATTGGCCAGGATGATGCACCCCGCTCCCCGCACCATTCCCAATAAGCTGCGAGAAATCTGGCGATCGTGGCGCATCGCGGCAGGGTCCAGCAAAGATGACATCCTGCAGGCCTACATCAATCGACTCCCCATGGGCGGCAATATTTACGGAGTAGAAGCGGCATCTCGCATCTACTTCGGGCTGCCCGCCTCAGACCTGACGCTGTCGCAAGCAAGCCTGCTAGCTGCGATTCCCAACAACCCTAACCATCTCAATCCCTACCAGAATCTCGAACACCTACAGCGTCGCCAAACCTACGTCGTCGATCGCATGGTGGCCGAAGACTTGATTTCTCAATCGCAAGCCAACCGCGCCTTCGCAGAAACCATCTCCCTGCAGCAGCCCCAACACGGTATCGTGGCTGCCCCCCACTTCTTATTTTGGGTCGCCTCACTCCGAGCACAAGACGCTGAAACCGAAATCCGCACCACCCTCGATCGCCCCTTGCAAACCTTTGTGGAAGCGCAAGTGCAACAGGTGGTCCGATCGCTAGCCGATCGCAACGTCCACCAAGCTTCCGCGATCGTTATCGATAACGCTACAGGCGACGTCCTGGCCTATGTGGGCTCCCCCAACTACTTCTCCGGCCAAGCCGCCGCTCAATTCGATGGGGTGCAAGCTCTGCGCCAACCGGGGTCTACCCTCAAACCCTTTTTGTACGAGCAGGCGATCGCCAGTCGGCTCCTAGCCCCCAATGCCGTTCTCCCGGATATCCCAACGTACTACCCCCTCGGCAATGCCCAGATTTATCGCCCGGTTGACTTCGATCGCACCTTCCAGGGGCCAGTGCGAGTGCGACTAGCTTTGGCAAACTCCCTCAACATCCCAGCCGTCAAAGTGCTGGAAACGGTCGGCACCGCTAACTTCTTGAATCACCTCCAGGAACTAGGCTTTAGCCATCTCGAACAATCTTCAGACCATTACGGATTGGGGTTGGCCTTGGGAGCGGGAGAGGTGAGCTTGTGGGAGCTGGCAAGTGCGTACGCCACGATGGCGCGGTTAGGGGAAGTAACCGAGTTGAGATCGCTGACTGACGAGATGCTTCCTACCTCTACACCTGCTTCTACTTCTGCTCCTACCCCGAGCGTTATCGGAGACCCAGAGGTGTGGGCGCTAGTGGCGAATATGTTGAGCGATCGCCACGCCCGCGCCAGCGCCTTCGGTATTGATTCGGCCCTCAGTTTGCCTTTCCCCGCTGCCGTTAAAACAGGTACATCATCAGGCTTTCGCGACACCTGGACGGTGGGATTTACGGCAGACTACACCGTGGCCACTTGGGTGGGAAATTTTGATGGATCCAGAATGGAAGCGATTTCTGGAGTTGATGGAGCCGCCCCTTTATGGCAGCGTATCCTCCTACACTTGCACGAACAGCAGGAACCACAGCCGTTCTCCCGTCCCCACCACATGGAACTCGTCCCCGTGTGCGCCCTGTCGGGGCTAAAACCGACTGACGCTTGCCCGGCCGTCGCCAACGAATACATATTTCCCGATCAGCTCGATACGTACGAACAACAAGTCGATACTGTTTATCGGCGGGCGGGCGATCGCGTACAGCTCGACCTACCGTCAGAGTATGACGAATGGTTGGCCACCTACGGACAGGCTCTCCAGCCCTCAAGCTCCATCAGAATTGTGTCCCCTCGAAACGGCGATCGCTTTGTTCTCTATCCCGATACCCCGCTAACCCCCAACGGGTCCCAGCAAATCGAATTTCGCCTCTCACAAACGGCCCCCAGTAGCGTCTGGACTCTCAACAACCGTCCCCTCGCCGCTCCCAACGGACATGCTCGCTTTTGGTCGTTGCAACCAGGCACTTGGACATTGGAGGTGACTCAGGGGGATAGCAGCGATCGAGTCACCTTCGTGGTCGAGCCCAAACAGAACACCTCCCACCCCCCTGAATTCACTCTCGACGCACGCCACTCCTCTACCTCTGCCGGCAATTGTTGCTCGCCTCCCTAACTCAAACGGAGCATTTGCTGATATGTAAGTATCCTACCGATACCTTTAGTTAAACCAGGTGGAAATGTCTGTTTTCCTGTCATAAATTCGGGCAGTGTTACCAAGAATGCATCGTTTCACGAGAGACTCATTGCACAATGCTAAGGCATTTCATTTTGCCGAATCCGCTTGTCTTTCCAGCGGTAACTACGACACCCTGTCAGAGAGAGAACTTACTGGAAGCCAACAAACGTAACCGTTTCGAGCGATATGGGATGCACAAACTGGTCTTTAAATCCAGCAGGGATCGCTTAACCTCTGCTTAACGTTTGCTTTGCAGGTTCTTGATGAACAGCCGTTAGTGTGAACGAGAACACACTCCTCATCAGAGTTATGCAACAGCTACAACCCATCCCTCAGTATCGAGAATATTTGGAGCAGTTGTACCGCGAACGGACGCTGACTCCATTCGGGGCCGGAAGCAATATTCCCCTCAAGTCAAACGAGATTTTAATTGTTTGCCGTGGCATCGTTCAATTGAGCGTTATTCACGATAGCGGAGATGAAACACTGCTGGGGTTGGCAGGCCCAACCACTCCAATTGGTCTCCCCCTGACAATTGTAGATCCCTATCAGGCTGTAGCGTTAACCCATGTCGATGTGCTGCGACTGTCGTTGTCTGAGGTTGAGAGTAACGATATTTTGGCAGCCGGATTGTGCCGTCAGATGATGGCTCGTCTGCGACAGTCTGAAGCATGGTTGGCTCTCACCGGTCAACGCCCAGTAGCGTCTCGACTGAGCCATCTGATCGACTTGCTCTCCGATGAATTTGGTCAAGAGTCCGAAGCCGGTCCCACTCGCATTACGGTTCGTTTGACCCACCAACAATTGGCCAACGCGATCGGCACCACCCGCGTAACCGTGACCCGCCTCCTCAGCAACTTCCGCAAAGAAGGCTGGCTATCATTCGATCGCCAGCGCCACATGTTGGTAACTCGCTAGAACCAGATGTTCGCCCAATCAATGGCGAGTGGCGAACATCAACCGGGCTGAAATGAAGCGGGCTAGGCTAGAAACGCTCAGTCGCAATTGTCCGTTTCAGCATCCCGCCCATGCCAGTCCCCCGCCCCATACCAGTGCCAAGCCAAGCCGGTATCCAATGGTTTCAACACCAACTGCTGAGGTGGGGCGCGGACAACTTAAGAGACTTCCCTTGGCGGCGAACGCGCAACCCTTATGCGATTTTCGTCGCCGAGTTTTTATTGCAGAAAACTGGAGCGCAGCAGGCTAGGCGGGTCTACGAACAGTTCCTGGAACGCTATCCAACGCTGACTAGCGTGGCGAACGCTAATCTACACGAGTTAGAGACACTGTTAGCCCCACTGGGCCTGATCTTCCGCGCTGAACGTCTACATCGCGCTGCAGAACGATTGCTGGCAGAGTATGGCGGTGAGGTACCCGAGCAACGTTCTGAATTACTCAAGCTGCCTGGGGTGGGGCCGTATACAGCAAATGCCATCTGTGCCAGTGCATTTGGGCAGCGGACGCCAGTACTAGATGTCAATGTTGCGCGCATTCTCGGGCGCTTCTTTGGGTTGCCGCCGCTCAAGTTGCCACAACGCGATCGCGACTACAATCACCTCACGTATCGCGTCGCCCCGCACCAACAAGTGGCTCGCTGGAATTTAACACTGCTGGATTTTGGCGCATTAGTGTGTGTTGCGCGAAGGCCAAAGTGCGATCGCTGTCCTCTATCCCCCCAATGTACCTTCAGCAGATCGCAGTAGAATCGAGTGCGTAGCGTATTCGAGTGGCAGCACGCAGTTTAATACTAGAAAAAACGACGCCAAGCGCCGTCTTTTGAATACCCCCAAGGGGATTCGAACCCCTGTCGCCTCCGTGAAAGGGAGGTGTCCTAGGCCTCTAGACGATGGGGGCTAGCCATTGTCAGTGGGGCTCCTGCCCCTCGACCTCACCCATCCTAAAGGCGCAGATCTGCGCTTGTCAACCAAATATTCGATTTTGGTGAGAAAAAGCTGAAAGGCCCGACAATTCAGCGTCTGACCTGCGTGAAAACCGAGGCTAGTGCTCGATGGACTGGGGATCGAAGGGCTCAATATAGTCGTGGGGTTCTAGGTGGATAGTGGCATGAACTTGACCGTACTTATCCCTCAACACTTGCTCTACCTGTTCCGAGATATTGTGGGCCGACTCCACATCCAACGGCTTGACCACCAAATGCATCTCAACAAATACCTGTTGACCGACAATTCCCCGCGACGAAATCTCATGACAGTTCAACACCCCATCGACTGTCATCACCTGCTCGTGAATGGCATTAGGAGAGATGGCCACGCGATCGGTCAACACGGGAATATTTTCCCGCAGCACTTCCCAGGAACTCCACAGCACCAACGCCCCCACTGGAAATGCCAGAACCGTATCCAGCCAAAACCAGCCGGATTTAACCCCTAACAGCCCTAGTAACACCACGATGGTAATGCCGACATCGCTAAGGGTATGACGAGCATCTGCCAGCAACAGGCGGCTGTTGTGCACTGTTCCTTGCCAGCGCTCGTATAGAGTGACGAAAATATTGATAATAAGCACGCCCACCATGATTTGAAAGGTGGTGGCATCAATGTTCAATAGGTCTGCAGCATCCCCATTCACCAATCGTTGAAAGGCTGCCTGCACAATTTCGATAAAGGCAATTGCCAGAAAGGCCGCAATCCCTAAGGCTCCAACCGACTCAAATTTCGAATGACCGTAGGGGTGATCCCAGTCAGGCTCGGGTTTGGCCATTCGCATTGCCGCCAATCCGAGAATATTGCTGGCACTGTCGCTGACAGAGTGGAGAGCATCTGCGATCAGACTGAGAGAGCCAGTCGTCGCCCCCAAAATAACTTTGGCAACAAATACCAACAGATTGAGGGCCAGCGTGATGTACAGAACTCTTTGTACAGCGGCTTGACGGTGGGCAGTGGCTGGAATCGACTCGTTCATCCTGTTTGCGAACTGATGTAGGCAAAAGAGCTGTAGGCGACACGAATAGAAGCAAAGACGCTCGTGCTTTGTTTCCCAATTTTACTTGAGTGAAAGGTCGTTGACTGAGTTCAAGCACATTGTCAACGCCGCCGCTGAATTCTCATATATACAGAGAGTTGCTGTATTGCAAACAAAATGCCAAAGCAACTGCGAGATGGTTGCTTTGGCATTACCTTGACGCTACTGGACGAATCGCAATCCGCTATAAGGTCTGGAGGGTGGAGACAGCTCAGGACCTGAGATTTGCCAGGAAAAGCTGATTGCTGACAGCTATAGCCGTGGATTAACGTCAGTTCGACAGAATTGTTCAAGTTCGGATCGCCCCCTCGCAGAGCAACGAAACCATTAGGCTTTGAAGCCTCTTACTCCCCTTTCCCAATGTGGGAGAGGGGTGGGGGTGAGGGCTATCGAACTGAGGTTGGATTACCAGCCGCGGTTAGCAGGAACCACGACTGTCCGCTGCCGAACAACAGTTCGATTCACATTATTGTAGACAGGACTCTGAACTGGGCGACTAACGGTTGTGGTACGAACAACGGCTTGCTGCTGGGGAGGACAGTAGGCCATTGCAGGGGCCATCGCGCCCAACACTGCAGTGGTAACAATTCCGCCGAAAACGAATGCTGTGGTGAACTTCATGGTGTAACTCCTCGAAAAGAAGCGGTTGCTTGACTTGTCAGCACTATCCCGAATTTCTGCGGGTGCCTCAGTGACGAGTTGCACGGTGAAGGTGCGATCGCGATCGCAGCATAGCCAGATTTCAATCGGTGCAAGAGACATGCTCAAACAAATGGCCAGTTCCCCATTGAGAGCGGCCTGTTTGAGGCGAGGCTTGTGGCGAGGTTTGCTATGACTGTGATTGTTGTGACTGTGATTGTGACGAGGAGTACGCCCTGCAAGCTAGCTGCCCGCAGCCGGAATGGCATCAATCCCGGTAATGATAATGGCAGTTTCGTCAATGGGTTTGCCCTGCAACAGTTCTAGCGAGTCGGCCTCTCGCATCAAACGTCGATGCAGCAGAAAGTATTTGCTCACCTTCATGTAGTAATCGCGATACTCCCTGGCGGAGATAACGTCGTTCGTGGTGCGATCTCGAACCACTTCTCGATACTCTGTCGGTAAATACCCTGCCGCTGGTTGAATTGTCGCTTGCGTTGTCACAGTGACATCAAAATCGCCAATGTGGCGGGTGACTTCCACAATGCGGCCGTTTTGAATCCGATAGGAAGCGTTGATGTTGGGACCGCGTTCCTCGATCTCACTTGCTCCTGAAGGTTCGTTGCGCACCAGAGTGAAATCAGAGTCACCATGACGTGTTGCAAACGGTGCTGGCTGGTGCTGGGCGTGGGCTTGGTTGAGTTGTTCTAGGGCGTAATTTCTGGCGTCCTCACGAACCATGTTGTAAATATCAATGCGATAGTCGGGGGAGACGCGCACTCGCCCTTGATAAATTTGGCGATTGTAGGTGACTGACACCTCGGCCTCGTAACCGGGAAAGTCAGGTCTATCGACATATCGGTTCGAGAACGCACTTTTGTATAGTTCACGCGCTCTCAAGCTGCTGGCGCTCGGCTCGTCCGCAGTAAAATCGCTCGCAGCATGACAGTAGTTGGGGGACAGTCCCCAAACAACAAGTGCAATTAGACAAACGCAGAGCCAGCTGGCGATGCGGCGAGTATTCGACCGAATCGGCCCTCCTGAAGGTTGGCAGCCACTAGAAGTCCCGGTGGCTAGAGAAAACAAGGTACCCATTGGATTCAACATCGCCACGATCTCAACGTCTAAAAACCGTTCAGACGCCATTCTAAAAGCGATCGCCTTCAAGATGTTTTTACTGGTTGCATCTTGGGCTTGACCAATTTGGCAAAAATCATCCGGCCGGCCGATGTTTGCAGAGCACTAGTGACCTCGACCGGCAGCTTCTTGCCCATTGCCCCAACACCGGCTTCCACCACCACCATCGTGCCATCTTCTAGATAACCAACCCCCTGTCCTGGCTCCTTTCCTTCTCGAACGATTTTCAGGTTGATGCTGTCACCAGGTAGATAGGCCGGCCGCAATGCTTCTGCTAAATCGTTGACATTCAAGACCACCACATTCTGAAGGGTCGCTACTTTATTCAGGTTGAAGTCTGTTGTCAGTAGCGCGCCGTTTGTGACTTGAGCTAATCGGACTAGCTTCTCGTCTACGGTCTCCAAGTCGGGAAAATCAGCCTCGTGGATCAGAATTTGCTCAGGATAGTCGTCCTGCAATTTTTGCAAGATGTCCAACCCTCGCCGTCCCCGCTCCCGCTTTTGGGGTTCGGCTTTGTCCGCAATCGCCTGCAGTTCGATCAAGACAAACCGAGGAACAACCATCGTGCCCTCAATAAACTTGGTCTCCAGCAACCGCCCAATCCGCCCGTCAATAATGCAACTGGTATCGAGCACCTTTGCCGACGCAGGTTGAACCGATCCTTCCGCCATCAACGACGCCTGCATAGCTAGGTTGGGATTGAACAGCCTCAGCAGCGATCGCCCGTGACTATCCCCCAAGCTGACTCCCAAATAAGCAAAGCACAGACTGAAAAAGACGGAGGTCAGAGGTTCGATAAAGTTCAGTTCTTTTGGGAGTGGCAGCAGGTACACCGGTCCCATTGCCAAATTGGCTAGCAATAGACCGACCACTAACCCGATAGACCGAGTAACCAGAATATCGACGGGCAGCGATCGCACGGTGCGCTCGAATCGGCGGTAGGCCCATCGCACAATTGACCCAAACAGCAGCCCCGATAGCCCTCCAAAGCCAGCTGTTACAAACCGGGCACCTTCAACATTGGCCCCTTGCAGCACGGTATCGGGCAAGAAATCGAGGCCATAAGCACCGACACCTGTCCCTGCTAGGATGAAAATCAGGATGAGTAAGACGTCTAGCATTGCGATCGATCGTTCCCAAACGCTGAAGGGGTAGCAGAACTGCGAGCCAGCTAAGCCACGGCTGGAGTTAGAGCCAGTTAAGCTTCGTCACAAGAGCCATCGCATCGTGAAGTATGCAGCCCATTCCGTGCAAAAGGCTTGGAGATGCTCCTCGCGCCCGCTGGATTGATGGATGTCTTCTTCACGAATAACACCTCCCAAACGACAAGCCATTTTCCCGATGACTGGAATGGACTTGAAGCACCCAGAGTTCAAAGACAGTGAATGCAGCGGTCGCAGGGTAGCTCACAAGAATTATAGCGGCCCTTCAAATCCTCTCTAGTGCTCTGTCAACTCATAACTGAAGAATGGCTGAGTGCTCTCTCTGGCTGACCCCAAGGTGAGTGTAGCGACTTCACCCCTCAACGAAAGCCTGGGCTACGAGTCAGTTAGAATTCCGTAGCGCTCTTTAATCAGTACCGTCTACCGCACGACTGTTCAACATGAGTTCACGTTCTACGCCTTCGCTTTCACAGATTTCAAGTCTCCAGCAGCGATCGCCAGCAACCCAATTCACTCGTCCATTTGCCCCCCCCACCGCCGCCTACCTGCATATTCCGTTCTGTCGGCGACGCTGTCACTACTGCGACTTCGCAACGGGTCGAGGCACTCCTGAACTCATCGAGCGCTACGTTCAAGCTCTTTGCCAGCAAATTCAACAGGTCACGGGGGAGTTTCCGCCCCTCCAAACAGTATTTTTCGGCGGTGGTACGCCATCCTTGCTCTCGGGCGAACAATTGCAGCGCATCGTAGATGCACTGAGAGATCGCTTGGGTATGTCCCCCACCGCCGAAGTTTCGTTGGAAGCCAATCCTGGCACTGTTAGCTTGCATTCGCTACAGCACTACCGGAATGTAGGTATCAACCGCATTAGCCTGGGTGTGCAAGCCTTTCAGCCCGAATTACTGGAAGCCTGCGGCCGCTTGCATGGAGTCAACGAGGTGTACGAAGCCGTCGGCCACTTGAAAGCAGCAGGGTTCGACAACTTCAACCTTGATTTAATCTTTGGGCTCCCCCACCAACGCATTGACCACTGGCAGTACTCCCTAGAAGAAGTCGTTTGCCTTGCCCCCACTCACGTCTCTCTCTATGACTTAACCATCGAGTCGGGTACTCGTTTCGGGCGTCTGTACCAACCTGGCAGCCAACCATTGCCCAGCGACGGCGACACCGTAGAGATGTACCAAATGGCGATCGCAATCCTCACCCAAGCGGGTTATCAGCATTACGAAGTGTCAAACTTCGCCCGCCCCAATCGCCAGTGCCGTCACAATCGCGTCTACTGGGAAAATCGCAGCTACCACGGCTTAGGAATGGGAGCCACTGGATACGTTAATGGACGGCGCTACGAGCAGCCTAAAACGTTGGCCGACTATTTTTCCCAGGTCGAAGACGGACAGTTTCCGACAACGGCTCGAGTCACCGATCGTGAACGGCTGCTCGACACCCTCATGCTGGGGCTCAGACTACAGGAAGGATTATCGACTGCCGAGCTTGCCTCCAGCTTTAGTGACGCCACTCTAGACGTCATTCGCAAGATGCTGGCTCCCTATCGGCTACGAGGATGGGTGGAAGAAAAGGACGGGCGATTGCGCCTAGTCTCCCCCGATGGGTGGTTGTTTTCCAACAGCATCTTGGTGGATCTGATGACAGCTCTCTAAACCATAGTTGCCCCTGAGGGGCTTGCCCTCCAGTTCACCCATCAGGGCAACCGGCTCCCAAATGAAATCTCATCGGCAAATCCCATCCGTAGAGAAATATTGCTAGTTAGGGAATCCCAAACTTCCAAAATCGCCAAACGTACCTTTACGTTTTGATACAATCAGAAGGCAAACCGGGCAGAACGGACGGGATTGATGGACGAAGTCGCCGTACAAGTATTGAAGCAACGTATTGAGGCCATTCGGGCTCGCCGCCCCTCAATCGAAAAGTTGTTAGACCGTACAGACTTAGGCACATTGCGAGTAGATGTCAATCAGGCGTTAGAGGAGATCGACGACTTGATTGACGATTACAACCGCACCTTCCCTCAGTAACTCTTTCACTTTGGAGAGAACGGGAGTTAGCCTAGTGATGCTGTCTCTAGATGGCAGCGACCGATTTCTATTTCCCTTTTCCACAATTTGACCCGATCCTGAATACAGTACCTTCGCGCGGTGGAGTCCCGATCGCATGGTGGCACCAGACAGTAAACAGTTATTACAAGAGCTTCTCAGCCCCCTGCTTGAGGATTTCCATTACTGGTTCGGCAAGTCGATTACGCTGCTTGAAGACAATCGGATTGAGTTTTTATCCCAATCCGATCAGACCGATTTATTGGAACGCGTTCGGACGGCACTAGCTGAACTGCAATCTGCCGAGCAGCTTTACAATCTCTCGGATCGCTCGGTTGGTATCGATCCGAAGCTGGTTGTGCAATGGCACCGGCTGCTGCTGGAGTGTGGCGGAGTCGGTCAACAATTTCGTCGTCTCAAGGCAGATCAGACCAATTCCGTTTCAACCGATCGCAACCTTATTTCTGATAGCGAGGTTGGGGACGCATCCACAGGTTGATTGCGCCTTCCGGTGTCTTCCTCTCCGGTGACTCCTCCCTGTAATCTGAACGCTCTTTGCCTACTCAAATCTTGTTTCAAGTCTTTTTTACTGCTACCGGGGTGTGTCCATGCTGCAGCTTCTCTATCTCTCTGCATTTGCCGCGATCAGCTTTCTGGTCATTCGAAACTTGGTGTTAAACCTGATCGCCATGGGTCGCAATGAAATGCAACCGCCGGCCCTCCGCAACCGCCCAAAAGTTCCCATGCATCCTGAATTATTGGATGACGAGGGCAACGTTACGGATGAACCTCTACTGGTCATACGCTCGGCCAATTTGGAAGAGGCGCGCGATCGTCTAGATGCTTTATACCGGGGAGAGAGTGATTCTGGAGACGACGATCTGCAGCCTAGCCTTTAGACGCAGTAGTTAGCTCGGCTAAATTAAACGTAAGACAACGTTCCTAGATGTGCCGCAGAGACCCATAACTCTGTAACGCTCATTGGAACAACATACCGATCCATACAACATGAGTTCGATAGCCCTTATATCTAGAAGTAGGCAGTAGCCCGTGCAAGCCCAGGGAATGAAAGCCCGAGGATGAGTC
>JBCBVA010000061.1:0-22494 GCA_039817825.1 Cyanobacteria bacterium J06642_12 | reverse complement strand
CTTTAAGAACTGGATACTCTTCATATAACAATTCACCAACCCCATAGAACTTTCTACTAATGATTCTATTCCCATCATTCCACTCGACTATTTCGGTGGATAAATCCGTCACCATCATTTCATAACTGTCGTTCAATTCCACTAGATCTCTTTTGATATCATCTATTAAACCTGTATCTACAGAATCTAGGTATTCAATTCGGCAATTCTTATCATTTTTTCCAACACAAAACCATTTACCTATGACAGATACAGTTTCCCGATCTACTTCACAAGTAAAGGAAATCAAATCCTCCGTAAACCCATCGATGTGCGTGATGACCATAGACTCTAACTATTAATTAGTAGGAAATTATCCTTTTAATGACCCACATAAGGGCATTATGAGGAATTCATCCGCATAACCACCAGGAGAAGGTGTTTAGTAGGACGGATAGTCCGCATAGTATCCCCTATGGCATGAAAACATGCAGAATTTTTCTGTACATGCCCGCTCTGCTTGTATGGTTTTATCCGCCTCAGATCCCTGAGAAGGTGATTAGTCGGAACGGAGTTGCGCAAAAGCCATGCAAAAACGCCCAAAGAAGCTATCGGATCGAGAGCGGGATTCGCTTGGATCGCAGACTCTACTCAAAGCTCTTTCAAGGGTTAACGATCGGCCTTGTCGGCCCATCTTTACAACGGATTGGGCTGGTTGAAACTGTTGGGCTGATTGGGAGGAAAACTGGCTGCGGCGAAGGATTCGAAGGTGCCAAGCCTGTAAGAGTTCCTGCCGCTGCTTATCCCCTATCGTTTCACCAGTTCGGGAGCAGGTTTTGTCACTTGCTCAGGGATTTGTCGCGAGAGTTGCCATTGCTTGTATTTGGAGCGAATGGCGTTGTTTACAGGCATCTCGATAAAGCGGGTTGCAACGTATGCCAATCCCATTGAAATCGCGAACGCAGCAAACGTTGACACCAATCCAGGCAAGCCGAACTCGTATCCCTTGCGAATGATGATGTAAGAGATATTTTGGTGAATTAGATACAGGCTGTAAGTGAGCCCGCCGAGAGAAAGTAGAAATTTATGTTGGAGGAATTGAACCGGAACGAGGGTCAGAATGAGAAATAGGCAGTAGAACGAAGCCACCCAGAACAGTCGAAAATCCTCGTATAGCAACCCATTTGTAACCAAAGAACCTACCAACAAGAGCACCGTTAAATCTGACGATCGCCGGGTGTAGATCTTGTAGAAACAAATGCCTGCAATAAACAAATGGGCATAGTCAGCAATCAGCAACTGATTGAACAGAACATACGACCAATGCCCTTGAAACATACTGTCAAGCTGAAGTTCATAGGCCACACTTACCCCTAACCAACCCAGACACCAATATTCAATATTTTTCAGCTGTTTGGACAGCAGTAGCGCGTACATCAGAGCGTAAAACGACAGCTCTTTAGTGAGAGTCCAATACACTCCATCCACGTCACTCACGCCACGCATATAACCCTGCAACATCGTCAAATTCAACAGAGCATCGCGAATGCTGGTTTCCCGACCCGGAAGACCAAACAGAGCGATCGCCGAAAACGTCAGAATGACCGCAAACCAATAGGTGGGAAACAGTCTGGCAAATCTAGAGACTGGAAAATCCAGCCAACTTTTGACCCGTTCCAAGCTAATCAGAATCACGAATCCGCTAAGCAGGAAAAATAATTCCACTCCCAGCCGTCCGTAGGAAAAGGTTTCCGAAACGGAAAAGCTGTGGCCGTAAATTTGGTCGTAGCGGCGGAACAGGTGATAGAGGACAACGGCGATCGCCCCGATTCCCCGAATCGCGTCGAGTTCGTAAATTCTACGGTTGGGAGCATTCATGTGAATGGTTAGGAGCTGCTAATAGTCCATTGGACTGTACGGCGGGTAAAAACGGGCCAACACTAGCTACCGTTTGGGTAAATCGCCGCTGGAACGCAGCTACTGTTGCGAATGTGCGTAGAAAGAATCGGGATTTGGCGCGTTTGGGCAGGCCGATTTCTGGATGGCAGCGTTTTTGGCGGTGCTCTCACCTAGCTCCTCTCATCTGAGATTGAGGCTAAAGACAGGGGCATGCGGATTCGCAAGCGGGTTAGGGAATAGATGAATTCCTAGCCTTAACGATTCCAAGGCCAGCGGGTGCCCATTTCAGTCAGAGCAGAAAACACTAAATACAGTACGAACAGGCTAAAAAATACGATGAAGCCGACCAATGCGGGATGTCCTAAATTTCTTTTCCAGTAAAGTAGGCGATCTCGGCAGAGAGTGCAATCTCGCTAGGCACTAACGTTTACGACTGCTAGCTAGCGTTGCATATTATTGCTTGTCGAAAAATTTGAATAATGCGTTTGTGAACGCTTCGGGAGCATCTTGCTGTATCCAATGGGATGCGCCTTCGATTGGCTTGAACATGGCACCGGGAATTTCGCTGGCTAATTGTTGCCCATCTTCAGACTTCTGCCACGGGTCGTCTATGCCCCACAGCACCATGGTTGGGGCCGAAATATTGGCGTGGCGATCGACCAATGCCATAGTTTGATTCGCATTCAACGCCGACGCATTGCGCAGCAAACTCAACTTCCCTTCTTCGCTAGCCCAAGGGGCGATGATGCCCTGCCGAAACTCTGGTGTCAGTCGGCTCGGGTTCGATAATCCCAGTGCCAAGCTTTCCTCCAAGGCGGCAATTAAATCCTCCAGCGATCGGGGTTTCCAGCGTAGTGGATGACCGAAGTCGAGCATGTCATCGTCAAAGCGGTCGTAGCAAACGGAGTTACACATGATGAGTCGGTGGACTCGCTCTCGATGCTCGATCGCCAAAATCAGAGCAACGGCACCGCCCGTATCGTGACCCACCACATCAACCGACTCAAGCTGAAGCAGATCTAGCAGAGCAATCATTGCTCGTGCCTGGTCTTGAAAAGAGCGATCGAAGCAGTCTCGACGATCCGACCAGCCATGACCAAGAAAATCTGGAGCCAGCACCCGATAACCAGCCTGTGCCAGCAGAGGGATAATCTCGCGATACAAAAATCCCCAGGTGGGAATGCCGTGCATCAATAGCACCGACCCACGGTGGGCTTCCCCCACATCGATGTAGCGCAAGCTAAGCGGAATGTGAGCAACGGTCCCTGCAGGCAAAACAACTTCCTGCTGAGCAGCTTTAAATGCGTTCCACGTATCCCATGTATTCGTATTCCATGTATCAAAGAGCAAGCTCATGCCATCACAGCGGGTTTTGGCTTATCGACGACCCAACGGGTATCGTACGACTTCAGCATGAACAGAGTGACACAGGCAGCTAGCATTGGCCATGCTGCGAAGAACAATATATTCGCCCCCTCAAATGGATTTAAATACTGTTGGAACGACACGACCGTCGAGACTGCATGCATCAGCAAGACCAGCCCGTAACTCCAAGTCTTCAGGAATCCAACGACAAACGCCACAATAATTACGAGCTGAACGGCACCCAACACGTAGGCAACGGTATTGCCGATCGCAATGGAATAGAACCCTTCAAAAACAGCCGCCGTGTGGGTGGGATTCAAGAACTTATCCAGTACCCAGACCAAGAACACGGCAAAGATGCTGAGACGCAACAGAAACAGCGCGATCGGTAAGCGGTTTGCTAAGCGAGTATCCATACGGCACACTCCAATTCTCTTAGCGGTTTGCTGCAAGCTATTTCCAGTGAAAACAATCTCTAAGGACAACGACTAGTTTTGTCACGATCTGTATTGAGGCGGTACGAGCAATACCGACGGTAAGCAGTGTGATTTTTTTGTCCTTTGTTCTTCGTCATTCGCATTCGTCATTGGTCATTCGTCCTTCGTGCTGAACAGAAACTAGTGACCAGTGACTAATGACCAGTGACTAGTGACTAATGACCAGTGACCAATGACCAGTGACCAACGACCAATACCGCTCCCCCTTCACCCCAACGAAATATCCAAAAACATCATGACCACAAACCCAATCATGATGCCCAACGTCCCCTCTTGTTCGTACCCCTTGCGGCTGGTTTCGGGGATAATTTCGTCGCAAATCACAAACAACATCGCCCCAGCAGCAAACGCCATTCCCCACGGCAAAATAGATTGAGCTACCTGAACGGTACCGGCCCCAATCAGTCCACCAATCGGCTCCACCAGTCCGGTTAGTAACGACACCCCAAACGCCGATAGCGCCGAGTACTGCAATCCCTTCAGAGCCAGAGCCACCACCAACCCTTCCGGCAAATTCTGCAAGCCGATGCCAGCCGCTAATGCTGTTCCGTTGTGTATATCCCCCGCACCAAATCCCACACCCACCGCCAGACCTTCCGGGAAGTTATGCAGAGTGATGGCAATCACAAACAGCCAGATGCGCTGCAAATTATTGGATATTGACCCTTCTTTGCCCTTGAAAAAGTGTTCGTGAGGAAAGAAGGTATTGGCCAGCCACAGAAATAGACCGCCCAACAGGATGCCAGCCACCATCAGACCGGCGGCGTTGGGAGTGGAAAATCCCAGCGCGATCGCCGCATCTGTCCCCGGCACAATCAGCGAGAAGGCAGTTGCCGCCAGCATGACCCCGCCCCCAAACCCCAGCATGATGCCCTGAATGCGCTCGCTCATTCCTTGGGTGACAAACACGGGGGTGGCTCCTATCCCCGTTGCCAGCCCCGCTGCCAAACTGGCTAACACTCCGATCTCAATTGGGTTCATATCGCGATTGTGTTCATGCTGAAAATCGTTCTGCCAAGTTCGGGCATTTAGTTGAGGGGAAGTCTGGTTCAATTACAGATGTAACGTTGCTAGCTGCCCGGTTTAAACAACCCGATCGCCCGTACCTGGTTGGTTCCAGACTGGAAGGCAAAGGCAATGCCCAACGCATCGTAGTTGATGAAATAGAGATTTGCGTCTTGGCTGGTGCGGCTGCTAGCAGGGAACGGATTGACTTCGTTGTAGCCATTCTCGCCAGGAGGGCCGTACGTGGCAATCACTTGCTGGTACGTATCCCCAATACCGATGCCTTCGGCAGTGAAGGTTTCGGGGGCATTCATGTAAATGCGATCGGCAAAAAAGCTGCGTAAGGTATTGCGATTGCGGTACCCGAACACCACGTAGTCTTCCAGGTAATACAGCTTCAGATCGCTGTTGGGACGAATGACGTTCTCCCCAGAGCGCCCCGAAATCGAATCCACAATCCCCAAATTGCCCGTGCCCGGATTGCCCAAGTCCGTGCCGAGGGTAAACCGTCCCACTTGTTCGTCTGGAATTGAGATGGTTGGTGTGCGGCGCTCTGTGGCTTGAGTGGGAAGCAGGTTGGGTACTTGTGCCAACCAATCTTGTCCGGGGTTGAGTGGGCGAGCGGGAATTACCCCCTGAGCAGCCGCTGACTCCACATCCGCCGTATCCCCTAGTGCTCCGGGATGCCAGCGGGCGATCGCCAGTTCTACAGCAGCTTCAGACGGCAGAACGAAAAACTGAGTTTGCAGCTCCGTACCCTGCGTAGGCTGTCCAGCCAATGTTGTGTAGCGACCGTTAGCCAAAATTGCCGCCAGCATGGAGGCTCCTTGGCGGGTTTGGTTGTCGATAAAGACGAGCAAGGGTAGGTCGGCAGCTAAGGGTTGCTTGCGGCTATTCCATTCGATGCGATCGCCCGTGCGGCGGGTGCTGGTCACAATCGGGGCTACATCTTGGGGCAAAAATAAGCGGGCAATATCGGCCACCACTTGCGGGTCGTACCCCACCGAGCCGCGTAGGTCGAGTACGACTCCGTTGGAATAGTCATTCGTCATCAAGACTTGGCGAATTTGCCTTGCGGTCGATGGGGTCAATTCGGGGGCGGCTACGTAGACGAGACCGGGGCTGAGGATTTGCGATGGGACTGGGGGGCGGGGTCGGTTGAGTAGTTGGTTGAATTCCGCCGGTTCCAGCAGGCGATCGCCGGTTGTGCCATAGCGAGCAATGACTTCTTGGATGAACCGGTACTCCCGTTGCTGAGGTTGTCCGGGGACGGAGGGGCGCGCCGCCAGCTCCGTGCGCAGTGGCTGGAAGTGCGGCAAGTTGGATTCGTCCACCCCGTAGGCTTCCACAACAAATAGATCCACGACCTGCCGTAGGTCAGTGGCAGGCGGAAGGATATTGGAGTTGGAAGGGGTCGGACTTGATGGGGAGACGCTGGGGGGAAGAGTATCGCCGGGGGAAGAGGGGATGGGAACGACGGGAAGGGGGTCTTGAGCGATGGAGTCTTGGGCGATACGGTCTTGGGTTATGTTGTCTCGGGCATTATCGGCGATCGCTGCAGATTCAACTTCGGCTACCCCAACCCCGGCAAATAGCAGTAGTCCGCTACCTAGCAGGGTCAATAGTTTCTGTCCCTTCACTGGTTTCCCCTATCACAACCACTCAACGAATCGGCATGAGCCACGCAATATCACCACAGACATGACTCTCCAGCCGAATCCTCTCCCAAACTCCAGCTTGGGGGTGGGAATTAACAGAAAAAATCAACAATGGGGCTGGGTCAAGGATTCAGATAGCCAGGGATTCAGATAGTCAGGAATTTAAACTTCGGCTGCTAGCCGGTTCGCCATAACCGAGCATTGGTATTTGACTTGGCGATCGCACTCTTCCCGAATCTGCAGTACAGCTTCTGGATCTAGCTGCTTGAAGCGGGGATGGATGTCTCGATACCGTTCCAGATAGGTGAGGTAGTAGCGAGTCTCAGTTTCCTCATCAATATCCGGCTGCACCGGCACCACAAAGTCGTAGTCCTCAATCGTTAGATTTTTGCCGTTGCAATTGCCTTCAGTTAAATCGACGCGCAGATTGTCATAGATCAAGAAGCAATGAATCTGGGGGAGAAACTCTAAGTTGTAGCGCTGCAGAATTTCGGAAACCCCTGTCACAATCCGATCGGTCAGTCGATAAAATCCCAGATGCTTCTGAATGGGTAACTGCAGCTCTGATGCCAATCGGGCGATCGCCCCATGCTTGCTAGTGCAGGTTCCTTGCAACTCATCAAACAGAATTTCCGAGTCATCATTGCTGGAGTTTGAACCGTAGGGAAGCTGCTGCACCCAGGCACAAGCATCGTGAACGGTGCGGAGATTGAGCTGGATACAGCGATTTGAGATAGGACCTACCGGTTCGATGGTGGCATTTGGGAAGACAGTGAACGGTTTCATATGAGTCCTGGTAGTTAGAAGGCTTGCTCTGGGAATGTTGATATGTCATGAAGAGGCTGCAGCAAGCCTTTCCTGGTAGTTGGAAGGCTTGCTACAACAAATTCTGGTGGGTGAGAAAGACGCTGCAGTAAGCATTAGGCGAGCATCACTCTTAGTTTGTAGACGGGCTCAAAAACACATCAGGTCAGCAATTCAAATAGCAGCCCGGATGTCACAGACCCCACAAATGCAAATGCCAGGTAGGCATAAAACACCGGCTTGCGAGCAATGGCGTAAACGGCGATCGCCGCTGGAATACTAGTCGCACCACCTGCTAGCAAAAACGCCATCCCGGCACCGTGGGCCATTCCCTGCTGCACCAAACCATCAATCAGCGGTAGTGCTGCATACCCATTCAGATAGGCGGGAATACCGACTGCAGCAGCGATCGCCACAGAGAACAGATTGCCGTCGCCAGCCAAAGATTGCACCAACGTATCGGGGACGTACGCCAACATCAAGCTCTCCAACACAAACGCCAACAGCAGCCATTTACCCAAAAAGAACAAGCTGTCCCATGCCCCTTTCCAAAACGCTTGGGTGCGATTGCCTTCGTGCCAAAAGCGCCACACCACCGCCTTCGGATTGCGCACCTTACTGCCTCCACAACCCCCATTTCCCACACCGTCTTTTAAGGGATTGGCAAACGCGGCTTGACCCATCAGCGGCAATAAGCCAAAGCCGCCGAACAGACCGATGGAGACGGTGGCCAGCGTCTTACCAACCGCAAACTGCGGCCCCAACGTACCCAGAGTGAGGGCAAACATGGATGGGTCCATCAGGGGGGAGGAGAGCCAGAAGGCCATCACCGCCGGCAGTGGCACTCCCATCGATAGCAACGCCGCAATCAGCGGAATGACACCGCAGGAACAAAAGGGGGAAAATGCCCCCATTAACGCGGCTAACACAATCGATTTGTGGACGTGGCCGTCAAAAACGCGGCCAATCAGGTTATCGGCTCCGGAGGCTTTGGCGTAGGCGGCGGCTGCAATAGATAGCAGCAGGAAGGGGACGACGTGCTGGAGGCTGGTGGCTACAAATTGCAGGGTGGCGATCGCCTGCTGGGGCTGCCAGACCGTTAAGGTCAGCACAATGGCGGCAACGATCAGTAGGACCCGATCCCAGTCTTTGGCGATGGTGCGAACGTAGGTCGGCATTTTGGCGGTCATGGGTTTCTCTTTGCTTGTGAGCGAAAGGGTTGACGAACGAAAGAATTTGAGGGCGAACTGTGTCAGCGATCGATTGAGAATTTGACGGTATTCCCAAGAATATGGTTATAAGTGAGCAAAAAAAATGACGTGTAGTGCCGCTTAGAAAGCTCTAGGGGATGAAAACTCTAGGCGGGCTTGGAGGCTGTCAGCGATGAGCTGTCTGCAGAGGTGCGATCGCTGCCTTCTCCGCAGTCTTGCTCCACACAGCACTCCGATGTCAGAAACTCGATGATGCCGTTCATCACGGCATAGTCTGTCCGGCAATAGAGGGTCGTTCCCTGTCGCTCTTGAGTCACCAACCCCGCATCGATTAGTCGATGGAGGTGATGGGACAGGGTGGAGCGGGGAATTCCAGTGCGCGATTGCAATGTCCCTACCGGAAAGCCAGAATCACCTGCCTTGACAAGAAGCTTGTAAATTTCCAGTCGAGTAGTGTTTCCGAGAGCTTCGAGGCTGCGGGCAACGCGTTGAACTTCCATGCCATCAGGATAGACAGAAAGTTGGGCCGGGTCAATACTATTTCGACAGTCTTGGGAATATCTGCACCCGCTTGTGTACAAGGACTCTAGATTGCCGAAAATTTTGCAGCGGCAAGGGCGAATGTTTTTGTTCCCATTGGATTGGAGGTAGCTTTTGACAGGTAAGTGGACACTACGACTACGAACTAATGAAGTTGCACAGTCAGTGGAAAATCACGTCGATAACATTCAAGTTTGAGAGCGAGGAAAGCTCTCGGGATGTATTCAGCTCTGCCATGGAGGCAGCAAGTAGCAAGTTCAAAGAGTCTTCCGGGGCACGCAGCAGTGATTGTCGAGTGGAACAAACAGACGGTGACTGCCTTCTTCGATACCCTAGAAGAAGACATGGAAGCCTTGGTGGACATGTTTGCTGAGGAGGCTGTGCAGATCAATCCCTACACAGGTGGTGTAGTGAATTCCCCACTGGCGCCTGAGGGAAGGAAGAACTGCGAGCGTACTGGACTCCCGTACCCGATAACTTCGAAGGTATGAGATTTCCCATTATGGATGAGTGATTTAAGATTGACTGCGAAACGACGCCACGAGGTAATCAGCAAAGGCACGAGCCGAAGGCTTTGCAGCTTTTCCTCCAGCGAGCAACGCATTTATTTCGACAGTTCCAATTTCCCAATCAGGCAAAAGCTGAACCAGTGCTCCACTTTCGAGTTCCGCCCTACATCCCAAATACGAACTGGAAACAATTCCCATCCCCGCCAAAGCAGCAACAGTGGATGCTTCGTTGACCGTCACCATGAGTTGACCGTCAACTCTTACCGACAACGTTTTTCCGTCTTTACTAAAACTCCAGCCAGTCGCTCCCATACTCGAAGGCCCAACGATAACCTGATGCCCAGCCAGGTCTGCAGGAGTTTTTGGCGTTCCAGCCTTCGCCAAGTAGGCGGGAGAAGCTGCCAGCAGCCGTGATGTTCCTCCCAACCTGCGTGCAACCATAGTTGAATCGCGCAGCGGGCCAACACGAATGGCAACATCAATGGCTTGATCGATCAAGTCTTGGTACTTGTCAGTCACAACGAGATCCACATTCAAATCCGGATGTTGAGCCAAGAAATCGGGCAAACGAGGAATGATTTCCCGAACAGCAAAGCTTACAGCAACCCCCACTCTTAAGCGCCCCTGCAACTTTCCATCACTTCGAACCAGATGGTTTGCCTCATCCAACGCAGACAAAATCGGTTCTATTCTGTCCAGATAATCAGCCCCAGCCTCGGTCAACTTCACGGCATGGGTACTTCTGACAAACAGTGCCGCCCCCAGATCCTTTTCCAGCTTGGAAATGATTCTGGATACAGATGGCTGGGACAAATCGATTTCTCTTCCCGCAGCGGTGAAGCTACCGGTTGTAGCCACACGGCAAAACAGGCGCAAGGTCGAGATGCGATCGCTCATCTATTTTTCGAATAACTATTAGAAGAATTTTACCTCTACCAATAAATAAGCAAATGAACAATACTTAGATATAGGCGAAGGAAGCGGTTCTCAAAAAAGCCGAAAAGCATTGTCAGTCCTGAATTAGAGCCCTATAGAACCTCCCTGCCACTTCAAATCAGAAACTAGGAATACCATCATGTCTCTTCAAGACAAACTCGACGCGTTTAAGGCAGAGTTCGAAGCCAACAAGGCTCCTGCCGCCGCAGTGGAAGCCTTTCATCGTTCCACCCGTGAATTGATCGACAATGGTAACGCCGAGCGAGCCCTCAAAGCAGGTGACCGAGCGCCTGAATTTACGTTGCCGGACTCTGATGGCAACCTCGTTTACTCTAAAACCTTGCTCGCCAAAGGTCCGTTGGCACTAACGTTTTATCGAGGTGTCTGGTGCCCCTACTGCAATTTAGACCTACAAGCCTTAGAAGAAATCGCTGACGACATTCGCTCCCGAGGAGCTTCGCTACTTGCAATTTCTCAACAAGGAGCTTCGAGCAGCCGCAAGTCTCAACGAACAAACAATCTGAGTTATCCCATCCTGACGGACCAGAGTGGAGACTTGGCAGAACAATTTGGCCTGCGCTGGACATTGCAGCCTTACGTGATTGAGTTCTTTAAGATGTTCCAGGTCGATCTGCCCAAGATTCATAACGATGACAAATGGACCCTGCCTATGCCCGCAAGGTATGTCATCGACACTGATGGAACGATTGCCTACGCAGAGGTGAACCCGGACTATACTCGCCGTCCTGAACCTAGCGATCTTTTCCCGGTCCTCGATCGCATCGCTCTTACAGCAGCTAAATAGCACAGCTGACTGGCCTGGTGCTAACACCAAAGCGTTTTAGAGCCAGGCCTGAGACCTCATATATTTCGCAATGCTCAGGCAACAAACCGCAAGAGCAATGGATGGTTCTGGAAGGAATTGACGTGAGTTCTACAAAACGGAAGCGGGATTATGACCACTCAACTCGCGAAAAATCTATCCCAAGTTAGATACAGTACCGAACCGGTCGATGGCATCAATATCTTTTACCGGGAGTCCGGAAAAGCTCAACAACGAGCTGTTGTGTTATTGCATGGCTATCCAGCCTCTTCACACATGTATCGTGACGTTCTAGCTGCCCTCGGAGATGACTTTTACCTAATCGCCCCTGACTATCCAGGCTTTGGCAACAGTGACTTTCCAGATTCCAAAGATTTTGAATATACGTTCGCCAATCTGACGGCAACGATAGACAAATTCCTCCAGCAGAAAGGCATCACGGAATTTGTGCTGGGTATGCAGGACTATGGAGCACCGGTTGGGTATCGACTGGCCACAAAGTATCCCGAGCGCGTCAAAGGGCTAATCGTTATGAACGGTAATGCCGATGAAGAAGGGTTTCATCCAGAGAACTCAATTCCGGTTAGCAATTACTTGGAAAACCGCTCTGTTGAAAATGAATCCACAATCGTTGGGCAGCTCATGAGTTTCTTCGGCATCAAGTGGATGTATACCCAAGGCACACGAAATCCCGAGGGTATTAACCCTGACAACTGGATTCTCGACTTCGCCCGAATCGCTCGCCCTGGCCAGCAGCAAATGCAGTTGGATTTATTCTTCGATTACCAAAACAACGTCAAACTTTATCCGCAGTGGCACGCATATCTCCGAGAGCATCAGCCTCCGACATTGATTGTCTGGGGGGCAAACGATCCGATTTTCGTTGTCGCTGGTGCAGAGGCTTATCGACAGCACCTCGACAACATTGACTTCCACTTGTTCGACACCGGCCACTTTGTGCTCGAAGAGAATGCTTCGCAGGTTATTGAAAAGACGCGCGATTTCCTGCACAGAAATGAATTCTAGACACTGAAAGACAACGGTACTTTGTTTTGACTTAAAGGAAGAAACTCATGTCAATCAATAAACAACCTAATAGGTTGGTACGCATTCAACAATCGTTTTTCGAGCTGCCGACCTGGGTACAAATTTGGATGAATTTTATTCTTGGTCCAGTAAACTTGGTTCCGCTTATTTTTCTCAATCAGCCTTCTGGCGCTCTAATTGCAGCATTGGCTGTTGGTGGAATGCTCCTCACCGTTGCCATAGTTGTCGCTGTTGGCGAATTTTCCAAGCTGGCAGGGGCCGGACATGTACTACTTTGGACACCTCTCGTATTGATATTGATATTTGCTAGGTCGGACGGCACTGCAGCTTATCAGACTTTTTTGAAGGTGCTACTTGTTGTCGATTTTATATCCCTAGGCTTTGATTTTAATGATGTGCGAATTTCGTTTAAGTCTAGTTACTTTAGTAAGAACTCTCGGAACTCAGAACGTACTTAGTCTTGTTCGCAACATCAAGTAGTTTCAATGTCTTGATGAATCAAATTTCTTGATGAATTACTAGCAGTCAACAATAAGGATACGAGCCATGAAAATCGCAGACAGCACCATTCTTGTCACCGGCGCTAATCGAGGACTCGGTCTAGCTTTAGTGGAGAAGTCGCTGGAAAAAGGAGCCGCTAAGGTCTTTGCGACCTATCGCTCGACGAACAACTGCTTGGCACTTGATGGGTTGGGAGAACGGGTAGTTCCCGTTCAACTGGACCTAGGCAATCTGGAGACTATTGCACAGCTTACTCAGTCTGTGCCCTCGCTGAATATCCTCATCAACAATGCAGGCATCCTTAGCGCCCTTAGTTTGCTGGAGAACACTGAAGAGCAATTGCGTAACGACATTGAAACTAACTTCTTTGGCACACTCGCAGTCACCAAAACATTACTACCCGCACTCAAGAAAGAAACGTCAGCCGCAATCGTGAATATTGCGAGCATTGCTAGTCTAGCGGCCATGCCGAGTTTGGGTGGGTATTCCGTGTCGAAGGCTGGTATTCACTCGATGACGCAGTCGATACGTGGTGAATTAAAGACCGACGGCATCTCAGTACATGGCGTTTACCCCGGCCCCGTAGCAACCCGCATGACGGAAGGCTTCGACATGGAGATGACACCGGCCTCTGTGGTGGCTGAAAAAATTCTGGAAGGCATCGAAAACGGTATTGAAGACATTTTCCCGGACGCTATGTCTCAACAAACAGGACCGCTCTACCTCAGTTCGCCCAAGACGCTGGAAGAGAACTTTGCTTCCTATTGATGTTCAGCTCCTGTAGTGAATCCAAAAGTAAGAACCAGAAAAACTCGACATAACTCCATTCCCAACAAGGGAGCCACCTATGACAATGTTTACAACCCACACAATTGACAGCGCACCAGAAGCTTCAAGATCTACCCTGAAAGCTGCTAAGAAAAAACTTGGCTTTGTGCCAAATCTCATGGCAACCATGGCTGAGTCTCCCGTGCTGGTTGAAAGCTATCTGACGATGATGAGGTTGTTTGACAAATCCAGGCTTAGTGAAACCGAACGCCAGATTATCTTGATGACCAATAATCGTTTGAATGGCTGTACCTATTGCATGGCTGCTCATACAGCAGTTTCAAAACAGTCTGGGGTTAATGATGGTGTGATTGAAGCTTTGCGCAGTGGTACACCAATCAACGAGCCAAAGCTCGAATCGTTACGCACATTCGCGATCGTTATTCATGAAACACATGGAAGACCTACCGAAGAACAATTGAAGGCATTCCTTGCCGCGGGCTATACCAAGGAGACGATTCTTGAGGTGATTGTTGGGACTAGCCTCAAGGTGCTCTCCAACTACACCACTCCTATCGTCAAACCAACACTTGATGAAGCCTTTTCCACGATGGCATGGAGTAAGGAGGACTAAAGCTACTGAGCATATTCAGTTGCATTTGTCCTGACTGAAACTCCATATTCTTTGTACCTAGTGCGAACTATCAACTGGCACCCCTCAACCTTAGATACCTACAGAAAAAGGCTGAAATTCATCATGGCTAATCTACTCAATCTCAACGAACTCGGAGTAGCGATCGGAGGCTACGATCCTGTTTCTTACTTTGAAGGAGACAGTCCGAATCCTGGAAATCCCGAGTTGTCGTCCTGTCAAGATGGAGCTAACTACTATTTTGCTAACGCGGAAAACAAAGCGAAATTCGACGCGGATCCAGCAGCTTACATCCCTCAATATGGAGGTTTTTGCGCGGTTGCTGTTTCAGAAGGTAAAACATTCCCAGTAGACCCTGAGACCTACAAAGTTACCGATAACAAGCTTTTCCTCTTTTATAACGGAGAGCTGGGGAATACCAAGTCGCAATGGGAAGAGGATGAAGCGGCTCGAAAAGTCAATGCTGACAACCATTGGGCCAAACAAGATCTGATTTCTGGATAAATATCACCTCTAATATTTCTCTGTTGTAAGCCACTTGTAGAAAATTTGATTAGTCTTTATTCCCATCTACTCTGTATGGCTAAATGTTCAAAGATTTTTTTATCAAGTGGTCGCCGTATCTCTATTAAGGACTTAGAGGAAATAGATATAGCAGTGGCCATACCACTGCGGACGTTTCAGCTATGTTCAGCCCAGACTGTGATTGAAAACTTTTGTCCTAACTGAAATGGCAAACACTATAGTGAATGTTTATCGAATAACGAATAGATATTTATTGATTCTAGCAATTAACAATAGTTGTGGGGAATACCGATGATACAGGTTGAACTCGTCTTCTAGCAGACCTTCTTCAATCTGTGGAGACCCATCCCACCGACAGCTTGCAGTGAGATGCCCCCATAACCTATACACAAATGTGTGGAGCAACCTAAGTGGCAACACTTGTTGGGGAGCTGAAGACACAGTCTCCAGCCACGTAAACTTCGCGTAACTTTGAATAGTGATTTTTGGGTTCGACCACCAGAAAATCGGCATCGTATCCCGGCATTAAGCGACCTTTGCTGGTACCCAAATTGGCCGCATCGGCAGGATGTTGAGAGACGGCAGCCCAAGCCTCTGGAAACGTCATTAATCCCAATTCTGCTAGCAGAAACGGAGCTTGGAACAACGAGGGGAAGTGGTAATCCGAGCACAAGATATCGAGCACCCCCGCCTGCGCTGCTTCCTTCACTCCAACATTGCCAAGATGGGAGCCACCCCGAATTAAATTGGGTGCCCCCATCAAAACCCGCGCACCCTGCTCTATGGCTAACTGAGCCAACTCAACTGACGTGGGAAATTCTGCAACGCTCACCCCTCGTTGTGCGCTCGCCATCACTTTCTCAACGGAATCGTCATCGTGAGAAGCCGTTGGGATGCTGTATTGGCGGGCAACTGCCATTAAGTCATCGATCGCCTCGTATCCCTGCTCCCGCTGAGATAAGGCTCGGTCGATCGCCGCTTGGATTTCGCTATCGTCGACTTTTAGGCGCTGCCGCAGAGATCGCAGCATGCGTTCGGAACTGTCTTGACCGGGGGGAGGGAGATGATCGCCCAGAGACAGCATGTGAACCTGTCCGGCTGCCATCCAGCCTTTTAGCTCGTCTAAACCATCGACATTGGCGATTTCGTGGCGGATGTGGATGCGGTTATTGCACAGCAGACTTTGGCCGGGCTCCCCTAGCAGGTAGTCGATCAGTCGTCGAGTCGTGTCCCGACTGCGCAACCCTGGTTCGTAGGAATGGGTAATCGAATAGAAATAGGTGGTGATGCCGGAGCCCAACACTTGGCGATCGGTGTCTGGTAGAGCCAGCTCTAGAGGAAATGTCGTACCGGGACGCGGACAGATCGATCGCTCGAACGCATCTCCGTGAATGTCAATGATTCCGGGCAAAATCAGCAGGCCGCTGCCGTCTTTTTCGACAGCTCCGGCTGGAGCGCTGTTTTGGTCAACTTGAGAGATGCGCTGCCCTTCGAAAACCAACGTGGCTTCCTCCAGCCAGCCATACGGCGTTAGCACTTTGGCTCCGCGAATCGCCGTTTGGGGAGTCATGTGGCCGTCCCCCACGTTCCCATTTCCCGAGATTTCATTTCCCGAAACTCCGACCGCTGTCACCATATCGACCTCACAAATCTCGTAAATCACAACAACATTGTCTGCAGAACTCGCGCTCTAGATCACTGCTCTCCGAATCGCGGCTGATAACCGTTCTACAGCCGTCACCACCGCAAAAATGACCAAAATAATTGTCAACGCCTCGTCGTATCTCAGCAGTTGCATCGATGTCTGCAACTCCACCCCAATGCCACCGGCCCCCACCAACCCCAGCACCACTGCAGAGCGCACCGACGATTCCAAGGCAAACAAACTGGTGGCCACAAACGACGGCAGCACAGCCGGAACAATCGCCCCCGCCACAATCCCTGATTCCGGTGCCCCCAACGCCCGCAACGCTTCTACGGGGCCGGGATCGACCTCCTCAATGCGCTCGGCAAAGAACTTTCCGCAAAAGCCAATCGTGTCCACCGCGATCGCCAAAATACCTGGGGCCGCCCCCAACCCCACCACCACAATAAAGATCAATCCCCAAATCAGATCGGGGATCACCCGCAGCAGTGCAATGAAGGACCGGGACGCTGAATGAACAACAGAGTGAGGGGTTGTGTTCTTGGCGGCTAGCAGCGCCAGCGGCAAGCTGAGCAGGGCTCCCCCCACCGTGCCCACTAAAGCAATCTCGAAGGTCTCGATTGTGGAGCGGACAATACTGCCAAACCGATTGGGGCTGGGAGGGAAAGCTTGTTGGAGAAAATCCCCCAGGCGGAAGATGCCGCGAAACAGACGCTGCGGAGTCAGGTCGCTAGCTGCCGCGCCGTGGATGAAAAAGACGAGGAATGCGATCGCAATGACGAGCCAGAACGCGCTGGGACGTTTCCAACGGGAGGGTAAGGCGGTCAGGCTAGTCTCGAAATCGGTCATTATGCAGAGTTAAAGCGTTAGTGTTTTGTCAGCCTAAAAGTGATGGGGGACTCTCTTTCAGGCTTGCTGCAATGCCTTCGTTGTTTGATGACCTCCTTCGTAGCAAGCTTGAGAAACCATCAAACAGAAGCACGGGCGGGGCTGAGAGATTCAGGCTCTGGTGCCTTGCGATATAGTCGGTCGATTTCGGCAGTACTCAACCGTTCGGGGGGGCGATCGAACAGCACTTTGCCACCGCTCAATCCCACAATTCGACTGGCGTATTCCTTGGCTAAATCCAGTTGGTGCAGGGTACAGATCAGGGTGAGCTGTCGCTCTCGCACGATGTCCCACAGCAAATCCATAATTTCCCGTCCGGCTAGCGGATCGAGACTGGCGATCGGCTCGTCAGCTAGGACAATATCGGGCTCCTGCATGAGCATGCGGGCGATCGCCACCCGCTGCCGCTGGCCGCCTGACAACGTATCCACCCGCTGATTGGCAAACTCGGCAATTCCCACCCGCTCCAAGCAGGCCATCGCCTTCACCCGTTCCGATTGCTCGGCAGTGGCGGGAAACCAGTTGCGTGGGTGACGGTTGCGTCCCATCGCCCCGTGCAGAACGCTATGAAATGCCGTCAAGCTGCTCACCAGGTGAAAGTGCTGAAACACCACTCCAATACGACTGCGCACGGTTCGCAGCTCGGATTTCGTCAGCGCCGTTACGGTCTGGCCCCCCACGACCACCTCTCCCGAGGTCACCGGCTCTAGACCCACAATGCAGCGCAACAAGGTCGATTTTCCGGAGCCGTTATGGCCCAGCAGCACCAGACCTTCCCCCGACCGCGCCACAACATTGACGCTGTCTAGAGCGCGGGTACCGTTGGGGTACACTTTCGAGACCCCAACGACATTGACCGACCGAATGACGTCGCCTAATGGTCGCTTCATCAACGGACTACAGTCGTTCATACGACTATTCGCCAATAAATTCAGAAAACTCTTCCACACCCACAGCTCGATAAGCTAGGCGAATGGAGTCGTAATCTTCATCCTGGGCCGGAAGTATTTCAGATCCGACATACTTCGCGTTGCTGGAGACGGAGACGATCGCCTCAATCAACTGCTCCTGCCCTTCGGACATTTGCTCTACCAGCAGGTCGATGTATTCGGGAGCCAGATCGTCGCTGGCCATAAATACGTCATTGGGCAGCATGTCGCCGGTTTCGATGATGGGATAGTCGGCTGCCGACGCCCCTTCCGATTCGATAAAGCGCTCGTAATCGATCAGCGAGCCCCCCCAGGCATCCACATCGCCATTTTTGAGGGCCTGCAGGTCAGCATCTCCCAGCATGAGGACATCCAGGTCGGAAAGCGGATCGATACCGGCTTCTGCCAGAATGACGCTTGGCCCAAGGTGGCCGCTGGTGGACCCGACATCAGACAGAGCTAGGGTGTTGCCAGGGAGCTGTTCGAGGGAGTCAATGCTGACTTCGGCAGGGACTGCAATCACCGAGCGGTAGTTGGGGCGGGTGATGCCCACGACAGGTTCGGCATTGGTGCGAGCCCGCAACACCACGTACTCCGCAGGACCAGCCAACACCACATCAACCGCATCGGTCTGCAGAGCAACGGCTGCGGCTGCGCGATCGGCTACCGGGAAAAACTCCACTGGCTTTCCGGTCACATCTTCAAGGGCTGCTTTAAAGGGGCCAAAATCCCGTTGCAGCTCCTCTAAACCCACAACATCCGTCACCGCAAATCGCAGCGTATCGGGACCTTCGGGGTTAGCAAAACCTTCGTTCGCAACCTGAGTCAGCAGTACGGAACTACCGAGAATCGCGATCGCACCAAAGAAAACTGTTCTACGACGCACCATTGTTTTAGTAGGGACATACAATCGATGTCACCCTATAGTGGCTGGTTTATTGAGACGTTAAGCCACACATAAGTCAAGATTAAAAATGAGATAATCACTGATGAATGTTTGTTACCCATTCATTACCGTTTGAGTATTTCGATCGCCGATTCCTGGCCAATTGGACGAAGTTAATCTTGAAATCGAGCCAGTCGATATATCAAAGGGATGGTTTGAATCGATCTCGATCAGTACTGCCCCTAACTGTAGTGGCCCCAACGCCTCATCGAAGGGCACTGCTGCCGAGCGCGTCATCAGTCGAACGAAGTAATCGGGATGCATGCCAAGCACTCCTTCACTCGGGCCGTTCATGCCCACATCGGCTACGTAAAACGTTCCTTTGGGTAAGCGGTGCATGAGTAAAGATGGGACATGGGTGTGGGTCCCCAATACGGCGATCGCCCGTCCGTCCAAGGCATAAGCCAACGCCGCTTTTTCCATCGCCGATTCGCAGTGAATATCTACAATCGGCACGGCATCCTCCGGTATGTCGATGCTCTCGAAAGCGGAATACAGGTTGGTGGTGGGATATCGACCGGGAGCGGCATCACCCCCCATCAAGTTGACGATCGCAAACCGCACTCCGTTCACTTCCAGCAGCAGCCAGCCCGTTCCCGACAGGTCATCAGTAATATTGTACGGACGCAGCACGGTTGGGAGAGACAGGACTTGTTCGCTCTCCGGAGCATCCCAAGAGTGGTTGCCACCGGTAAAGACATCAATTCCGGCATTGGATAATCGCTCCACCACCGATAGCGTCAGGCCAAACCCATAGGTGGGGTTCTGCTGGCTGCTGATGACCGAGTTTTCAATATTGGCGATCGCGAGATCGATACCCAGATGGTTGCGCCACACTGGCAGATCGCCCACCAATTGCTCAACCGCCCGCTCGCCCAGAACATCTCCAAAGAACAGAATCTTCACGATCGTGTAACCCCTAAACGACTCGATCAAAACGCTTTAGTTATTGATATCAGAACAAAACATATTCAGTTCATCGAATCTCAAGTTTTAACTGATATTAATGCCGAGATAACCAAATAGAAACCTACGTATGTATTGATCGTAAACATCTCATGTTTGATACCTGCATTTCTGCTTTGAAGGCCTTTCCCTCTTTTTAGTTCTACTCTCTATTCCTCAAATCTAAGCCTCAACTCAATGACTCAACTTAAGCTGCAGAATGTCAGCAAAAAATTTGGCAAGAATGTCGTTCTTTCAGATATCAATTTGGAGGTTGAGGACGGCGAATTTGTTTCCCTGGTCGGTCCGTCTGGATGTGGAAAGACAACGTTGCTCAGAATTATCGCCGGTTTAGAATCCACCTCTGGTGGGCAAGTGGCGATCGCCGAGCAGAACGTCAATCAGTTGGACCCAGCCCAGCGCAATGTGGCTATGGTGTTCCAGTCGTATGCGCTCTATCCCCACAAAACCGTCTACGAAAACATTGCCTTTCCCTTGCGAATGCAAGCCCCTTGGGCAACACGTTTACCGCTCGTGGCTCGGTTGCTACCGGCTCGACAGTCTCTCGATCGCGAGATTCGCAGCAAGGTGGTAGAAACAGCATCAATCATGGGACTGGATAATCTCCTCGATCGCAAGCCCGGTCAGCTATCGGGAGGACAGCGGCAGCGGGTGGCATTGGCCAGAGCAATGGTTCGAAATCCCGCGCTGTTTTTGATGGACGAACCGCTATCCAATCTGGATGCCAAGCTGCGATTGAGCATGCGCAGCGAGATTATCGAATTGCAGCGTCGGCTGAGCGGAACGTTTGTTTACGTGACTCACGACCAAAGTGAAGCCATGACTATGTCCGATCGCGTGGTGCTGATGGATCGGGGGCATGTTCAGCAGATTGGCAAGCCGAACGAGCTGTACGAGAATCCGGCTAATTTATTTGTTGCTCAGTTCATCGGCAGCCCCACCATCAACACTCTGCTCGCTGAAGTGTCGAGCGCAAAAACGTTGAAGCTATTCGGCAACGAGCTGCGGCAATTCCCCGAGCGATTAGATGGCGTTGACATTATTGATTACTGCCACCAAAATCAGACGCTGCTGTTAGGGTTTCGACCCGAAGCCTTCTCGCTGGTTGCCCCCAACCATCCGGAAAGTCTGACCGGTATCGTGCATTTAATTGAGAACCTGGGTAACGAGTTGCTCCTGACCGTTCAAGCCGAGTCGGAGAGTGACCCAACGGCTAGCAACTGGCAGCATTCACCCGGACAGATTCAAGCCAGACAGACTCAAACCGGGCCAATAGTCGTTCGGCTGTCTCCTCGCCACGGGCAAACGTTGCGGCTGGGCGATCGCATCTCTCTCTTACCCGACTGGTTTCAATCACTGGCATTTTCCAGTCAGGGGGAACGGCTCTCTGGCACTCAGCCGCGGCGGGAGCAACTTGTAGCATGACGGCATTTCCTTCCAATCCATCCGCCCCCCCCGTCGAACGGCAACGGGAGTCCAAGCTGCCGCTGCTGGAAAAGCCGCTGTACTTGCTGCCAGCGTTCGGTCTCATGTTGACCTTTGTGGTGATTCCGACGGCGGTCACCATCGCGATCGGGTTCACCGATTGGGAGCTGGGCTTGCCCGACTTTAGCTTTATCGGATTCGAGAACTACACCGAGCTGTTCACCAATCCCGACTATCGCAAAAGCCTGTTCAACACCCTGATGCTCAATTGTTTTGTGGTGCCAACGTCGCTGGGAATTTCGCTCGCCCTAGCTCTAGCTATCAATAGCTTGTCCCGCTTTCAAGGATTCTGGCAGACGGTATTCTTCCTACCCGTCACCACATCGCTGGTGGCCATGTCGATTGTCTGGCGGTGGATGCTACATCCCCAGTTTGGACTGGTCAACCGCTTGCTTGAAATGGTTGGGTTGCAATCGGTGAATTGGCTGAACAATCAGTCCACAGTGTTGTTTGCGATCGGATGTATTTCAATTTGGCAATTGGTTGGTTACTACATGGTGTTGTTCTTGGCCGGACTGATTGCCATTCCTAAAAACCTCTACGAAGCAGCCAAAGTAGACGGGGCTAGCTCCAGCATCGATCGCTTCATTCACGTCACCTGGCCGATGCTCGGCCCCACTAGTCTGTTTGTCTTCGTCATCGTTGTCATCAAGTCCTTTCAAATTTTTGACACCGTCAAAGTGCTCACTCAAGGGGACCCAAATAAAGCCAGCGAAATCATGCTCTATACCCTGTACAGCGAAGGATTCCAATTTTTCCGTATGGGAATCGCCTCGGCAGTTGCCACCGTATTTTTCGTCATCATGTTGCTGCTCACCCTCTATCAAATGCGCATGTTTGAACGGCACGTTCACTATTGATAATTCTCTTCACGTTCACTATTGAGAATTATCAATAGTGAACGTGAAGAGAATTA